>NZ_BDBA01000060.1 GCF_001612745.1 Nocardia amamiensis NBRC 102102 | reverse complement strand
ATGCGGCTGCAGGCGCAGCAGCCAGTCGCGAATCTCGATCACCCTGCGGTACACCCGGTCCCGGCTGGCCGGACGACGCCGCGACGACGTGTGCGCCAGCTCCGGGGCCACCTCGCGCAGAGCCAGCCACAGTGGACGCAGCCGGGGCAGCGCCCGCAGTCGCGCGACCGTGTGCAGCAGCCAGGGCGCCAGCGAGGGGCACAGGTAGCCGACCAGCATGACGGTCGCGCCGAGACTGGCGAACGCGGGCGCGATGTCGGTGTTGAGGCGGCGCAGCCCGATGCCGAACCACGCCGCGACGATCGCGATCACCTTGCCCACGCTGTAGCCCAGCGCGATGGTGCTGCCCACCGCGAGCAGCCGCAGGCCGCGTCGCAACCAGACCCGGTCGACCTCGCCGATCCACCTGCGGCACAGCAGAATGATCCGGATCAAAGCCGCCGAGTACACGGTGAGATAGACGCCGAGGAACGCCACCGCGAGCGGGACCTTCGCGTAGTGATCGTCGAAGTCGGTCGGATGACTCTCGTCGTGCACCGGGGCCACCGTGAACAGCAGGGCCAGCACCGTGAGCACGAGCAACGGCAGCGCGAGGATCCGACGCCCGGCGCGATTGTCGGGCTCCTGCGGCGCCACCATGAACCCGGTCCAGACGATCTGGGCGAGTACAGCGGTCGCGATGGCGCCGTACACGACGAGCGAAGCCACATTCGGGATGCCGGAAACGTCTCCCAGCCAGGTATAAGTCTGCGGCACAGCGGCTTCGAAACCGATCGCCGCCGCGAGGATCGCGAACGCGACGGCCCACCGCGCGGGGTTGTCCGGGCTGCGAAGGGCGAGGCCGACGCGCCACAGGAATGCCGCGAACCCGAAGGCGCCGATGGCGCCGTACACCGCCGCGAACCACATCGGCTCAGCCCTGTCCCGGACCGAGCGCGTCCAGCAGCCGCCGCGCGGCGACGGGCGCGGCGTCGGGCAGCACCCACTCCTCCCGGGCGGTCCAGTGCGTGATGTGGTGGGCCATCAGCATATTCGCGATGTCCTCCGCCTCCTGCTCCTGCGGCTGGGCGTAGCTGGTGCGGCCCAGCATCCGCTGCACCACCGCGGGGTCGATATTCGGGGCGAGCAGCCGTAACGCTTCCGCGCCGCGCACGTCGACGGTGCGATGCCCGGCCAGTAGATGACCGAGCTCGTGACAGACGATGTGATCCTGATGCACCTTCGAAGTATTGCGTTGGTAGGCAATGAAATCGATTGCGTCCGTGACCAGCAGTCCGCCGGTGAGGCCGGTCACCGGGAAGCTTTCCGGACGCAGCCGCAGCGGCCGGGCGCGGCGCTCGGCCACCGCCTCGGCGAGCTCACCGACGGTGAACCGGCCGGGTAGTCCGAGGCCGCGCAGTTCGCGCCGCAGCCATCGACGATCCAGCACCGGCTGGTCACCTCCATCCTCGCTCCACGCCGCGATCCGCATCGCTCACCCGTGGTCCTCGGTCTCGATGCGCCGCAGGATGTCCAGCATCGCCAGCACCGACTCCGCGCGGACCGTACCTTGGTGCAGCCCGTCGCGCAGCACCAACTCCAGCACCTCGTGTTCGGCATTTCCCTTGAGCGCGTTGATCAATGCCAACTCGTTGCCACGCGCCGCGGCCAGCTGCGGATCGGTGAACGGGTCGAGGCTGTCGAGCCCGAAGTAGCCCCGGAACACCTCCAGCGTCTCGTACGACGGGTTCACCGCCTGCCCGGTGCGCAGCTTCCAGAGGTAGTTCGCGGACAGGCGCGCTCCGGTGGTGCGGTGGATGTCCTCGGCCAGGGCTCGGTGGGTGATCTCCAGCGGCCGTCCGTCTTTGCTTGCGGGCGGGTGCATTCCATTGATCAGCGTGTTGAGAGCCCGGGTGAACGGGTGTGGAACCTCCCCCATGGTCAGCGTGTCTCCTGTAGTTGACAGGGTGTGTGTCGTAGATCATACTCGTCCGTGCTCCGCCAGCGCATGCCGGTGTGGTCGTCCCGCATAGGTGCGCGACCGCGAGAGGCCCGGCTCCCGAGAGCGGTAGCAGGTGGGGCGATCATCGTCGCTCGCCCCATCTCAACGGAGCCGCATCGGCAGTGCGAGCGGACCACGATGCCGAAACCCGGAGCGCCAGACGATATCCCGCTCGTCCACCAGCAGCACCGAATCCGGCCATCGGGTCAGCACGTGATCCAGCACCGCCGTGGTGAGCGTATGCACCAGCGCGTTGCCCAAGCAGGCGTGCACTCCGTAGCCGAGTGCGAGCTGCGCGCCGCGGTCTCTGGTCAGGTCCAATTCCTCGGGCCGATCGAAGGTTTCGGGATCGTGGTTGGCCGAGGCAAGACACAGCAGCACGGTCTGTCCCGACTGGATCGTGGTGTCGCCGATGGACAGCTCGGTCGTCGCGAAGCGTGGCCCGGCGAGCACTTGCGGGGACAGGTAGCGCAGCAGCTCGTCCACGGCGGCGTGCTGGTCGGACCTCGCGCGCAGCAGTTCGCGCTGGTCCGGGCGGCCGAGCAAGGCGAGTACCGATCCGGCGACCAGATCGACCAGCACCTCGTACCAGACGAACAGCAGGTAGAACAGCAGCCCGGCCAGTTCGTCGGCGCTCGGTGACCCGGTGTCGGCGTGCGCGGCCACCAGGCGGCCCAGCACCGTGTCCGCACGGTGCGTGCGCGCGTGCTCGGTGGCATCGGTGATGATCGCCAGCATTGTGGTGAGTGTGTCGCGGGCACGTGGTGGCGACGCCGAAGGCAGCAGCGTCGAATTCGCCCAGCCCAGAAGGTTTTTCCGGGTCGGCTCGTCGAGGCCGAGCAATTCGCCGAGTACCGCCGCGGGCAGCGGGACCGCGAGGCGTTCGACGAAATCGATAGGCTCGCCCGAAACCACCTCGTGCAGTAGCGCATTCACCAGGTCGGGAGCCAGCTCGGTCCACTCGGCCAGCCGCCGCGGTGACAGCTCGGCAGTCACCAGACCGCGCAACCGTGCGTGGTCGGCCGGGCCGGCCCTGAGGAGGTTGTCCAGCGGCGGCGGCACGGCGAAGCCGCGATAGTCTTCCGCGTTCGCGTAGTGGACCCGGGTGGACAGCCGATGATCCAGCAGTCCGGAGCGCACGTCGCGGTATCGGGTTACCAGCCAGGCCGGGGGACCGTCAGGTGTCCGGATTCGGTGCACGCCGCCCGCGGTGCGCAACCGATCGAGTGTTGGCCACGGGTCCCGCGCGAAGTCGGAGTCGAACACGTCCGTCACCCGGTCATCATCCCGCACGGACTGGCGACGGATGCGGCTGATGCGTGGACTGCCCACAAAATGTGGCGTCCGGAAGTCCGCGCATGCCGGCCGGTGGCCGGCGCGGTCGGAGGCTCGATCAGGAGGCGGCGGCTCCGGTCTGCCGGATGACGTCGAGGACCTCGCCGTAGGTGAGGGTGGAGTTCACCAGGGCGCGCTCGGACGGCACATCGATGTCGACCGCATCGATGCCGTTGACCCCGCGCAGGGCCGCTTCGATCGCCGATGCGGACTCCCGGGTCACATTGTGCAAAGTAATCGTGTAGGTCATGCACTTCGCATAGACCGATTTGCCGGGTGCAAACAATGCGTTTGCTCGGTTTGATCGCGCCGACCGCGGGAATAGCGGAGTTGTCATAACGAATCGAGGCAACAGGGATTGTCATGATCATCATAATCGGGCTCGTCGTCTTGATCGCGGCGGTGATTATCGGTGTCGCCGCCGTGGTCGGCAACACCGGCGACGTCCAGCAATTCGCGGTATTCGACTACCAGTTCCACGGCTCCGCCGGAGCGTTGTTCGGCTACGGGATCGTCCTGGGCGCCATCGGGATGCTCGGGCTGGCGCTGGTGCTGTCCGGCGCTTGGCGGGTCACCCGGCGCGGCGCGGCGGCACGTCGCGAGCTCAGGCAGTCTCGTCGTGAGATGGCGGCGGCCAGGCGTGATCTCGCGGCAGGCACTCCTGAGACAGGTGTGCAGGCCGCCCACGAGCCGGCCTGGCGGCGGTGGCTGCACGCACCGACGCGAGGTGAGCGCGGGGCGGCGGCTGCCACCTCGAAACCAATGACCGCGAAATAGTTATCGAGAAAAGGAAATACGGCAATGATTGTGCTCGGACTCATCCTCTTGGTCCTCGGCTGGCTGCTCGGAATCGGACTGCTCACCACGGTGGGCATCATCGTGCTGATCATCGGCCTGGTTCTGCTGATCGCGGGCTCGGTGGGCCGTCCGGTCGGTGGCCGCCGTTGGTACTACTAGCGTCCTCGACACCAAGGAGTCGGTCATGAAGTTCGAAGATCGCCTCGCACATCAGGCACGGGCCACCCGGGGCAGGGTGAAGAAATTCGTCGGTAGGGCGACGGGAAACTCCCGGCTGCAGGCCGAGGGGCGTCGCGAGCAGGTCCGCGGCAATCTGGAGCGTGCCACGGACAAACTACGGGACGCGTTCCGGCGCTGATTCGGAATCGACCGGTGCCCATGCGGAGGCGGTGAGCCGACGCGGGCACCGGCTCAGATTCCGGCCACATCGGCGAGCTGCCCGATGCCATAGGTGACGCCCATCCCCAGCGCGCCGCCGAGAACCACGCGGATCACCGCACGTCCGGGGGGACTTTCGCCCAGCCGGGCACTGACCGAACCGGTGATCGCGAGTGCGGCGAGCACGGCCGCGAAGGTAACCGGGATGCGTGCGCTGACCGGCGGCAACAGGATTGCCAGCAAAGGAAGCAACGCGCCGAGGATGAAGGACACCGCCGAGGAGAATGCCGCCTGCCAGGGATTGGTCAGCTCGGCCGGATTCAGGCCGAGTTCGGCTTCGGCGTGGGCGGTGAACGCGTCGTGCGCGGTGAGTTCCTCGGCGACCTTCCGCGCCGTCTCCGCCGTCAGACCCTTTGCTCGGTAGATCCCGGCGAGCTCGGCCAACTCGTAGTCCGGCTCCTCACGCAGCTCCCTGCGTTCTCGCGCCAGCAGAGCACGCTCGGAATCGCGCTGGGTGCTGACCGAGACGTATTCGCCCACCGCCATCGAGATCGCACCGGCAGACAGGCCCGCGATACCCGCGGTGAACAGCGCCGCCGTGTCGGTCGTAGCCGCGGCGACGCCGACGACCAGGCCCGCGGTGGACACGATGCCGTCATTGGCACCGAGTACCGCCGCGCGCAACCAGTTCAGCTTGGTCGCGAAGCCCACACCGTGTGGCTCATGTGGATGGGGCCCGGGTATGCCGATCGTGCCGTCCATGAAACGCAGACTATGTCACCGCCGACGATTCGCCAGGCGCTCGATGCGCCGTGGACAGCTATTTCGGCTGGCGGGGGACCGCAGGCGGGCGCGGAAGCATTCCGCGGTGAACAACCTGCAGAATCAGCAGGAACAACACCGAAAGCCCCGCGGTGGTGTAGTCGCCGAAAAACACGGCCAGCCCCGCGAACGCGCCGAACACCGGGATCTCCAGCAGCGTGCACCAGCGCAGGATCCGTAGCCGCCGCGCGTTGACCCTCAGCTGCCGCACACCGTCGTCGATGATGGTGAGCGCGGTTTCGTAGCGCACCATGCCGTCACCGACCTGGACGAACATGTGCACCGCTTGGTCGCGGCTGAGTTCGCCGAGCCAGGCACGGTCGATCAGGCGCTTGCCCTCCTCGGCGACCTCCTTGACAACCGCGTCCATGCGGCCCCCTTCCCAGTGACCCCGGTGAGTCTAGCGGCCGAATCGTGCCTTCCCAGGCGGGATTCGGGGGCCGGGTTCAGGTGCGGTCGATCTCCAGGCGGTCGTCTCGGACGCCGATCCAGGCGTAGTCGCGCGCCCGGGTGATGGCCACGAGTTTCTGGCGGTCGGCGAGCTCTGCTCGTTCGCGGCTCGCGCCGGTCGGCGGTGCGGCGCCGCTGGACCAGGTCGGGTGGAAGACGGCCGCGAAGTCGAGGCCCTTGGCGCGATGGACGGTGCCGACTTTCACCGCCGCACAGGGTTTTCCATCGAACTCCAGCAGGGGCAGCGTCGCGATGCCGACCGCGTCGAGCGCGCCGATGAGCCGGTCGGCCTCCAGGTTCGTCCTGGTCAGTACCGCGATGTCGGCCAGCGGCCTGCCGCACTCGCGAATGCCGGTCACCAGTGCGCTCTCCAGGTATTGGTCGGGTCCCCGCCAGATGTGCACCGCGCCGTCGGGGAGCGTGATGTCGGCGTCACGCAGCGACACCCCGGACTCGCCGTCGAAATCGCCGAGAGCGTTCACCGCGTCGATTCCCGCCGCGTTTTCCCAGACGCGTCGGCGATTGCGGTAATTCACCCGGAGGACCTCGCCACGGCCGCGCAAGGTGATGCCCGCGTCGGCCATCCGCCAGCCGCCCGCGTACACCTGTTGCTGGCCGTCGCCGAGCAGCAGCAGCGGACTCGACCCGTTGCCACCGGCGATGGCGTGCGCCAGCCGGAGCCCCGCCAGCGTCATGTCCTGGACCTCGTCGACCACGACCGCGTCGTACGGTTGCGCGAGCGGTTCATTGCGAATCTCGGCCAGCGCGATGGCGA
>NZ_BDBA01000059.1 GCF_001612745.1 Nocardia amamiensis NBRC 102102 | reverse complement strand
GGCCACCGCCACCCGCGCCTACGCCCGCGAACTCGCCGCCGACCTGCCACCGGAGATCGCCGATAAGTACCGGGACCGGCTCGGCGCCGCGCGGGCGGGATCTCGGCTCCGAGACGGGGAAGGAGTCTCGGGGTGACGGGCTCGCGCGCCGACGACTACTCGCAGATCCCGATCGCGGAACTCACTGCGCACCTGGAGGATTCGCTGTTCCGCCACGTCGATATCGTGGAGGAGAAACCGGCGTTCGGCGGCCTGCTCGCCGAGCTGCACGGGATGTGGGCCCAGGCCATCGCCGACCATCCCGATCCCGTCGGCGCGCTCATCCGCGAAGTCGAGGACACCGGCGGATTCCCCGACTTCGCCGAACATCAGATTTTCAACGACGAGACCGGCGGTATCGACCTGCTCAGTCTGCTGATCTTCGTCAGCATGCGCCGACCTAAGCGCGGCCGCGCCGCCGGGACCGACGATCCGGCAGAGCAGCCGTAGGTCGACGGCCTGCGCGGTCAGTAGAGTCCGTGTGATGAGCATCGGTACAGAGTTCCCTTCAACTCCCCGAGGGCATCAGCGCCATCTGCTGGCGATTCCGTTCGAAACCGATTTCACCTTCGACGACGTTGTGACCGTCGCGGACCCACTTGAACAAGGCATCACCGACGAGGAGCGGGTTCATCGTCATCAAGCACAGCACGAGCAGATCGCCGAGTACAACCGCCGTGTAGGTGAAGCCGCCTTGCGCGTTGTTGAGCAGATGGCTGGAAATCCTCTGGCGCGGCACGGGTTTCTGTTCGGCAACCCGGTCGAGGCCAAGGAACTGGTCGCGGTCGAGGGCTTGACCGGCGCTGCGGGCGACGAGCGGTTTTTCGAGCCTGCGGGCGGCTGGCCTGAATAGGCCGGGCGGTCGTCTACCGACAGCAGCGATTCGAGCCCGGCCTATGGTTTATGCGGCTCCGGTCGCTACAGGCAGGCTGGGTCAGTGATCCCACCTCCGCCAGAATGGCGTGGCGTGGCCGTCGGTCAGTGCGTCGCGTAGCGCGGCCGGGCGCAGGTCGGTTGTGGGAAGTTCATCGATGGGCAGCCAGAGGAATTCGAGGTGTTTTTCCTGGCTGATTGGTTCGCCGTCGACATTCACGGTGAAGACCAGGTTCACTTCGTGGTGAGTGGTGTCGGCGTCGGTATAGCCGTGTTCGACAACGCCGACAAGTTCGCCGATATCGGCGGTCGTTCCGAGTTCTTCGGCGAGCTCACGGATCAGGGCGTGTTCGACGGGTTCGCCGGGTTCGATGTGGCCGCCGGGCAGGAAGGTGAATTTCTTGCCTCGTTGTCGGGCCACAAGGATCCGGTCACCGGCGCGGATGACCGCGCGTGCGATGAGTTCGGTTGCAGCGGCGCTCATGTGGTCCTTCTAGTGTCAGAGGGGACTCGTTTGGTGGTGGCAGAGTTGGGCGCCACAACGCCGAGCGTGGCAAGGCCGCGAAGCGCGATGTCGTGACCTCAGCCGGGCCAGCTTGCCGTCCAGGGCCTCGAACCCGTTGTGTGTCCGTGGTCATTCAATCGCGGATGGTGTCACCGATCGGCCGGACGTGCGCTCGATTGCGCCGACTCCGAATCTCCCCGGAGCTGCCGCATCATCACGATTTCGGTGAGCGCGGGGTCGTTCGCGTAGGGCCGCCGCAGCGCGGTGCTGGCGTAGCCGTTGCGCTGGTAGAACGCCACGGCGCGGGTATTGGTCTCCACGACATCGAGGCCGATCCACTCGACTCGCGCCTCATCGGCGGCCCAGCGATGAACGATCGCAAGTTGCTGATCGGCGAGGCCCCGGCCGCGCGCACGGGGCCGGACGTAGGCACCCCAGATCATCGCCCACCGGGCCCCATCGGGCACCGGTACCAGCAGCTCGGGCCGGTCCCGTTCGGAGTCGATGAAGCCGCCCAGCATCCCCACGAACTCGCCCTGGTCGCGGTCGGTGGCCACGGCGAGGATCTGGCGGCCGGGCGCGCAGCTACGCGCGATGCGCGCTTCCCAGTCCGCCGGGTGAAGCGCCGCGGCCTGGTCGGCGGTTTCGCCGAAGGCGCTCGGCCACTCGCACAGGGCGGCCAACCGCACCGCGCGCAACTGCTCACCGTCACCGGCCCGGACGCGGCGGATATCCCAGCTCATGTACCGAATCTAGGCCCGCCGTCAACGAGATATCGGCCATCAGCGGATGGGAGCGGGATCAAGCGGCGCGGGCGAGCGGCATCGCTTTGTGCGAGCACGCACGCATCGGTGACAGAGCCGGTTAGCCCAACGTGGCGCGCCACTTCAGAACTGGGGTCGCCATCGCTGCTTCGGCGATGACGTTGGCGGTGGTGGTTTTCAGACGGTCCTTGGACCCGGTGATCCATTCGCTCATGAGGGTATTGCCGGCGGCTTGGTATTCAAGGGCCTGAATCAGGCACTCGAGGCGGTCGGCGTCGCGGGCGCAGACAGCTTCCACGGTGGCCTGTGCTTCGAATTCTGCGACGGTGTCTCGAACGAGTACCTGCAACAGGTCGGGCAGGCCCGAGGTTTGGGTGACGGTGACGGCTTCGTGGTCGGGATCGCCGAGGAAAGGCTTCGCGACCTGGTTGAGGTCGCGCAGCCGTGTTTCCTGGCTGTCGTGCCACAGTGCCAGGTGCGCGGCGCGGGCAGGGTCGCCCCCTTCGTATGCGGCGATCAGCGCCGCGAGTTGTGCTGTCCGGCAGGTATGTTCGGCGACAGATTCGGGGTTTGGCACGCACGCATCCAGCCATCCCTTGCGGGTTTCGCGTTTGAGTACGCCCAACTCGAAGGCGAACGCCGCGATCTCGCGGGCAGTGTCGTTGTCGAGTTGCTGATTGGCGTCCATATTGGATTCCTTCGTCGCGTCATCGTCGGAGGCGTACTGCGTAGCCCACGTTATCGAGGGTCCGGCGGGCGGGGATGGTCAATGCGGGATCACCGTCGATGAGGTCGACTGCGGCCATGGTGCGGGTGCGCAGCACCGGTTCGTCGAGCAGGTGCGGGTGGCTCGAGATCAGGTCGGCGAGGGTTCGGATGTAGAGGTCGATGTGATCTGTTCCCGGCTCTATCCGCCGGGTCAGGTGTAGCAGCAGGGTTCGGCCGGTCCAGCTGTGTGGGTCGATGCCGACCATCGTGGTGTCGTCGGGGTAGGTCACGTTCCCGATCTCACCGACCCAGTATGCCCAGTACAGCAAGTTCGTGAGCTGCTGGGAGTGATCGTCGGCGAGCTGGGAAACGTAGTGGCGTAACAGATCCGGGTCGCCGTGGCTGGCCAGGGTGATCGCCGCGGACCGCACAGCGAGCCGGGCCGGCGCGGCGTCGTGCGGTGAGGTGTGCAGGCGGCGCAGAGCTTGGCCGGTGATCCAGGTTTCGGAGTCCGGGTGTTGGTCGAATCCGAGCAGGTAGGTGGCCTGACGGCGCAGCAGGATATCGGCGGGGCGGTGGGCGCGGTCGGCGGTGGCGCGGAGCCGATCGAAGAATTCGCGCCGCAGTTCGGCACTCATTTGTGGAGCGTTCGGGCGGGGCCCGCGCCCGCGCCGCGCGGCCAGCCCGGCGAGCGATGGCGGCGCAATACCGTTGATCGGCCACGTGATCAGGCTGGCAAGGCTCCGCTGATGTACTCCCAACGCGAGCGGATGCGCGGCGAGATCGTGGCTGTCGGTGGCGGCGAGAATGTCGCCGACAACCAGATCAGCGTCCATCGCGGCCGTCAGTAACGCCACCGCGTCTGGCGGGGCACCGTGGCGGGTGAGCAAGGCCCGCAGCCGTGCGAGGTCTCCGGCCCGCACCGAGGCCAGGGACCGGCGCCCGGATTCCCATCCGGACACGGTGGTGGTGTCGACGCGGAGGAGTTCAGCGAGCCGGGATTGGGTGAGATCGGCGGCTTCACGCAGCAGCTTGAGCAGATATCCGGAGATCGCGCCGAAACCCTGACCGTGAGTCAGGGTTTCGTGCGTTGTGCGCATAGCTTCCTCAGCGGGCCGGGTCAATGCTCGGTGTTACTCGTACTGCGGGTCAGTTCAACCTTTCGCCTGGTCACCTTACCTTTGTGATAGCGGTCCGACATGGGATCGCGCACATTTGTCAAGGCTTGCAATTGGCGCGAACTACGTTGCCGCGCCTTGATTTCCACGGTGCACGAAGGAATGCCGATGACTCTGGACGACCCGGTGGCGCACTGCCCGCGCCGCCTCTATCCCTTCGGGAACGGCAACCCGCACACTTCGGAGCTGGAACCCGAATACTGGTCCCACGGTCCGATCTCGCCAGTGGTGTTCACCTCCGGCCTACGGGCGTGGCTGGTCACCGGTCACGACCTGGTGCGGACGGTTCTCGCCGATCCCCGGTTCTCCCGCGAGCACGCCAACCGCGATCATGTGGCGCGGCTGACGCTGGAACTCCTTCCGCCAGCGGCGATTCTGGCCAACGACCCGCCCCGGCACACCAGGTTGCGGATGCGGATCGCCGCCATGTTCGCGCCCCGCCAGGTCGCCGCCCTCGAACCGACCGTGGCGGCCGCAGCCGAGAAGCTGGCGACGCGCATGGAGGCGGCCGGCGGGCCGGTCGAGCTGATCTCGGCCTACATCCAGCCCTTCGCCGCAGCGGTGATCTGCGAGTTGTTCGGGGTGCCCGACCGGTTCCGGGAGCAGGTGTTCACCCTCGGTGACGCCCTGACCGACCGCGACGCGACCACCGAGGCGCTTGCCGAGGCGCGCGCCGAGTGCGAGGAGCTGACGCGGGAAATGGCGGCCGCGAACCCGTCCGGGGTGTTCGCGATGCTTGGTGAATCCGCCGAGGCCGACGACGAGGTGGTGAACCTGGTCATCGCGTGCCTGATCGGCGGCCGCGGATCGCCGACGATCTTCCTGTCCAGCGCGGTCCTTGCGCTGCTGCGCGACCGGGCCCGATACCAGCTGCTCGCCGACAACCCCGGCGCAATTCCGGTCGCAGTGGAAGAACTGTTGCGGATGGTGCCGGTCGGGATCAGCGGCGGATTCACCCGTGTGGCGACCGCCGATGTGCAGCTGGGGCCGGTGTTGGTGCGGGCCGGGGACGCGGTAGTTCCGGCCACCATCGCCGCCGGGCGAGATCCGGCGGTGTTCGACCGTCCAGACGAACTGGTTCTTGACCGGGACGGCCGGGCCCGGCACCTGGCATTCGGGCACGGCACCCACTTTTGCATCGGTGCGAGCCTGGCCCGCATGGAAGCTCGGATCGCATTGACGCAGTTGGTGTCTCGGTTCCCGTCCTTGCACTTGGGCGACGCCGAGAACGGCGTCGTGTGGCGACACGGCCGGGTGAACCGGGCCCTTGAGAGGTTGGAGGTGGCATGGACGCCACGTTGATCATCGACGCCCGCCGCTGCGCAGGGACCGGGGTATGTCTGCCCATCGCCGCCGGGCACCTCACCCTCACCGGCACTGTGGCCGAGCCGACGCCGGGCACCACGCTGCCGATCGCGGCCGCACGGTCAGCCGCGGCCTGCTGCCCGCAGGAAGCGATCACCGTGCTCGAGCACGGCCCGGCCGACTTCCAGGTGCGCCAGCCGATCGTGACCCTCGGGCCCGCCGGCACCGATGCCGACGCCGAAGCGGCCCGGCATTGCGCCTCACCCTGGTTGGTCGACTCGTTCGCGGCCGCGATGACCGCCGCTGCCTCCGATCCCCAGGTGTTGGCTTTGGTCGCGGCTGGATATCTGCGCTTGGACACCGAAGGCCGCGCGGTCGATTCGTGGGTTGATCAGCACTTCCGCCATGACGGGATTCTGCGGTTGCTGCGCTGCTGGGAAAGCCCGACCAAACCCATGTGCCTGGCCGTGCGCGACGACCTGACCCGTCCACCGGAAACGGTGGCGACGCATCCGGCGACGCGGGTGTTCGCGACCCAGCACGCGCCCGCCGCGCGGCTGGTCACCGTCGATGCCAAACCCCTTGCGGCGGCGGCCGCCGCCTCCGGGCAGGTCGATGCGGCGATCGCATCGGTTGATGTGGTCGCCCGCTACCCGCACCTACGGGTTGCGGCGCAGTGGGCACCGACGATGGTGTGGCTGCTGTACGGGCAGGGGATCAGCGATGCGCCGTGACGATCAGGTGGTGGCCGTGCTCGGTGCCGGGATCATGGCCAGCACCATCGCCGATACCCTGCGCGGCAACGAGTTCCGGCTACGCCGCTACAACCGCACCCCGAGCCGAATCCACGGGCCCGCCGTCGTGTGCGCCACGGCCGCGGGTGCCGCGATCGGCGCGGCAACCGTGTGGAGCCTGGTCCACGACGACGACGCCAGCCGCGCCGTCTGGTTCGGCCCGGCCGGAGCGATGGCGGGCGCGGACGGCGCGGTGGTGATCGAATCGTCCACGCTGTCCCCGGACTACGCCCGCGAATGGTCCGACGCGGCGTCGGCGGCAGGCGCGTTGCCGGTGGTTGCGCCGGTGACCGGCAGCCGGGCGGCCGCCGCTGACGGCAGCCTGGTGACCTTCGCCGCCGGAACCGACACCGCGATGACCGCCGCCGCCCCGGTTCTTCAGGCGGTGTGTGGCGAGATCGTCCGGATAGGCGGCGGCCCGGCCGCCGCCGCCCTGACCAAACTCCTCAACAACGGCATGGCAGCGGTGATCCTGACCGGCCTGGCCGAAGCCCTCGCCGCCGCCGACGGCGCGGGCCTGGACGTTGAGCAGCTGACCGAAGTGTGGTCGCGGCGCGGGTGGGCCGCGCCAGCGGTATCCCGGTACGGGGCCGCGATGCGCGCCCGAGACCACACGTTGACCGACTGCTCATGCGCGGTGATCGCGAAAGACCTGCGGTACCTGCTGGCGGCGCTCGCCGACCGGGTTCCCGCCGCCACGGCGGCCGCCGCCGACCGATTCGCCCGTACCGTCGCGGCCGGGCACGCCCAGGCGGAAATGTCGGCAGTGATCGAGGTGAGCACCCCATGACCGCGCCGAAACACGCCACGCGGGAATGGTTCACCCACAGCTCGACGGTTTCCGACGCACCCCGCCGACAGGTCGCCGCCCAGCTCGCCGACTACACCGCGACCGTCGCCGACTATGCCGCGATGCTGCTGGGCGAGGACACGACGGTGGCGGTGTCCGGATCGCTGGCGCGCGGAGAACCGAGTGTCCGCCGCGCCGGGGACCGCTGGGTGCTGGGCTCGGACGTGGATCTGGTCGTCATCCCCGACGATGCGGCCGCCGCCGCCGATCGCGTCGCGAAACTCGTTGCTGCGCTGCGGGAATCACACCCCGAAATCGACACTACAGCGTTCACGGTGGAACGCGACCATCTACCACGAGTCGCCGGACGATTCGGATGCGATCTGAGCTGCGCCAGCGCGACGCCACTTGCCGGCCCGGCCGCGGCCGGGCCCTCGGTCGCGGTCGGGGCGCGGGAAGGGCTGGAAGGATTGGTGCATCAGCTGGCCACGGTCTACTGCCCCGACAGCCCACCGGAGGCATCACCGTGGCGACTCAAAACCGCGTTGGAAGCGTTGCGCGCCAACACCACCGGCACCAGCCCCCGCCGATACAGCGACCTGCCCGACGACCCCGCCGCGAACGCTCTGCTGAACCCGGTCGTCATCTCGGCACTGGTCCAGGCCCGCGAACACAACGCCCCGTCCCCGCTGGCAGCGGCGCAGGTCTATCAGCTCACCATCGCGGCCGCCACCCGGCTGTTCGGGACGACCGGCGGGCAATGGGAACTGATCGCCGCCCTACATGCTCTGCCGGGTGGCTCGCATCTGCTGGACGGATTCCAGCACGCCATCATGGCCGCCACGGTGCACCGCTACGGCCCGGTCGGGCTACGCCGCCACGCCGCGACCGCCCTGCACGTCATCGCGAGCCGGATTAACCCCGACACCGTGCCCACGGCCGCCGATGCGTTGTACCGGCTCACCCGCATCTCCCCGGCCGACGCCAGCGGCCCCGGTGCCCGGCCCGCCCAGGTGATCGCCGAGCTACTGCGTGAGCTGCGCCGTGACTACTACGGCTGGCTCGGACCGCACAACTTCGGCGCGAACCCTATCGCCGACTACACCGGACCCACACCGAACAACGGAGCGTCCCAATGAACGAATGGCCCGACTGGATCACCCAGCTTCCCCAGATCACGCCGGCCTTTCCCGCCCAGGGATATCTACTGGCCGGTGCCCACGGACAGCTCGTGTTCTGGCAATTCCGCGCCGAAACGGTCGTTCCCACCCACCAACACGGCCCGCAAATCGGGATCGTCGTCGCGGGGCATATCGAACTGCGGACCGACACCGACACGACCCGCACCCTGGCGGCCGGTGAGATGTTCACCCTCACCGACCAGCAGCCGCACGCGGCCACCGTCGCCGCGAACACGTTGGTGCTGGAAGTGTTCGCCGACGCCGACCGCTACCGCCCGACCGAGACGGCAGGCCGCCCGTGATCGTCCTCACCGCCGACCGGGTTCTCACCGGAGCGGGCGCGCCGATCCGGTCCGGTGCCGTCGCCGTCGATGGCGACCGAATCGTGTGGATCGGCACCGTCGGTGACCTCCCGGCCCGATGGAATGCCGCCGACCGAATCGACGTTCCCGACGGCACGTTGCTGCCGGGAATGATCGACAGCCACGTCCATCTGTCCCTGGCCGAGTCCCCCGATCTCGCCCGCGAACGCGACATCGCCGCGTTGATCCTGCGATCAGGGGTCACCACCGTCCGCGACCTCGGCGGACCAGGCCCGCACGTTCCCGCCCCGCCGGGGCTGCGGGTCACCGCGGCCGGTGTCCCGCTGACCGTGCCCGACGGGCATTGCCACCACCTCGGAGGAGCCGTCACCACCACCGCCGACATCGGCGGCCGCATTACCACTGCGGCGGCCGCCGGTGCCCGATGGATCAAAGCAATGGTCACCGGCGGATTCACCACCAGCGGGCACACATCGCCCTACACAACGCAGTTCACCGGCAGCCAGCTCGCCGCGATCGTCACTGCGGCCCGTGAACACGGTCTGCGCGTCGCCGCGCACGCGCACGGCACCGCCGGCATCCGGCAAGCTGTGCGGGCGGGAGTCGACTCGATCGAGCATTGCACCTGGATGAGTGAGGACGGGTTCGACTTCGATCGCGGCTTGGTTGTGGAGATCGCCGCTGCCGGGATCACGGTGTGCCCCACCATCAACGAACACGCCCGCAACGCCGTCGGCCGCCTGCCGTGGGCTGTACGCCGCGAACACCTGTCGGTCATGCTCGCCGCCGGTGTCACCCTGATTCCCGGCACCGATTCCGGCATCCCGCACAGCCGCCATGACCGTTTCCCGCAGTCCTTGCCCGCCTACACCGACCTCGGACTCAGCGCTGGCGAGGTCGTCGAGCTGTGCGGCCGCGCCGCCGCTGACGCGCTCGGCCTGGCCGAGGAGATCGGCACGCTCGCGCGCGGGCGGGCCGCCGACCTGATCGCCGTGTCCGGAGATCCGACCCGCGACCTCACCGCGCTGACCAGGCCGATACTGGTCATGACCGCCGGGAATCTGCACCACCACGAGCCCGTTCCCCAGGAGGACATCCGATCATGACCGCCGCACCGACAGTGACCAGCGAATATTCCACGCTCACCCCGTTGCAGATTCGCCTTGCCACCCACCGCGATCACAGCCTCTACCCCGATAACCCGGTCGTCACGGTCCTGGGAGCCCTCGCGCTCACCGGCGCCGAGGACATTGCCGATATCGGTTGCGGCGACGGCAGGTTCCTCGCCCATCTCGCCACCTCCGGGCACGCCGGGCGGATCGTCGGGGCCGACAACTCCCCGGCCATGGTCGCGGCGGCCGCCGCCATCACCGGAGTGGACGCCTACCGGTGCGACGCGGCCGCGCTGCCGTTCCTGGCCGACACGTTCGATATCGTCACCGCCCGCCACATGCTCTACCACCTACCCGACCCGCACGCGGCCCTGACCGAGTTCGCGCGGATCACCCGTCCCGGCGGTCGCGTCGCGGTCACGGTGAACCATCCCGGCACCGCCGCCCACACTCGTGAGATCATCGAGCACCGGGCCCGCCAGCACGGGATAGAACCGGCACCGGAGTTGGTGAACACGGTCAACTCGACCACCCTGCCCGACATCATGACCAGGGTGTTCGGTGCGGTCGATATCGCCCGCTTCGACAACGCATTGGTGTTTACCGAGCCCACGCCACTGATCAGGTTCGCCACCTCGCTGTTCGCGTTCTGCGGCATCACCGAAGACCACCCCGCCCGCGACGAGATCGCCGCCGTCGTCGCAGCCGACATCACCGACTGGTTCGCCACTCGGCCCGGACAGCAGTTCCGCGACCCCAAGGGCTACATTCTGGCCACGGCCACCATCTGACGACCCCCTGTGGAGGACAACCCGTGAAGCTGCTCGTCACCGGCGGTGCCGGATATATCGGGTCCGTCGTGACCCACCAGCTCGTTGAGGCCGGCCACCAGGTCGAAGTACTCGATGACCTGTCAACCGGATTCGCCGAGAACGTCCCCGACGGCGTTGTCCTGCACCGCGCATCGGTCCACGACAGCGCCGAAATCCTCACCGCCGGTTCCGGATTCGACGGTGTTCTCCACTTCGCGGCAAAGATCGAAGTCGCCGAATCGGTGCGCGACCCCGAGAAATACTGGCACCAGAACATCGAAGGGTCCTTGGCGTTGCTGCGCGCGGTCCGCGCCGCCCAGGTTCCGCGGCTGATCTTCTCGAGTACCGGTTCGATGTACACCGGAGACGGCACCACCGCGTTCGATGAGGACGCGACGGTCAGCCCCAAGAACCCGTACGCGGCCACCAAGCTCGCCATTGACCTGATGATCAGCGGCGAATGCGGCGCAGGCCCGCTCGCCGCCGCGAGCCTGCGCTACTTCAACGCCAGCGGCGCAGTCCGGGCGGCTGGCGGGCGCTGGCTCGGCGAACGGCACGACCCCGAAACCCACCTCATCCCGATCCTGCTGCAAGCCGCACTCGGACAACGGGATTCGTTCACGCTGTACGGCACCGACTACCCGACCGTCGATGGAACGTGTATCCGGGACTACATCCACGTCAGTGACCTTGCCAGCGCGCATCTGCTCGCGCTCGACGCCATCGAGCCGGGCTGTCACGAGATCATCAACCTGGGCAACGGGCAGGGGCACACCAACCGCCAGGTGCTCGACGCCGTGCGGGAGGTGACCGGTCGAGACTTCCCGGTCCAGTTCGGCGACCGGCGACCCGGTGACCCAGCGATCTGCATCGCTTCCAGCGAGAAGGCACACCGAGTACTCGGCTGGAAGCCGCAGCGGCCCGAACTCGCCGACATCGTAAGCGACGCATGGAATTTCCACCGCGCCGGATAGACGAATCCGACAGACTGGCCAGGCCCTCGCATCCAGGGCCACAGCCAGTCGTCCGAGTCCCTTCACGAACCCAATCAGGTCGGCACACAGGATGGCTCCCAAATTTGCAAGGCTCTGCTGGGCGGCGAACGATCGGGGACGCTTTATCAGTCGGCGAACACGCTGGTGAGCAGCGTCAAGCGGTCGAGGAATTCGGGGGCACACCGCTTCGTCAGGGCTTCGACCGCAGCCCCGATCGGACGATCCAGGGCTCGAAAACCTTTTGCCGCGGTGGGGGAGCCCGGCGGGATGATGGCGCCGTGGGTGTCGTTGAGCATCACCGTGATGTCGAGGGTCGGCAGCAGCCGTGCCAGAGACCGCAGCGTCGGTGCAAGGTCGGCACAGGTGACGTCGGTCGCCAGCGGGACGAGCACGTGCCGGCCGCGCCCGGTGGTGGTCCGGTCGGTGATCACCTCGCCGCCACAGCTGTAGATCCACCCCACCATCTGCCGGATGTCGGCGTCGATTCGCAGGTCCTGGTCGGGACCGTCGAAGTCGAGCGCCAGCAACCGGGTCGTGCGATCGCGGTATACCGGGACAGCTGTCGGTTCATTGGGTAGGTCGGTGGCCAGCCGGGCGCGTCGGGTGAGGCGGCCGCGGGAATCGAACTGGCGCATCGTCGGTGTGGCGGCGATCAGCGGCGCCAGCGCCCTCCATATCTTGCGGGCGCAGGTCAGGGCGTCGTCATCGCGTCCGATTTCGGCGTCGTCGACGATAGGGTAGGTCCGGGTCATCATCGCACCGCCGGTCGAAAGCCCCTTGGTGCGACCGGTTTCCGGGCCGCCGAATTCGCCTCGAAAGACGCCGTCGAGAAAGCAAACGTGCCCGTGGGAGTCTGTCCGGATCGTCCCGTCGGGATCTTCGGCGTTGAGGAAACGCCAGTCGTCTTCGCGGGTGACCACGAACAGTGGGGTACCGGTCGGGTGGCCGCGGCGTGCTCCGAGTTGGTAACGGTCGAACTGCTCGGTGGTGAAGGTGATCACTGCCGGGTCACCGGCCGCGCGCAGCTGAACGTAACCCTGTCCGCGGGCGACTTGCACATGCCGGGTTCCGGCCGGTGCCTCCTCGGTTCGGCTGGCGGTGCGGAAGTCGTCGTCGGCAAAGCGCGGCGGAGATCGGTGAGGATCTGCGAAAAATGCTGCGGTGTAGGAGATCCCGGCTTCGGTGGCGCGGGCCCGGCGGGCTCGTTTAGCTTGGGCGTTGTGCCTAGGCATGGTCGACTCGTCATTCCGGCGGCGAACCCCACGCATCCCCACCTGGTGCGCATGTCGACAGGCAGAATTTGGCGCGACGGTCCTAGACCCTTCGGTCATCAGTGCTGCTCCCGGCGTGGGCGGGGCGGCTCAGATTCGTGCCAGCGCCTTGGCGGTTCATATCTTAGGGGTAGCGGTTGTCGATGACACGGATCGCGCGCGAGATTTGGCTATGCTGTCGCAGGTGACTGCGTCGAGTGCACCTGGGGCGACCAGCACCGAGGTGCTGCCGGTGGAGCAGTATGTTGCGACGCTGAACCGCAAACGTATGGCTGCCGGGGTCTTGTTCCGGGATGCACTAGGCCAGGTGTTGCTGGTCGAACCCAGTTACAAGAAGAACTGGGAGATTCCCGGCGGAGCGGTCGAAGCCGATGAATCGCCGTGGAGGACTGCGGAGAGAGAACTACGCGAGGAGATCGGCTGGGCTGGACGATTGGGTCGGCTACTGGTCGTAGACTACGTACGCCCGCAGGACGGCCGCCCGGAAGGGGTCGTGTTCGTGTTCGACGGTGGTGTGCTGACCGAAACAGACGTGAGCAGGATGGTCCTCAACCCGATCGAGATTATCTCGGCGGGTTTCTATTCACTGGCGGAGGTCGCGAAGCTGGTGAAGCCGTTGCTCGCCGATCGTCTGTCTGCGGCGCTGGAAGCAACCCGCGAGGACGTGACCGTGTTGTGTGAGCAGGGTCGGCGCATCGCCTGACCGATTGCGCTGCCCCTTGGGACTTGGCCGGCCAGCTGCAATTGGGAGTTCCGAATGACAAACCGCGCCACAGGTCAGTGTGTGCTTGCGATCTTCCCGACCTTCGTGTTTTTCGATTGGTACAACACCCTGTCCACCGCTCGGTTCTGGGACTCAATCCTTCGCAATCAACGTCATCCCCTCGCGGGGCGTCTGAATGCCGCGCTTGAGGATCTGTTCCGCGGGCGCAGGGAATTCGTCGGCGCCTGGATGCGCGGCCAAGTCACCAACGAACAGGTCATTCAAACCCTGGACCTCAGCTTGCCGCGTGGGTACAACGACGACTACCTGTTGCGAGAGCTGTTGCGGGACTGCCGCAATGCGAAGATCAACCCGGCGATGGCCGACATCGTTCGTTCCTTGCGCGACCGCGCCTTCCTCGCCGTCGCCAGCGACAACATGGAATGCTTCGTCCGCGCCGCGCCGCGCGTGCTTACATGTGAACTGCGGATCGACGAGCTGATCGTCTCCTCGTCGGTCGGGTCGCTGAAGAAAGAGTCACCCGACCGCTTCTTCGGCCCAACCTTGGAGCGCTACGGCCTGACCCCGGTCGACGCGGTCCTCATCGACGACTGTGCCGACACCTGCCAAATCTTCCGGGAGTGGGGTGGATCCGCCTACCACTACACCGATCCCGGCCGCCTACGCGCCGATATCGCGCATCTGCTGCCCGAACTGGCCGCGCGCAGGATGGTCATCGAGCGGTCTCGGATCGGCTCAGTCGAAGAGTCGGCCAAGCACAGCGCTGGCCGAGGCGTGACCGAACGAGATTCCTCGGCTCAGGGCTGCGCGGGCTGGACTTGGCGTTCACGCACGATCGGCGCGGCGATCAGCTGATCGCAGAGTTTCGCCAATCGTGGGTAGCGGTCGATGAGCGTATGTCCTTGCGGCGGATGCCATGTGCCAGCTGCGGCCGCGAGTTCGTCGGCGGTGAGCCCGGGGTATTCGCGCACGCGGAGGATCGGTAGGGCGAGGCCCCGGCCGGCGGGGGCCAGGTAGTCGTAGACGGAAGCGCCGTTGCCGGGCCGGGCTCGTTCAGCGATCTGGGCGATTTCGGTCGGGCTGCCGGGGATCGGTGCGGCGAGGTCGATGACCGCGGTGAGGATGCTGGTCGGCGCAGTCAGGTACACGTACCAGGCTGATGCGCCGGTGGTTGGGTAGCGCTTGCGGTACTCATAGACCTTCTCGCCGCCCATGATCATGTCGTAGTACTGCGCATGCAGCGACATCAGCACCCGAGGCACCGGTACGCCGGACTCGGTGTCGGTGTCGTCGCGCCGGTCGGGCACGGTGACCTCCCCTTCGGGGCCAGGCTGTCACGTAGGTGTTCGCTCGTCTGCGTCTCACCGGCAGCCCGGGCGGAACATATTGTTGTGCAGGGGATCTAGAGGTCAATCCGGGTGCGTAGCAGTCCATCCGTGCACGCTGAATCCTTCGCCCTTGATGATTCGGCGGATCGCGTCGGCGGGGTAGGGCACGGTGTCCTCAGCAATGTCGGATATCTCGCGCCAGACGAGTTCGGAGCACTTGTGTGGTTCGCGGTTGACCGGGTCGCCTTCCCAGCGGCTTGCCTCGAAGAAGAACCCGACCCGCGGCTCCTCCTGGCCGTTGCGGTGGTGCATGACGTGCACGCACGACAGATCCTCGCGGCGGAGCCGGATCCCGATCTCCTCAGCGGCCTCGCGTATCGCCGCGTCGACGACGTCTTCACCGGTTTCCAGATGCCCCGAGACAAGTGCCAGCTGGCCGTCGGCGTAGCCGGTATTCGCCCGCCGGGACCACAGCAGTTTCCCGTCTCGGACCAGCACCAGGTGCACATCCACAATGGTGCGATAACGCTCAACCACGGTTCGCTCCCAACGGCTCAGGCCGGGTAGACCATCCGATCATCGCGCTGAGTGTAGATGGCCGTTCTCGGCTGAGACGTAGGTCAGGATTCCGAGTGCAGCGCCTAGGCGAAGGGCAAGACTGCGTTGTTGGGCGGCCGGCAGATCGGCGAAACCCCGGCATATTGCGGATCGCTCCTGGTCGAGGGTGGAATGGCAGGTGATGTGTCCCTCGTTGCGGATCGCTTCACGCACCATCTGCGCGCGGCGGCCGGGCCGCAGCATCATCAGGTTTTCGGGGCGGAAGATGCAGGTGGTGCATTTGTCTTCGCAGACGCGGACCTGGTTGTCCGAGTACACAATTGCCCGCCTCGTGCCGTTCTCGTCCATGTCCCCGCCTGCCTCTATCGCTGTGGTTCCGGCCTCCGGCCCAACGCGGCCGCGGCGGTGACCAGCGTCGCAGATCCCCGGTCAGATGGGTATCGTGACGTCGGTGGGGTCGCGATCCGGTCTGATTCCTCGGAACGAGGCGTGCCGCAGGACACCGGCGAATTCCCGGTATCGGATGTCGGCGACGATCACGGGTTCTACCCAGTAGGCTTGGGCCTCAATGTCTTTCGGAGCGAGACGGGGGAGCGGGCTTGTGTCGCGGGCGATGTCGTCGAGGGCGGCCCGGATTGCTCGTCGGGCCTGACTCGAGAAGCCGGTGCCGACCGAGCCGATGTAGACCAGCTGTCCGTGCTGGTCGTAGGCGCCGAGGGCCAGGGCGCCGAAGGTGTCTCGGTGAGCACGTCCGGGGAGGGCGGCCAGGATGAGTCCTTCGGTCGTTCGCCGGATGGGGTGTTTGACCCATGTTGGGTGCCGCCCGGGGCGGTAGCGGGAGTCGGTTCTTTTCGAGACGATGCCTTCGACCTGGGCAGATGCGGCCACTTCGAGCATCCCGGCGGGGTCGGCGAGGAAGTATGGCGGGGTGCGGACGGTGGGGCTTTCGAGACCGAGCGAGTCGAGCAGTTCGCGTCGTTCCAGGTAGCTCGCCATCATGGTGCTGCGGTCATCGAGCCAGGTCAGATCGAACAGGAATATCTGGGTCGGGGTTGCGGCGAGGCGTTGCGGTGTCGGTCGTGCTCCGAGCCGGTGTTGGAGTCGGCCGAAGTTCGGCACGCCGGTGGCGGGGTGCGGCGCGACGATTTCGCCGTCGAGGATGCAGCGGCGGCCTGTCAGCTCGAGCAGGGCGTGGCAGATGTCGGGAAACGATGCGGTGAGGGCTCGGCCATTGCGGCTGATTATCGTGCAGCTACCGTCTTCTACGCGGAGCCCGGCCCGGACGCCGTCCCATTTGAATTCGCGCGCCCACATGCTGCCCTCCGGGGGATCGCCCGGTACGGCCAGCATCGGCGCTGGGATGGGCAGCACGAGCCGACCCTATTTCAGCAAATATTCTGCTATCGGTATTGAGATCGGACCGAAACGCGCGCACGCGCATTCCCACGGGTCATTGCCCCACGCCGGTGAGAGCAAAAACAGGAGGTAGAGCCGTCGATCGCGGTCGTAGGATGCGGTGGTGACCGGCCCGATTCCCATCCCTGTGCATGTCGGACTTCCCAATCCGTCCTCTCCATCCGAGGACCGAGAGGCGGGTAGCTCGCGGCGGCCTCAGAAGACGGTTGAGACCCGGAGGACGCCGCTGGCGGCTGCTGAGGTCGATTGGCAGCAGCTCGGGGTGGAGCCTCGGTGGCTGGGGGTGGAGACCGTCGATTGCGTCGCGGCGCTGGAGCCGGGGCGTTTCAGCGGCAGCGGGCGTAATGAATTCTCCCGGCTCCTCGAGGGGGCGAAGGAGCGCGGGGAGATGGCGTTGGTCATCAGCATGCTGGGCAGGGCCGGTGATGACGATCCTGTCCGGTCGGTGGCCACGGCAGCGGATGATTCCCTGTTGCTGCCGGGCTTTCAGGGTTCGATCAACGCGAGGAGGCTTCCGGCGGGCGCGCGGCCGCGGCTGGCTGATGGTCTCAGTGCTGCTGACCGCGATCTCGGGAACCGGCTGCTCGGCCGCCCGGACGGCGCGCAGTGGTGGACGCTCGCGCTGGCGAGCACGGCCCTGGAATCAGGGACGGGGTACGGGGTGCAGAAGGTGTTTCCGCTGCCCGGGGCGCTGGAGCCGATCTTGGTCGACCCGGTGGGCAAGGCCGTGGTCGCGGCATGGGTGCCCGCGCACCGGAACCAGCGCTGGTACATCGTGCCCGATGCCATCAAGTGGTCGTCGGTGATCGATTGGCTTGTGCAGCAGGCCATCCCGTACTACATCCCCGACGCTCCGCGGCGTTTCCGGACCGCCGGCGTCGTCGATCCCGCGTGGGAGACACCGCGGGAACAGCTGGCCCGCGAGGCGATCGCTGCGATGGAGATCCGGCACCTCGAGGAGCGGGGACGTCTGGAAGCTGAGCAGCAGGATGCGCGGCGCGCGGCCGAGGGGGTCCGGGACGGTTTGCTGTATGGCTCGGGTGGTGAGCTTGTGCGTGCGGTCGACCGGGTGCTGTCCGACGCGGGAATCTCGACGATTGATTTGGACGCCGGTGAGAAAGGCACGTGGTCGGCGGATCTGCTGGCCAGCGCTGAGGGGTCGGCCCGTCTCGTGGAGGTCAAGTCGGAGGGCGGTCGAGCCAAGGAAGCGCTCGTCGGAGATCTGGTCAAGCACCTCGGGACCTGGCGCGCGGAGCGCCCCGAGGAGCCCGTCAGCGGTGGGACGTTGGTCGTCAATCATCAACGCAAGATCGCGCCCGAGGAGCGAGATCCCCGGGTCTACGGCCGGCAGGAGTTCGTGCGGTCGCTCACCGTGAAGGTCGTCGGCAGCATGGACCTGTTCCGGTGGTGGAAGGAATCGGACTGGCCCGCGATCCGCGAAGCGGTGCTCGGTGAAGCACCGCCGGCCGGGAAGGGCGGTTCCGCCGCGCGAGCCACACCTGACGCACCGGCAGCGCCGCAGCACCGTGGAAGCTGGTTTCGGCGCCGCCGCAGCAGCACCACGCCGTAGGAGCCTGTGCGCGGCGTCCGGTGCGTGGGAAGTGCCTCCAGGGCCGGACGGAATCCGTATGCTGTTGGGCGAGCAGGCCGCGCACGCTCCGTTCAGTTGCTCCGCCCACGCTGGTGCGACGTCATGAATCCAGGTCCTTCCAGGGGCCCGCGCTGATCTTCCCTTTCCCGTCGGCATGAATCGTCACGGCAGGGCGGCGTGGGCTCCCTTGCCGGAAACGGATGATGATGCCGAAGAACGGCAGTTCCCGAAGCAAGCGCCGTGCCCGGCGCCTGGCCGCCGAGCAGGACTTGCGCTACACGGAAGCGCTGCGACGCAGCGATTCTGGTGACCGCGCAGCGGAGCAGGGCCGAGACGGTGAGGCGTCGGTCGCGGTCGGGTTGACCGCGCTGGATGTCTTGCACACCACCGTGGAGCAGGTGAAAGCAGCCGAACCCGCGGATTCGGCGGCCGCCCTGCGGGCCGCGTTCCATGCACTGGACCTCAGCGTCGCCGCGAACGGGCTGATCGACGAAGCATTGCTCGCGGCTGAGTTCGAAATCTATTGGCCGGGAGAGTATTTCCTTGAGGGTGATCGGCGGTGGTATCTGGATGTGGCGGTGGATCGGCTCGGGTCCGTGCTTCCCATCGTGGGCGAGCCGTCTCGCCGCGATCAGGTGAGCATCCTGGCACCCCCGGATGCGGCGCCGGAGGAGTACTGGCCGGTGGCCCATCTGGATGTGGTGTATCCGCCGGACGAGACCGACAAGGCGCGTCAGCTGCTGCTGTTCCGCACACGCAGCGTCGCGCTGGCGAACAAGGAGCTGTGGGAGCAGGTTCGTGTTCTGTTCGGGCGAGTCCTCGGACATGTTCGAGAACCTGAGCAGCGCAAAGCATGTCGGGTTGTGGCGCTGTTGCTCGATGAGGTTCTGAACCCGGATTCGGGCAGGTCGCGCGACGATGTCGACCGGCGGATCCTCGCGATAACGTCAGGCCGGCGCAGTGCCGGCGAGCTGGCTGCCGACGAACAGTTGATGCGAGCGCTGCACGAGTCGGTCGCCGCGACAGCTCAGGCCAACGGTTGGTCGTTGATGTCGGCGGTGTCGGCCGCACTCGACGGCGGGGCTCTGGATTTCAGGCCGGAGCGCTGGGGCTATACGTCGCCCCTCAAACTGATTGCCGCGACCAAACAGTTCTCGATACGCCGTCTGCCGCGCAAGGGACAGCAGGTCACCGAGGTCCGCGCTCGCGGCCGCGCTGCCAGGGCGGGCACCGGGCGGTAGCCCGAGGCGGCGGCGAGCGTGCGACCGTCGTGCGCTCGCCGCCTTGCGGGAGTAGCGGCCGCCGATACGGTGGGCTGATGGAGGATCGCGAATTCGACCTCGTGCTGTTCGGCGCGACGGGGTTTGTGGGGGCGCTGACCGCGGAGTATCTGGCGGGCGCGGCACCGGCGGGGACACGTATTGCGCTGGCGGGACGGTCGCTGGACAAACTGGAAAAGGTCCGGACGGGTTTGCCCGCCGAGGCGGGGGAGTGGGCGTTGGTACGGGCCGATGCCTCTGATCAGGGGTCCTTGGACGCGCTGGCTGCCCGGGCCCGTGTGGTGGTCACGACTGTGGGCCCGTACATGCGGTTCGGGCTGCCGCTGGTGCAGGCGTGCGCGCGGACCGGCACCCACTACGCCGATCTCACCGGAGAGCCGTTGTTCATCCGCGACTGCATCGACCGGTTCCACGATCAAGCGGTGACCAGCGGCGCGAAGATCGTGAATTCCTGTGGCTACGACTCGATCCCGTCGGATCTGAGCGTGTACCAGCTGTACCGGCGCTCGGTCGCGGACAACACCGGCGAACTCACTGACACCACCCTGGTCGCGTCGCTCAAGGGCGGGGTCAGCGGCGGCACCGTCGACACCGCGCGCGCCATGATGGAGGCTATCGCCGCCGATCCGGCCAAGGGCCGAGTGTTGTCGCATCCGTATTCGCTGAGCCCGGACAAGTCGATGGATCCCGATGTCGGCCGCCAGACCGATCAGGCGTTCGAGCGTGCCTCGGCGATCGATGCGAGCCTCGACGGCTGGGTGTCGACGTTCGTCATGGCGCAGCACAACACGAAGGTCGTGCGGCGCAGCAACGGACTGCTGGGCTGGGTGTACGGCAAGAACTTCCGCTACCGCGAGGTGATGAGCGCCGGCAGCTCACCGCTGGCGCCCCTGATCGCGGCAGCGGTATCGGGCGGCATCGTGGCCGTGATGGTGCTCGGGGCGCTGCTGTCGCGCGTCTCGCCGGGGCGGTGGCTGCTGGATCGGGCGCTGCCCAAGCCGGGAACCGGGCCGAGCGAACAGACCCGGCGCACAGGCTGGTTCGCGATGAAGACGTTCGCCAAGACCACCTCCGGCGCGAAGTATGTGTGTTCCTTCGAGGGTCAGGGCGATCCGGGCTACCAGGCCACGGCGGTGATGCTCGGTGAGGCGGGCCTGTGCCTGGCCTTCGATGAGTTGCCGGAGGTCGCGGGCATTCTGACTCCGGCCTCGTCGATGGGCGATGTGCTCACCGAACGGCTGCGCAAGGCCGGGGTGACCATCGAGGTGGCGCGGGCCTGAACCGGGCCGGGTTCAGCCAGGCGACGGCGCCGGGCCGAGTCCGGCACACCATGGCGGCGGACATGATCGGAGTTGCTGGGCGCGCCGATGATCACTGCTCGGAGTTGGTTCAGCGTCTGCTACATGTTGGGGATGTCGATGGAGCCGACTCGGGCAGCCGTGGTCTCGACAGAGATATCTGTCGTTACTGTCCGCGGGGGTCAGCGGCGACCGAGGTTGGTTGTGCTGGACATCGACGGCACGATTTGCCCGTCCGACGCATACCGGTGGCCGCAGGCTCATAGGTCGATTAGTGCGGCGGTGCGAGCGGGGATCGCGGCTGCTGTTGACGCTGGGGTATCGGTGGTGTTGGGCACTGGTCGCACAGCCCCGGCGACCATTCCGTTTCTTGACGAACTCGGCATCAGGTCCGGTCGGGCGATCTGTTCGAATGGGGCAGTAGTCCTCGATGTCGCTACTGGCCGGGTTGTGCAGTGCACGGCCTTCGACCTCGCCGAACCGGCACGAATTCTGCGTGACCGGCTGCCAGGCGCGGTATTCGTCGCTGAAGTCCCGGGTAAGGGTGTGCTGGCTACGGCACCGACCGCGGACTCCGATATGCATTTCGGTGTGGTTCGGCTGGTTCGTTTCGACGAGCTGGCCAGTGCACGTTCGACGCGGCTGGCTGTGCATTGGCGGGCCGGCGGGGCTGAGGAGCTGGCTTCGGTGGTCGGCAACCTCCGCATTGCGGGCGTGCGTGCTTGGATCGACCCGGGCGATACCTTCGCCGATTTCACTGCCGATTCGGTGAGCAAGGCCAGCGCCGCCGAGGCTGTCCGGGCGGAATTGGGTGTGCCGTGTGATGAGGTTGTCGCGGTTGGCGATGGTGTCAATGACATCGAGTTGTTGCTGTGGTCGGGGCTGGGGGTGGCGATGGGGCAAGCGCCAGCGGCAGTTCGGGCAGCGGCGGACGCGGTGTGTCCCTCAGTCGAGCAGGACGGTGCCGCAACGGTGCTGGCGAGATGGTTCGGCGGCTAGCAGACGTTGATGCGAGTTCTGTTGTGCTGCATGTGTTCCCAGTCGATGGCGTGCGAGGTTCGGCGGCCGATATGAATTGGAATCGGGACTAACCTTGGGGCGAGGGCACGAGTAGTCTGCTCGTGTGGACGACTCCCCCAAGGAGGCCTGTGGTGTTTTCGGCCTCTACGCGCCCGGACAGCCCGTCTCCCACATGACCTACCTCGGCTTGTTTGCTTTGCAGCACCGCGGTCAGGAAGCCGCCGGTATCGCTGTCAGCGACGGCCACAAGATGTGGGTGGACAAAGACACTGGCCTGGTGTCGACGATTTTCGACGATCGACGCCTGCAAACCCTCCAGGGTGATCTCGCCATCGGGCACACCCGCTACTCGACGACTGGTTCCGGCGACTGGAACAACTGCCAGCCCGTCTATCGCGATGCGCGTCGGCACCAGTTCGCCTTGGCCCACAACGGCAACCTGGTCAACACCGCGGAACTGTCCGCACAGCTGGGCCTACCCTACGACGGCATCGGCAGTGACAGTGCCCTGGTCGCCGAGCTGGTGGCCCGGGAATTGGCCGAGCGTGAACTACACGGTGACAGCGAAGAGGTCATCGAGGCGTTCATCGCGACTCTGCCCCAACTGCGCGGCGCGTTCTCGCTGGTCCTGCTCGGTTCGGACTTCCTGATCGGCGCCCGCGACCCGCAGGGATTCCGGCCGCTGTTCCTGGGCCGCCTCGACGATGGGTGGGTGCTGGCATCGGAAACCCCGGCCCTGGATGTCGTCGGTGCCGAGGTTGTCCGCGAGATCGCCCCGGGCGAGGTCGTGGTGATCGACGGCGACGGTGTCCACGTCCGCACGGTGAGTCAGCCGACAGCGGCGCCGGCGTTGTGCTCGTTCGAGTTCGTCTATTTCGCCCGGCCCGACGGCAACCTGCTGGGGCAGAACGTGCATCGGGTGCGGCGGCGGATGGGTCAGGCGTTGGCCCGCCAAGCGCCGGTGTCCGCGGATGCGGTGGTGCCGATCCCGGAGTCGAGTGTGCCGGGCGCGCAAGGGTATGCCGAGGCCTCGGGGATCCCGTTTGTCGACGGGTTCGTCAAGAACCGATACATCGGCCGGACGTTCATCGCGCCGAATCAGGAGCTGCGCAGCAACGCGGTGCGGATCAAGCTCAACCCGATCCGAGAGAACATCGACGGGCAGCGCCTGGTGGTCGTGGAGGATTCGATCATCCGCGCGACCACGCTGCGCGAGACGATGCGGATGATGCGCGCCGCGGGCGCGGCCGAGATCCATCTTCGGGTGCTGTCCCCGCCGTACAAGTGGCCGTGCTGGTTCGGGATGGACACCACCGACCGGTCCAAGCTGGTCGCCTCGCACATGAGCGTCGAGGAGATCCGCGACTACCTTGGTGCCGACAGCCTGGTCTACCTCGGTATCGATGCGATGGTCGAGGCGATCACCCCGGGCAGCAGGGGCGGGCTGTGCACAGCGTGCTTGACCGGCGACTACCCGATCCCCGTGCCGGATTCGGCGATCGCGGTGGCGAAATAGCCTCGGCGAGACCACAACGAACGGGCCCGCTCAGCGACGTCGCTGGGCGGGCCCGTTCGTTGTAGGGGTGGGTTCAGCACAGCCCGAAGGGCGGTTTCAGGCACGGCGCGGCGGTCGGGCCGGTGATCGGGGTAAAGGTGTCCTGGGCGATCGGGCTGTCCCAGGGTTTGCCGAGCACCATGTTCGCGGCGAGCCGTCCGATCTCGTCGGAGCCGCGGGCGCCGTGGCCGTTGCCGCCGACCGCGACGGTGAACGAGTCGTGGTCGAGGTGGCCGATGTTGGGGTATCGGCTGGGGGTCTTTTCGATGATGCAGGCCGCATGCCGGATCGCGGCGGGTGCCAGGGTCGGCACCATCATGGTGGCCATGAAGTTCAGCATCGCCGCCTGTGCGGGGGTGATGGTCTGTTCGGCGTACCAGCTGATCATCTCGGCGGCTCCGTTGAGGGGCTGCACGCACGGCTGCATGCCGGGACCGATCCGCAGCCAGGCGCGTCCGTCGGGGTAGAGCAGCGGTGGCACCAGGTAGATCGAGGTGTTGGCGTCGCCGGTGTCGGCCGGGTCGACGGTGACCACCGGCGGCAGCCCGGCCAACTGTGCGTGCTGAGTGTCGTTGAGTTGTATCAGCAGGTTGGGTTCGGCGTAGGCCTGCATCGCCAACTGTTCAGTGCCGGGCAGCAGGTTGTTGTGGTTGGTGAACGCGCCGGCGGCCACGAGCACCTTCTCTGCGATCACCTCGCGGTGGCCGTGGTCGTCGTCCAGGCATAGCCGCCACCGGCGGCCGGTGTGCTCGACCGCGTGCACCGCGGCGCGCAGGACGCGCGCACCGTGGTTCTGCGCCAGGGCCAGTTGTGCTGAGACGAGGCGGCGCGGGTTCAGGTGCCCGGCGCGGCTGGGTTCGTAGAGTCCTTCCACTCCGTCGTCGAGCGGGGGCAGGCCCAGCATCGGGAATCGGGCGGCCAGGGCTGTTTCGTCGAGGCGTTGCACGGCGATGGCTTGGTCGCGGCACTGGGCGGTGATCGCGTCGGTGCGGTGCCGGATGGATCCTGCGAGCAGGACCAGGGAACCGCTGTCGGTGAAGAAGTCGATCCCGGAGGCGGACTCGATCTCGCGGAACCGGTCCAGGGAGCGGGCGTCGAGTTCGCCCCAGACCGGATCCCAGCCCAGGCGGCGGCAGATGCGTGCCTGGTCGTAGTGCGCGGCGAAGCTGTGCTGGTCACCGGAGCGGTGGTCGACGGGTTCGCGGGGGCCGATGACAAGGGTGTCGGCCCCTGCCTCGCTGAGATATTTGCCGGCGGCGGCACCGAACATCCCGGCACCGATGACCGCGACTTCGACGCGGCGTGGCGCGTCGCCCACGATGTGTATCCGCGAACGATGCTGCGGTGAGGGCTGTTTCGCGGTCGGGGTGATGTCGTCGAGGGCGATCGCGATCCGGTCGGCGAAGCGGGCACGGTCGGCGGGGGTCATCTCGCTGATGTAGGCCGCGGCCGAGGCCAGGGCGACCAGGGCGGCGAACGGGCGTGCCCGTTCGTAGTCGGCCAGGCACGCCGACCACGAGTAGGACATCTCGGCGCGCAGGGTGAGGATGTGGTGGTAGTGGCGCAGGAGCTGTTCGTGCCAGGCGCGGCGCGCTCGCGGTGCCAGTGCGGTGGTGAGCAGCAGCGCGAGGTCGGTCAGCGGGTTTCCCCACATGGCGAATTGCCAGTCAACCAGACGCGCGGTGGTGGGCTGCTCGAGACCGGTGGTCGCGGTGAAAATGATGTTGGCCGGCCAGACGTCGCCGTGGCACAGCGCGGTCACCGTGCTGCGGTGCGCGTCGAGTGACGCTTGCCGTACGCGGTCACGGTCACCGCGCCGGGCCGCGGGGGCGCTCCCGGGGCGGGCCAGGCCGAGTCCGGACAGTGCTTCGGGCAGGTCATCCAGGCCGACGGTGATCGCGGTGATCAGTTCCGTCGAGCCCGAGGTGAGCAGCCACGGGTGCGGGCAGGCGGGGGTGCCGGTGACCACGGTCAGCGAATGCAGCGTCGCCAGAGTGGTGACCGCGGCGTGGGCCTGGCGGTAGTTCAGTCCATCGGCCATCTCAGCGGCGCTGACACCGTCGCCGAGGTCTTCCAGGGCGATGGCGCCCGTGCCGTCGCCGTGACGGATGCTGCGGTAGCAGCGCGGGGCGATGGCGCGTGCGATCGAGCCACACGCGGCCAGGGCCTGGTAACTGGCGATCTCGCGGCCGAGCAGGTCGCCGTCGCGGGTCAGGTTCTGCCAGTGCCCGTCACCGGTCGGGGTGGTCTTGTAGATCAGCGAGTTGTCTCCGCATCGCAGCCGATAGACCGCGCCCATCTCGCCGTCGGTGCGCGACAGGGGCTCGCTGGTGATGGGCTGATCGCTCGAGGTGGTCCAGCCCAGGGTGTTGCGAACCCAATCGAAGCTGGCCTCGGGCATGTCGGGGAACTGGTTGGGTGGCAGGGTCATCGGGTCACCGTCAATTCGTGGGTGCGTGGGTTCGGTGCGGGCAGCAGGTCTTGGTGGGCCAGCCGTGACAGATACAGCGGGATCAGCTCGCGCAGGGGCGGGCAGTGAATGTGGTGGGCGGCCGCGATCGCGGCGCTGTTGTCCACGGCCAGACGCGCGGGGCGCAGGTAGGGATCGCTGCCGGTGAGCAGCGGCACCAGGGGGTAGAGCGCGTTGTTGTGTTCGTGGCGCAGCCCGGTCAGGATGGCCTCGAACTCGGGCAGGGCGACGGTGCGCACCGGGTGGCCGTGGGCGCGCACGAGCTCGATCAACTCGGTGTAGGTGATCGGGTCGGGGTGGGTGAGATGGAAGGTGCGCGCGGCCGATTCAGTGCGTGATGCGGCGACGATCAGCGCGGCCGCGTAGTCCACCGGCACCAGGTCGATGGTGGCCTCGATGTCGGGGCACAGGCCCAGGGTGATGATGCCGCGCAGGAACCGGAGCGTGAAGTCGTCGACTTGTCCGGCGTCGCCGTCGGTGGCGCCCAGCAGCGCGCCAGGCCGGTAGATCGCCGCGCCCAGCCCGCGCCCGCGCGCGTCGGTGACCAACGCTTCTGCGTCCCATTTGGTTTCGGCGTAGCCGCCGCCGTAGAGGCTGTCGCGGTGAGCCAGGGGCAGGTCTTCGGCGATGCTGCGGTAGCGGTGGTAGCCGTAGGCGTCGAAGACCGCGTCGGTGGAGATGTGGTGCAGGCGGGAGGGCTGGCGGGCGCAGGCGAGGGCGATCAGTTCGCCGGTACCGGTGACGTTGGTGGGCGCGAGCCGGTCGTAGGGGTGCAGCGAGTGCACGAAGGCCGCGCAGTGGAAGATGTCGTCGGCTTCGCCGAGCTGGCTCCAGCGGTGCGGGTCGAGCCCGAGCGAGGGGCGGGTGAGGTCGGCGGCCACGGCCGTGACCCGCCGGTGCGCGTCGGTGTTCACCCCGGCGTGGGTGAGCGCGTCGTGCATTCGTCGTTGGGCGTGCTCGTCGTCATCGGCGCGCACCAGGCAGGTGATCTCGCTACCGGTGGTGTCGAGAAGTCGGCGGACCAGCTGGGTGCCGAGGAACCCGGTGGCCCCGGTTACCAGCACGCTGCCGCTGCTGCCCTGCGCCGCTCGGCCGGGCAGCGAGACCGCCGGCGGGGCGGCGGGTGCCGGTGCGGTGGTGTTCTGGGGTCCGGCGGGGAAGAATCCGTGCTCGCGCAGGGTGGTCAGGCACTGTGTGGCCACGTCGAGGATGTGGGTGAGGTCGTCGTCGGTGTGGGCGGTGGACAGGAAGCACACGCGGGTTTCCAGGATGTAGATGCCGTGGTGGGCCATCATGGCGAAGAACAACTCGTGCGCCAGGGGACTGCGGTGCAGCCGGTAGTCGTGGTCGGGGATGAACCGGAACAGCGAGGAGAACGCCACGATCTTCATCGCGAAACCCTCGGCGCGGCAGAACCGGTTGAATTCCTCGGCCAGCCAGGCGACCTTGCGTTCGAGGTGGTGCTGGATGTGGGGACTCTCGTGTTCGAGTATGTCGAGCACGGCCGCGGCGGCGGCCATCGTCATCGGGTTCTTGTTGAAGGTGCCGCCGAAGAACGTCGTCGGGGTCGTCGGGGCGGAGACGGTGTCGCCGTAGGTGAACGCGCCGCCGTCGACGGTGTCGAGGAAGCGGGCCGATCCGGCCACGGCGCCGATCGGCAGGCCGCCGCCGAGGATCTTGCCGTAGGTGACCAGGTCGGCGTCCACGCCCGACCAGCCCTGGGCGCCGCGCGGCCCGACCCGGAACCCGGTGATGATCTCGTCGAAGATCAGCGCGGTACCGGTTGCGCGGGTGAGTTCGCGCAGCTGGTGCAGGTATTCGGTGGGGGCGAGGTCGGGGCGGCGGCTTTGTACCGGTTCGACCAGCACCGCGGCCAGACTCGGCCCCAGTTCGGCGATCACCTGCAACGATTCCTCGCTGCCGTAGTCGAGCACGATCACATCGCCCATCGCGCCGTCGCCGATCCCGCGTGAGATGGGCAGCGACCTCGAGGTTCCGGCGGGCAGGGCCAAGGTGGTGTCGGACCAGCCGTGGTAGGAGCCTGCGAACATGACGAAGCGGGTGCGCCCGGTCGCGGCGCGGGCGAAGCGCAGCGCGGCGTTGACCGCCTCGGTGCCGGAGTTGCAGAACACGGCCCGTTCGGTGCCGGTGAGCCGGCACAGCTGCGCGGCGACCCGTGCGGCGGCTTCGGTTTGCGGGCCGATGTGGATGCCGTGGTCGAGTTGATCGCGCAGCGCGGCGGTGAGCGCTGGCGGGTTGTAGCCGAACAGGTGCACCCCGTATCCCATGGAGATGTCGAGGTATTCGTTGCCGTCGAGGTCGACGAACCGGGCACCGTCGGAGCGGGCGGCCACGATCGGGTAGGTCATCTCCTTGAGGGCGGGCACGAAACTGCCCGCGCGGCAGTTGGCCAGCACCGGCATCGACTGCGCGGCCGCGTGTTTGGAGGTCGCGGTGCGGGCGGCGTAGTCGGCGACGAACCCGGCCACGAACCGCTGCTGCGCGCTCGACAGGTCCTCGGTGGCCGCCTCGGTGGCGCTGCCCAGCGACGCCGGTCCCTGCACGCCGGTCGCGGCGGGCGGGGTCATGGGTGTGGGTGGCGCGGGTGTGGTCGGGGTGTGCGGTTCGCGCGGACCTGCCGCGGCGGTGACCATCTCGATCAGTGCGTTGACGGTGACGGCCCGATCGAACAGTTCGTCGAAGCTGACCGTGACGGCGTGCGTGTCGAGCAGGTAGTGCCCGATGCGGGTGTAGGTCATCGAGTCCGCGCCCAGGCCGGCCAGCTCACTGTCCGGGTCCAGGTCGTCGGGGGCGTAGCCGAGCAGGTCCGCGACCCGGGCATGGATCTGGCGGGCCACATCCGCATTGCCAGCGTCGCAGACCGGGCGTGGCGGCTGATCGTCGGCGGGCACGAGCACAGGGGCTGGGCGGGGTGCGGTGGTGGGCGCGGCGACGGTGGTGCGGCGGAACGGGTAGCCCGGCAGGGGAATCCGTGCCGGGGTGGTGTCGTAGAAGGCGGCCCAGTCGACCTGCTGGCCGGCGCACCAGGCGTTCGCGGCGCGGTGCGCGGGCCCGGCGGCCGCCGACAGTGGGCCCGCAGCGCTGCTGCTGGTGATGACGTCGGCACCGGTGTAGGTGCCGTCGAGCACCCCTGCGAGCAGGGTGGCCAGTTCGGTGGAGGAGCAGGCGATGGCGGCGAGCCTGCACGGGTAGTGGTGGCGTCCGGTTTGCAGCGTGTAGGCCAGCTCGGCGGGGTCGAGGTCGACCGACAGCGCGCCCGCCAGCCCGGCCACGGCCGCGCGCAGGTCGGCGTCGTCACGCGCCGAGACCGGGAACACGAATTCCCCTGTACTACGTGATGTTCGGCGTGCGGGTGCGGCTTCGATGATGACGTGGGCGTTGGTGCCGGACATGCCGAACGCGGAGACGCCCGCGATGAGCGGGGCGGCGGGCGGCCACGAGGTGAGGGCGCGGGGCACCTGCACCGGCAGGGTGTCCCAGTCGAGGTTGGTGTTGAGCGGTTCGCAGTGCGGCTGCGCGGGGATGGTCCGGGTGCGCAAGGCGAGGACGGTCTTGATCAGCCCGGCCAGCCCGGCGGCTTCCTCGAGGTGGCCAATGTTGGCTTTGACCGACCCGATGAGCAGCGGCGTGGTGCGCCCCGCGAACACGGTGGACAGCGCGCCGAGTTCGATCGGGTCACCGAGTTGTGTTCCTGTGCCGTGGGTTTCGAGGTAGCTCACCTGGTCGGGGCTCACCCCGGCGTCGCGCATCGCCTTGTCGATGACCGCGGTCTGGGCGTGGGGGTTGGGCACGGTCAGCCCGGAGCTGGGGCCGTCGTGGTTGATCGCCGAGCCGCGCAGCACAGCGTGGATCGGGTCGCCGTCGGTGAGTGCGGCGTCGAGGCGTTTGAGGATCACCGCGGCGACGCCTTCGCCGCGGCCGAACCCGTCGGCGGCCGCGGAGAACACCTTGGACCGCCCGTCGCGCGCCAGCGCGCCGGTCTTGCACATTTGGACGGTTTCGACGGGGTCGATCAGCAGTTTGGCGGCGGCGACGATCGCGGTGTCGCATTCGCCGCGCCGGATCGCGCTGATCGCGGTGTGGACGGCGACCAGGCTCGAGGAGCACGCGGTGGCCAGCACCATGCTCGGGCCGTGGCAGCCCAGCAGGTGCGACAGGCGGCCCGCGGCCATGCTCAGCGTGGCGCCGGTGGCCACGTGCGGGTCGGTGCCCAGATCGGCGGGGTCCAAGCGGCGCAGGTGATCGTTGAGGAATTCGTCGGCACCCACGAAGACACCGGTGTCGCTGCCGCGCAACGTGGTCGGGTCGATCCCGGCGTCCTCGATCGCATGCCACGTCGTCTCGGCCAGCATCCGGTGCCGAGGGTCCATCCGGGCGACTTCGGCCGGGGAGATCCCGAAGAACGCGGCGTCGAAGCTGTCGATGTCGGCGAGGGTGGCCGCGTGGCGCACGGTCATCTTGCCGGGCGCGGCCGGGGACGGGTCGTAGTAGGCGTCGATGTCCCAGCGGTCGCCCGGAATCGGGGCCAGCACGTCGGTACCGGCGCACAACTGCTCCCAGAATCCGGCGACGGTGTCGGCGCCGGGGAACCGCAGCGCCATCCCGATCACCGCCACCCGGTCGCCGATCTCGGCGTCTTCTCCGGATTCCGGGCCCGTGCCGGTGCCGGGTGCGGTCGGCGTGGTGGTGGGTGCCGGGACCGGGGCCGGCCGGGTTGTGGCCAGCAGGCCGGTCAGGTGCTCGGTGAGGGCGGCGACGTTCGGGTGGTCAAAGGCCACCGTCGCCGGGAGCGTGACGCGGTAGTGGTGCTGCAATGTCGTGCGCAGGTCCAGCGCGCTCAACGAGTCGATCCCGAGCGCTGTGAACCCGCGGTGGGGGTCGACCTCGGCCGGGCTGACGCCCAGAAGTTCGGCGACGGTTCGCGTAATCGCCTGTGCCACATCGGTTTCGGGCGTAGCCGCGGCGACGGGCGCAGGCGGCGTGGAGGCCGGGGTGGCTGGGCTGGCGAGGTGGGTGAGTGCGGCCAGGACGGGGGTCGGGTAGGTGCGGGTGGCGGCGAAGCGGTCCCAGTCCACGGCCGCGATCGCGACGTGGGGGCCAGTGCCCGGCATCGCGGTCAGCGCGGCGGCCGCGGCGGCGGGGTCGAGCAGCGCTTCGCCCTCGTCGCGGATGCGCTCGCGCAGTCGGGTGTCGAGCCGGCCGGTCATCCCTCGCCCGGCCCAGCTGCCCCAGCTCACCGCGAGAGCGGGCAGACCGTGGTCGTGGCGGTGGCGCGCCAGGTCGCACAGGGCACCGTTGGCGGCGGCGTAGGTGGCTTGGCCGGGGTAGCCGATGGTCGCGGCGAGCGAGGAGAACAGCACGAAGAACTCCAGCGGCAGTTCCCGGGTCAGTTCGTGCAGCAGCCACGCTCCGCCGACCTTGCCCGCGAGCACCGCGGCGATGCGCTGGCGGGTCTGGCGGGCCAGGATCGCATCGTCGAGGACTCCCGCGCAGTGCACGATCCCACGCAACCCGGTTCCGAGGCGGTCGATGAGACCGGCGAGCAGGTGCGCGTCGGCGACGTCGCCGCGCACCACCTCGATCTCGGTGCCGGTGGACAGCAGCTGTTTCCACACCGTGGCGTCGGCGGGATGGCCGCTGCGCGAAACCAGCACGATCCGGGCGGGATGGCGGCGGGCGATCAGCAACGCCACGTGCAGTCCGAGCGCGCCGGTGCCGCCGGTGATCAGGTAGGTGCCCTCGGCGCGGACCGGGAGCGCGTCGACGAGCTCGCCGTCGTCGCCTCGGCGGGTGGTCAGGCGAGCGCGCAGCAGACGGCCCGCCCGGATCGTCCAGGCTTCACCGGCGCTGTGCCGGTGCAGGCACGAGATCAGCGCGTTCATCTCCGCCGGGGTCGGTGCCGATGGCACCGTGACCGCGGCACAGGTGAGTTCGGGGTGTTCGGCGGTGATGGTGCGTGCCAGGGCGGCCAGGGCGGTGGCGCGTACATCGCCCTCGGCGCACAGCAGCCACAGCCCGGTCACCGTCGTGGTGCCGGTGACGGTCACGATGGCGCGTGCGGTGTCGATGACCCGGGCCAGGGCGTCGGTGGGGTCGTCGCCGCTGGTGCGCGTGGTGTCGGCGAGGATGAGGTGCAGGCGGGTTCCGGGGGTGGACAGGCGGCCGAGTTCGCTGGCCAGCTCCCGGGCGGTGGGCAGACGGTCGGGGTTGGTGCGCAGCTGCGCGCATCCGCGTCCCTGCGCGCGCAGACTGTCGACGACCCGGGAGGCCAGGTCACCGGGCGGGCCGATGACGACGACGGTTCCCGCGGTGTCGGCCTTGTCGGTTCCGGGTGCGGGTTCCCAGGTCAGATCGAGAAATTGGGGGCAGCTCACGATGTCGGTCTCCGATGACGAGGGGGCAGCGGCAGTGTTCGCGCTGGCGGGAATGGTGGCGGCGGGGCGGTCGATCCAGTGCCTGCGTCGTTGGAAGGGGTAGGCAGGCACCGGGATTCGGCGACTGGTGCGCGGGGCCACGGCGGGCCAGGCCACCTCAGCGCCGGCGGTGTAGAGGTGGGCGAGCGCACCGTAGGCGGCCAGCGGGTCGCGTGGGCTCATGCTCGACAGCCAGGCGCTGCCGGAACCGGGCAGGACGCGGCGGCCCAGCGCGGTGAGGACGGGAGTGGCGCCGATTTCGAGGAAAGTGGCGGCCCCGGCCCGGTCCGCGGTGGTGAGCGCGTCGGCGAACCGGACCGGTGTGCTCAGGTGCGCCACCCAATAGTCGGGCCCGAAATCCGAGTCGCGGGCCGGCGCGCCGGTGCTGGCGGCGATCAGGTCGACGTGAGCGCGGTGGTAGGTCAGCGATTCGGCGACGCGCCGTAGTTCGGCCGCGGCGGGGGCCATCAGCGGGGAGTGCAGGGCGCGCGAGACCGGCAGGGTCCGGGTCGCGATGCCGCGGCGGCCGCACTCGGTGACGAGCCGGTCGATGTCCGGCGTTGCGCCGGAGACCACGACGGCTTCGGGGCCGTTGATGGCAGCGACCGCGACGGTGTCGGCCCACCGGGCGACGAGGGCTTCTGCGGTGGCCGTGTCGGTGGCCAGCTGCACCATTTTCCCTGGCGGGGTGAGGGTTTCGACCAGCTCGGCGCGGGCGGTCACCAGCGCCAGCGCATCCGAGGTCGACAACACACCGGCCAAGGTGGCGGCGAGGTATTCCCCGAGGCTGTGCCCAATCAGCAGGTCCGGGTGCACACCCCAGGACCGCCACAGCGCGGCCGTGGCGTAACCGAGCGCGAAGATCGCCGGATGCGCCGTGGTCGGGTCCGACAATCGTGCGACCGGGGTGTGCCCGTAGAGCAGGTCGGTCAGCGACGCACCATTCTGGGCGGCGACGATGCTCGCGCACTCGCCGAAGGCCTCCCGGAACACCGGTTCGGCCTCGTAGAGGGCGCGGCCCATCTGCGGGTATTGCGAGCCGTACCCGGTGCACAGCCACACCAGCGGCCCCACCGGTGTTCCTGCGTCCTCACCGAGGTCTGCGGTGGTGAGCATCTGGTCCAGCTGGTCGCGGGCCGCTGCGGCGTCGGTGGCGGCGATCGCGGCGCGACAGCGGTGGTGGCGGCGCGCGGCGGCGGTGTAGCAGACCTCGGCGAAGCGATCCGGTGCGTCGTGCAGCAGTCGGCTGTAGCCCGAGACCAGTTCGCGCAGCGCGGCCGGGTTGTGTGCCGAGATCGGCAGGACCTGCACCGATCGGTCAGGCACCGGCTTCCCGGGGTGGGCGATGTCGGGGGCCTGTTCGAGGACCATGTGAGCGTTGGTGCCGCCCATGCCGAAGGAACTCACCCCGGCGCGGCGGGGCCGGTCCGGCTCGGCAGGCCAGTCGCGCAGGGTGGTGTTGACGTAGAACGGTGTCGAGGGAAGGTCCGCGGCAGGGTTGGGGGCGCGGTATCCCAGGCTGGGTGGGATCTGGCGGTGGTGCAGGCTGAGTGCGGTCTTGATCAGCCCGATCACCCCGGCGGCTTCGTCTAGGTGTCCGATGTTGGATTTCACCGACCCGATCGCGCACCACCGACCGGCCCGGTCGGTGCTGGCCCCGAACGCGCGGGCCAAGGCCGCGATTTCGATCGGGTCACCCAATCGTGTTGCGGTGCCATGTGTTTCGACGTAGCTGATGTCGGCGGCGGTGATTCCGGCGGCGCGGTGCGCGGCGGTGATGGCCTCGGCTTGGGCGGCCAGGCTGGGGCCGGTGTAGCTGGGTTTGTCGGCACCGTCGTTGGTGACCGCGGATCCGGACACGACCGCATAGATCCGGTCCCCGTCGGCCAGCGCCTTGGACAAGGTCTTGAGCACGACCACGCCGAGCCCGTTGCCGAACACGGTGCCGTCAGCATCGGCGTCGAACGGGCGGCAGTGGCCCTCGCGCGAGACCATCAGCCCGTCGCGCCACCGGTAGCCGGTGGCTTGGGGGGTGATGACGGTGACCCCGCCGGCCAGGGCGGCGTCGCATTCTCCGGCCAGCAGGGCTTGCCTGGCCAGGTGCACCGCGACCAGCGAGGTCGCGCAGGTGGCCTGGACGTTGATGCTGGGGCCGCGCAGCCCGAGCAGATGCGAGGTCCGCATAGGCAGGTGATCTCCGGCGTTGCCCGCCTCGATGCGCAGGTCAGCGGCCCGGTCGAAGTTGCGGTGACTCAGAAACACGTCCGTACCGAGCGCTGGGAGGACGTTGTTGACCAGGTAGGTGCTCATCGCCGACCCGGCGAACACCGCGACCCGGTCGGTGCTCAGCCCGGCGTCGGCGATCGCCTCGACGGCGGTTTCCAGGAACAGCCGGTGCTGGGGATCGGTCACGGCGGCCTCGGCGGGGCTGATGCCGAAGTACTCCGCGTCGAAATCCTCGATGCCCTCGAGCTGGGCGGCGACGGCGACGAAGTTCGGGTCGCTGGTCTGCTCGGCGGGCAGGGCCGCCACCTCGGCGCTGGTCAGCGGGGCGATCGATTCGACACCGGCACACAGGTTCGACCAGAACTGGTCGAGGCTGTCGGCGCCGGGTACCCGGGCGGCCATCCCGACGATGGCGACTGCGTCGCCGCCGGGCGTGGATGTCGGCGCGGTCGGCTGGTCGTCGTCGGGCCGGGTCAGCTGTCGGGCGACCGCGTTGATGGTGGGTTCGCGAAACAGCAGGGTGGCCGGCAGGGTCCGCCCGAACGCGGCCTCGAGGCGCTGGTGGGCATGCACGAGCATCAGCGAGTCGGCACCGAGGTCGGTGAACGCGGTGTCGGGGTCGGCGTCGTCCACCTCGAGCAGGTCACACCAGATCCGGCTGACCGTGGCCGCGGTCTCGGTCAGCGGCCGGGCAGGGGAGTCCTCGGCGGCGCGGGTCAATGCGGGCAGCGCGTTGCGGTCGAGTTTGCCGCTGGGCGTCAGCGGCAACGCGGCCACGACATGCACCACTGCGGGGACCAGGTGCTCGGGCACGCTCGCGGCGGCATACCGACGCAGCGCGGCGCCCAGATCGGCGGTTTCGGCGCCGGGGGTGGGCACGACGTAGGCGAGCAGGCGGGCGTTGCCGTGGGACGCGCGGTCGGCGATGACAGCGCATTCGGCGACGGCGGGGTGCTCGGCCAGGGCGGCTTCGATCTCCCCGGGTTCGACGCGGAAGCCGCGGATCTTGAGCTGGTTGTCGGCGCGGCCGATGCACTCGATGACCCCGCCGCCGGTGTCGCGGCCCAGATCGCCCATCCGGTACAGCCGTGACCCCGCCGGACCGAACGGGTTGGCCACGAAGCGCTGCGCGGTCAACCCCGCACGGCCGTGGTAACCCAGGGCGAGACAGTCACCCTCGCAGTAGATTTCGCCGACCCCGCCGGGTTCGACCGGGGTGAGGGTGTCGTCGAGCAGGTACAGGGCCATGTTGTCGACGCTGGCGCGCCCGACCGGCGCGACCGCGGGCCAGGTCGCGGGGTCACCGGACAGGGTGTGGGTGGTGACGTCGATGCACTCGGTGGAGCCGTAGTGGTTGTGGATCACCGTCCCGGTGCGCCGCGCGAACTCCCGGATCGGCGGAGTGATCCGCAGGATCTCCCCGCCGACGATCACCTCCACCAGATCGGCCGGTACCTGCGCGGCGGTCGTCGCGGCCTGGGCGACCTGCTGCAAGGCGACAAACGGCATGTACCACTTCTGAATCCGGTGGGTCCGGGCGAACTCGAGCAGCGCGATCGGGTTGGTGCGGGTGTACTCGTCGAGGACGACCAGCGTCGCGCCGGTGGCCAGACCGGCGAAGATCTCGTGGAAGGCCACGTCGAAACTGATCGGCGAGTACAGCAGCACCCGGGTACCGGGTTGCGACAGCCAGGTGCGGCGGTGCCAGGCGAGGAGGTTCGCGATCGCGGTGTGGCTGACCGTGGTTCCCTTCGGCTGGCCCGTGGAGCCGGAGGTGTAGATCATGTACACCGGCGCCGCCACGCTCACGTTCGCGCTCGCCGCGACGGCCGCCGGGCCAGGCCCGATCACGGCGCCGTCGGAAGTGACCGGCAGCGACCGGACCTGCCGCAGTACTGGTTCCAGCTCGCCGGCGTCGCTGTGGCCGGGGTTGGTGACCACGATCCCGGCACCGGAATCGGCCAGCATGAACGCGATCCGATCCGGCGGGTACGCCGGGTCCAGGGGGACCACGACACACCCTGCTTTCACCACCGCGACCACCGCGACGACCTGTGCGATTGACCGCCCGACGCACACCCCGATCATGTCCCCGACCCGCGCACCGGCAGCAGCGAGATGCCCGGCGAGCCGATCGGCGCGTTCATCGAGTTCCCGGTAGGTGATCACCACCTGGCCGTCCTGCACCGCGGGAGCATCACCGTGCTCACCGACCGCTGCGGCCAGCAACTCGGCGACCGGTCGATGGTCGTAGGCGACCCGCGACCGTGCTCGCGACTGCTGTTCCGCATCGAAGGATGGGGCTGGCGTGTGCGTCGCGCCGGCTACCGCCGACACCGGTTCTGGGGGGATCGTCATCGAACGCCTTTCTGTCGAAAGCCGCCGAACGCGGCCCGCGACCTCGCGCCCCGCAGGGGGAGAGGTGCAGGCTTCGTGGGAGGCCACGGCCGATAGCCCGTGTGTCTCGTCCAGGCGGCGATTCGGCCGCCTCGGCTGGCGCTAGCCGAGCCAGTTGGGCTGTGCAACTTCAGGTTTCGAGACTGACAGGCTCTCGGGTCGGCCCACCACAGCAGTTCACCCAGCAGATTCGCAGTCGCCGGAATGCTGGGGAATCTGCTGGGTCGGGCGAGCCGTGGCGCTCAGCGCAGCGGATTCGGCGAAAACCGAATCTGCTGGGTGGACAAACCGGCACGATGAGCTGACAGTTGTGAGGCTCGAGTAGTCGTCTCGGCGACGGCGCGGGAGGTGGGTGATCGTGGCCCGACCGAGTAGGAATCATCTGCTGTACCAAGACATCCGGGACGCAGGATGGACCTATGAGGAAGTCGCCGACAAGATCAACGATCTCGTCGAACGGTCAACCGGACGCCGCGGGCTCTACACCGGGGACTCAGTGTTGCGGCTGGTGAACGGGTCGGTGTCGTGGCCTCATGCTCGCTACCGTGAGGCGTTGTGTCGATTGTTCGGCGCCACGCCCGGTCAGCTCGGATTGGCGAGCCACCGGGCCGTTCGGGCTCGGGTCAAGGAGGTCGATGTGGATCGGCAGGGTTTCCTTCGGACACTGGCGGCCGTCCCCGTACTGGCAGCCCTACCAGCACCGCAACCGACGATCCGTTCGACGAGCCGCACCGTGCCGCGCTGCGTGGGCACCGAGCACGCTCAGCGCGTCAACGCCTGGGCCGAGGAGTTCCGCCAAGGCGACGACGCCGGAAACGGCGCGTTCGAGGGCATGACCGTGCAGCTCGCACGTGCCCGCGAATATCTCCAGGCGACGATGACACCGCCGGTAGAGCGAGAGCTCAAGGCTGCGGTAGCCACCCTCCACCGCGTCGTAGGCTGGGCCCGATACGACCGCGGCGACCACGCCGGCGCCCAGAACGACTGGAACGAAGGCCACAGCCTCATCGGCGACGACGGCCCCCGGTGGCTGCGGGCAGCCCTGTTGACCTGTATGGCCCGCCAGGCGATCTACCTCGGTCACCTCGACTACGCCTTGGACAAACTCGGCATCGCCGCGATTAGGGCGGACAAGCTGTCGCTACTGCGCCGCGCCGATATCGCCGCGGTGAAAGCCCGAGCGTTCGGCGCCCAAGGCAATCACCGCGAGTGCGTTCGCGCGGTCACCGAAGCCGAGTCGCTGTTCAGCGAAGCCGCCGACGAAGACCACCCCGACCTAGCGCACGAGGGATTCGCCACCTACTACAGCGAAAAACTGCTCACCTCCGACCTCGCGCACGGGCTGTTCACCCTGTCCTTTCAGCGGGGACTCGAACTCGGCCCGACCATGACCAGGCTCGAATCCGCGCGCAGCCTCTCCGACGCGCACGCACGATCACGGCTGCGCAGCACCGCCCAACTGGCCGCCCTGCATCTTCGCCACGGCGAAGCCGAACACGGTGTACGCCTAGCACACGAGGTCATCGCTGATGCGCGCGGCACTACATCGGCACGAGTGGTCCACGACATTTGCCGCATTCACCGGCTCACCACAGAACCTCGGATCAAGGCCAGCGGCCCGGTTGCCGAACTCCGCGAGGAAACCGCCGAGCTGCTGGATAGTCTCTGATTGCATGTCGGCTCTAGCAGGAGGAAACAACTGTGCTCGCAGCATTCTCGATCACGCCGGTCGGTATCGGTGAAGATGTCGGCGCTCACGTCGCGGCCGCGGTCCGGGTAATCCGTGACAGCGGGCTGCCCAACCGGACCGCGGCAAGCTTCACCGAGATCGAAGGCGACTGGGACGAAGTCATGGCCGTCATCAAGGACGCCACCGACGCCGTCATGCAAACCGCTGGACGCGCCACCATCATTATCAAAGCCGACCTGCGCCCCGGACATACCGACACCCTCAACACCAAGCTCGAATCGGTCGAGCGACATCTCTCCGAATAGCTTGCACGCTGGGCGAATACGGCAAGTTTGACCCAATGTATCCTCATCACCTCCGACAAGGAAACCCTCCCTCTGCGCCCCAGGAAACGGGGCGGCCCTGGCCCCATACGTGTTGCGCCAAAGATCGCCGGCGTTCTGACTCCTGCCTCGTCGATGGGCGACGTTCTCACCGAGCGGCGGCGCAAGGCCGAGGTGCCCACGGCGTTGGCGAACCAGGCCGGGTTCACCAGACTGGTGCCGCTGATGCTGTGGCCGCGGCGCGACCGGGGAGGCGGTCGTGGCGGGCGTAGCTGCCATCGGCGCGGTGGGCGATCATCATTCGGTCGGTCATCGCGCGCTGGCTGCGTCGTCCTGCCTCCTCGCACCAGCGGGTCGCCCCGGGGATGACCCGGCGGGGATATTCGAGGATCTTGATCGTGGTGGCCGCGGCGATCACGGTGCCCTGGAACAGTTTTCGATCGGGTAGGCCGAGCAGGGACGCATTGCGGCCGCCCAGGAGCAGCCGGGCGTAGGCGCACATGAGGTCGGTGGCGGTCGCGCGCGCGAGGCGATCGAGTCGGCCGGTACCGGCCCCGGCCACCATCGGGCCGATGGCTCGCACCAGGGCCTGCGCCAAGCGCCGCGAATCCTGGTCGGGGGCGCGGAATTCGTAGTCGGCCTGCAACCAGAACATCTTCCAGAAGTCGCGCTCGGTGCTGGGCAGGATCTCCGGGCGCACGCCCATCACGTGCCCGACGTAGCGCCACAGGTCGTAGACGGCCTGCTTCTCCCGGGCGGTGAAGTGCATCCCGCACGCCTGCGATCCGCTGAGGTGAGCGACCCCGAACAGCATGATCGTGCCCGCGAGCTGCGAATTGTTGAGGGGATGGTCCCATGCGCCGCGGTCCCAGCCCGGCCGGCGCGCCAGCCCGGCGCGCACCAGCGCGTGCATAAGCCGCACCCGGACCGTGGACTTGAAGCCCGGCGCAAACCGACCCATACCGCCAGGGGTGGTCACATCCGCCCACCAGGACATCGTTTCGGCCAACCGGCGCGGCGCCATCTGCTCCAGTTCTCCGGTGCGGACCAGCGGTTTGGCGACCCGGGAGGCCAGGTAGCCGCCGCACAACGCCAGCATCGACAGCGAGGTCACCCCGAGCAGCCCGGTGCGCCCGATGACCCGGCAGGCGAGATCGAGCTGATCGGCGTCGACCCAGTACGGAACATCGTCGACCAACTCGAAGAATTCCGCGAGCTCGTCCGGAGGATCCTCGAGAGCGTCGATGCCCTGTTCGAGCGCGGTTTCGAACAGGGCACGGCCTTCACCGGTCGGCAGGCGACGGAACAGCGCGACCACGGCGTCAGCTTCGGGGTCGCCGAGGTGGGTGTAGTGCCGCAGGTAGGCCGCGCGCTGCTCCGTGGTGGCGCGGGCGTCGCCCGGGGCGAGCCGCCGCATGGCGATCGAGAGCGGACGTTCGGTCAGTAGCGGCGGATCGGGCAGGCGATCGGTGAATGCGTGCATCTCAGTGGCCCCCGGTCAGGACAGAGGTCAGGATGTCGAGTCGTAGCAGGGCGGTGGGTCGGTCGACGAGCGACATGACCCGCTCGAACGCGGCGGTCACCGCCGTGTCGGTGGTCGCGCGGGCCAAGACGTGGTCGAGCATGCGGTGCTGGGCGCGGATGATGCGCCCCGAGGGACCGCCGATCGTCGCCGGATACCGGGCGTCTTCGGCCGAGGACATCAGCCAGGCGTCGCGGGAGGCCGCCGCGATGCGGTGGCGGGCGGTACGGGCAGCGGTGTAGCCGATGCCGCCGTGGCGTTGCGCCGCGGCGCGCAGGGCCTGCGCGCCCTTGATCGCGACCGACACCCCTTGGCCGTAGACAGGATTGAAGGTGGTGTGGGCATCACCCAGGGCGACCAGGCCGGCGGCGGTGGCGCGGTGCTCGTAGTGTCGTCGCACGCTCGAGCCGGGCCGGAATTCACGGACCCCGCTGACGGGACGGGCCTCGCGCAGCGTCTCGCTGAGAATCGGATCGCGCAACTGTAGTTGCGTCAGCAACTTCTCGAATCCGTCGGCGCCGGGCTCGGGTTCGTGGCCGCGCATCCCGCCGAGAGACACGATCCACCGGTTGTTCTCCACCGGCAGCAACGCACCGGTCCACGGTTGTTCGCGCGTTGCTTGCAGGTAGAGCGCCCGGAAGTCGTGCCGCGCGGAGGGACGCTCGAATATCTGCGTGGTGTAGACGATCCCGGCATCGACCGTCTGCGCCGGTGCCGGGCTGCCCCCGATCTCGCAGAGCCAGCGGTGCAGCTTCGTGGATCGGCCGGAGGCGTCCACGACCAGTTCCGCGGGCTGTCTGACCTCGGTGACGTTGCCGCGCTTGCGGAATCGAACGCCGGTCACAGCGTGCGGCGAGCCGATGAGACCGACGACCTGAGCGTCCTGGACGAACTGCACTTCGGTGCCGTCGACGAGCCGCGTACCGGATCCGTCGAAGACCCGGGCCCGCACGATGTGATCCAAGACCGGCCGGGTGCAGCTGAAGAACGCGAGATCGCTCGCGTGGGTGGCCATCCACCCGGCCGAGGTGAGCCAGCGCAGATCACCGCTCATCGCGACGCTGGTCGCACCGGCCTGCATCAGCTCCTCCCGGATGCCGGGCATGAACTCCTCGAGGGCCTGATGCCCGCCGTGCAGCAGCAGATGCGCATGACGCCCTTGGGGTACGCCAGGGCGGAAGCCGGGCCGCTCGGGGTAGTGGTCGCGCTCGATCACGATGACGCGCTCGGCCAGGCCGCGCAGCGCCCAGGCGGCCAGAGTTCCGGCGATGCCGCCGCCGATCACTACCGCGGTGCCCCGCTGCGGGGCGTCGAGGATGTTCATGCCGACCGCCTCGCTGTCACGGCCGCCGTCCGCGAGGTGGGCACCGGTACGAAGATATGTTCGGGGCCGAGTCGGGTCATCCGGTCGAACCGTTTGACCGACGCCGGCCAGGGATTGGTGATCACCCCATCGGATTGCTTGAACCAGCTGGCCACACCGTCGGGCCACACGGTGCTCGCGAGCGCGCCGTCGAGCCATCGCCGGTAGGCGGTCATCGCCGAGGCGCTGACCTCGAGGGGCGCGCCAAGCGCGGTGCTGTGCTCCAGGCAGCGGGCGATGTAGCGCGCCTGGCTGGCCTTGATCGCGGGATTGGAATGGGCGGGTGTGAACGAATGCGGCCCCGCGATCATGAACATGCCGGGGAATCCGGGCACGGCCAGACCAAGGTATGCCTCGGGCCCGCCGGTGCTCGCCCACTGGCGATGCAGGTCTGCACCGCCGCGGCCGCGGATCTCGATGCCGCCGAGGAATTCCGGCGCTTTGAACCCGGTGGCGAGCACGATCACGTCCGCGGGTCGATGCGTGCCGTCGGTAGTGCGGATGCCGTCGACTGCGATGCGCTCGATCGGGTCGGTGACCAGCTCGACGTGCGGCAGTCGCAGTGCCGGATAGAACTTGCTGTCGAGCAGGATCCGCTTCTCACCGATGCGGTAGCGCGGCGTGAGTTCGCCGCGCAGGGCAGGATCGGCGACTTGGCGGCGCAGGTGCGCGCGAGCGACCCATGTCGCTGGCCGGGCCGACCATCCGCCGTGCATGATCGGCGCCAGCGTGAGATCGGCTCCCTGGTGCAGGCCGGCGCGATAGAGCTGGTGCAGCCCCGGGACATGTTCCAGGGCCCACCGGGTCAGCGGCCCGAAGCGTTCGCGTGGTCGCGGCAGGATCCAGGCGGGTGTGCGCTGGTACACCGTCACCGAGGCGGCTGTGCGCGCAAGCTCGGGGACGATCTGCGTTCCGGACGATCCGGTGCCGATCACCGCGATATGGCCGGTGAGGTCCACGTTGTGGTTCCACCGTGCCGAATGGAACGCGCGGCCGCCGAAGGCGTCGAGTCCGGGGATCGACGGCATCGCCGGTCGGTGGAGTTGGCCCACAGCCCAGATCACCGCTCCTGCGCGCAGGCGTGCACCGTCGGCCGTGGTCAGTGTCCAGACCCCGGCCGCGTCGTCGTAGTCCGCTGCGGTGACCGCGGTGGTCGTGCGCAGGTGCTCGCGCAGACCCTGGCGCTCGGCCACGGTCTGCATGTACGCGAGGATGTCGGGCTGTCCGGGATAGCGGATGCGGGGGTCTCGGTACGGGTCGAACGCAAAGCTGTACAGGTGGGAGGGCACGTCGCAGGCGCAGCCGGGGTAGGTGTTCTCGCGCCACACGCCGCCGACATCGGCGCCTTCCTCGAGGATGACGAAGTCGTGGATGCCCGCTGCTTTGAGTTCGGCGCCCATCGTGAGCCCGCCGAATCCGGCGCCCACGATCACCGCCTGATGGTGAGGGAGCGAGCTGGCGCGGGGGATGGCCGCTGCGGGGGAGCGGGCTGCGGTGAGGGTCATTCGTCGGGCCTTCCAGAGATGGCTTGTCCTGCGGGCGGCGGGTGCAGGTCACCCCAGAAGCAGAGCCCCCTGAGCAGGGTTTCGTTCCGTTGCCGGATCGCACTTCGCTGGGTGCCGATGACCAGGCTCGACGTGACCTCGATCCCATCAAGGCGAATCTAAAGCGAATTTTAAGCGGCTGTCAAGAGACTTGCCGTGTGGGTGGACCGGCAGTCGCGCAGACGACGCTTTTCGGCAACACTGGGTGACGGCAGACGGCGCGCCCGCTGAGGCGGGCTGGGGTCACATTCCTTCCCCGGGCTGTCTGCCTGCGCGGCCGGCGGAACCTCGCCCATTCCCCTTCGGGCGAGGCTCCGCCGGTGAGCGATGTTCGCCGCCTCCCACGGCACGCAAATGCCTCGAGTTACCCGCAGCTCGGGCGCGCCCTGCTGGGGGTAACTCGAGCCCGCCCGATATGTCGGTGCCCTCTGCCATTGTTGGTGGTCACCAGGCTGTGGAGGTGGAGATCGTGGGTGGTGAGGCGGCGGGTCTGACCGGGGGTGACTTGGCTGCGCTGCATGCTCGGGGGCCTGCTGGTTTGGTGGGTCCGCTGCGTGACGGGTTTCGTTTGTGGCTGGCAGGTTCGGAGTTCTCTCCGGCGACACAGACGACGTACTACAAGCGGGCTCGGCTGTATCTGCGATGGCTGGTTGAGCACGGTCAGCATCCGGATGCGTTGACCGATGGTCCCGCACGCGACCGCGCGGTGTCGGAGTATCTGGCTGAGCTGATGGCAGTCGCGCCGAACGACTCGACCCACAATGTCTCGTTGGCGGCGATCCGGGCGTTCTACGAGTCGATCAAGATGGGTCCGGTGCTGGTCGATCCCGCCATGGTGATTCCCGGGGTTCCGAAGACTCTGACCGAGCAGCAGCAAAGTGTGCTGCTGGACGAAGCGGCCGCGAGCGGGCCGCGCGATTACGCCTTGATCGCGCTGACGTTGGATGTCGGTCCGCGGGTCTCGGAGTTGCGCCGGCTCGACATCGATGACGCCGATTTGTCGTCGCGAGCCGGGTCGGTCCGGCTGACGGCGCCGGACGGACAGTCGCGCGATGTGCCGCTGAGTCAGGCCACGACGTGGGTGCTGATGGGCTGGCGAGCTGTTCGCGCGTCGACGCTCGGACGGCAGAGCCGCGAGCGCGCGTTGCTCGTGTCGAGGTCGCGGCGGGCGCGGATGAGTGAGACCGGCATCGAGTACGTGGTGGCGACCCTCGGCCGCGCGGCGGGGCTCGAGATCTCGCCATCGACGCTACGCAACACCGTCGAGCAACGGCTGTTGCTGTCGGGGTGTTCGCTGGCGGAGGTGGCGGCGCGGATGGGCCAGAACTACACGAGCATGCCTCGGGTCCGCGCTCTGCGCTCAGCGATGCACGAGTCCCGGTCGAACGTTCGTCGGTCGGCGCCGCCGACCGCGCAACTCAGCTTCGATTTCCCGTGATCATTGCTGTTTGGCTGGCGCTCAGCGCGCCAGGCTCAGCCGGGGCAGCCGTTGAGTCGGTACAGCCGGTGCGAGTGCCGGGCGCGGCGCCCTGTCCTCAGCGGTCGTGGTCGCGGCCTGTGTCGTGCTGCGGCCCGCTCGGACGTTCCCGGGGCAGCTCCGTGCTCTGCTCGGGCGCGGCCTCTCGGTCGCCGGGGCCGCGGCTCGTGCCTACGGAGGTGTCGTCGGCCGTGGCGCCGTAGATGTCTGGCTGCTCTGGCTCCTCGGAGCGCTGGGTCGCTTCTGCCGAGGGGCGTTGCAGGCGCATGAACCGCGCGATGTCGAAATCGGCGGTCCGCCTGGAGGGCTCAGCATGTGGCCTCTGTCGACGCGGCTCGTTCTCGGCGCGGCGCGGGTCCTGAGAAGGTCGCGGGCGGTCGGTGCCGGTTCGCTTCGCTGTGCGCGCGATGCGGGCTGCATCGGAAGCCTGCTGCGTGGGGGAAGGCGCGGCTTCGGTGGCTGTGACGGCCGCGAACTCGCGGTGGATTCCGTCGAGTTCGCGGGCTGCCAGGTCGGCCAGCTGGCGTGCGCGGCCGGCCTCCCCGGTAGCCATCGCGGCGCGGGAGATTGCGTTGACGGTTCGGCCGACCTGTTGCAGCACGGCGAGATTCGCGAGCATCGGGTTGGCGTCGCGACGTGCGGCGAGCAGGATCGTGGTCCATCCGGTCACACCGCCGATCGGGAAGGAGTCCGGGACCGGGCCATCGCGATGAGCGGGCACGCTGGCATAGGTGCTGAGGGTTCGCGCCGCTCGCGCCATCAGACCCGGCTTTGTCTCGTGCTGGAGCGACCAGGCCGCGAAGACTCCGGCGGCCTGGCGGGCGGCGGCGGTGAAGCTGACGGTGTCGGCGGCCGGGATTGCGTTGACGCGGTTGGCCCATTGTTCGAGCTGCGTGATCGCGGCGCGGATCTCGGATTGGGTCGGTGCCTGGGTCAGCGGTTCGGGAAGTGTGGCCGCGGGCTGCGGGATGGCGGTGTCGTCACCTTCGAGGTAGCGGGCGAGCGCGTCTTCAGCTTCCTGCCACACCCGCTCGGCTTCCGCTTGGGATTCGGGGGATTCCTTCCAGTTGTGCCGCAGTCGCGGCAGGGTGAGGTCCGGCGAGATCGAGCCTCCGCCGGGCATGACCGGCGGCGCCGAGCGTCGTCCGCTGCGTCCGGATGTCGGGCGCAGGCCGGCGCACCAGCCGCGCACCTCTCCGGTGTGCGGGTCACGGGATCGACGAATGAGGATTCCTTGGCTGCGCAGGGTGCGCACGAAGTCCGCTTCGCGTGACGATGCGGCCAGGGAAGCGCGGATGACGCGCTCCAGTCGGTCGCGGGGCGGCTCGATCACTCCGGTTCGCATAGCTGATTTGGCCTCTCCTCGTTGCAGGCCCGCAGCCCGTGCGGCCGCGTACAGATGGGCGCGGTGATATCCGCGCATGGTGCGCTGGTCGTGGCGTCCGAGCACCACGCGCAATCCGTGACGTTCCTCGAGCTGCTTGCAGGCTTCTTGGGCGCGGGCGTAGTCGCGATAGGTGTTGACGGTGCTGCCGTCCTCGCGCACGGCGCTGGCCGCGATGTGGATGTGGTCGTTGCCTTTGGCCGACAGTCCATGCCGAATCGCGACCCATCGCGCGTCAGCGCGGCCGGACTCGTTCGCGGTGAAACCCATCGCGGCCATGAACTGCCCCGCGATCTGACTCCACTTCTCGTCGGGCAACTGCCCTTCGTCGGCGTGCAGGCTCAGCGAGCAATGCCATACGTTGCCTTCACGTTTTGGCTGGAGCGGATTCACCACCGGCCGACCGTCGGAATCGACGATCGTCTTACCCACCGAGTCGCGGAGGTAGTTCGGGACCGGGACATCGACATTGAAAGCGCGACGCGGCGCGTCGATCTCGCGCGCGATAGCCAACGCTTGCACGTTGCTGAGGTCACCGGAGAAGCCGAGCCCCAGGACCGAACTATGTCCGGCAACGATGTGAGGGTGCTCATGTTCGTTGTCCAAATCGGGACCAACGCTGACGAGGTACGCGATCAGGCCACTCATACGCGCGCCGCGGGAAATCTTGGGGATCACCAGCGCGTCACCACCTCGATCGCCGCGCCGGCGCGATCGGCGTACCTCTGCACAGCTGATAGCAGATGCTCGAGCGCGTCGGCCTTGTCGCCGAGTTCATGCGTAGCGTTGACGACCTTCGCAATCTGTGTGACGTTGTTGCCGAGTCCGCGGAGGGCGCTTTGCACTCGGAAGAGTTCGTGAACCAGCTCGCGGAACTCGTCAGCAGAAACCGGCACCTGCGGTGCCAACACGGACTCTCGCAGTAGGCGGGGGCCCTTTACCCCCGCCAGCGAAGCGAGATGTTCGATCTCGGCCTTCTCCTCTTCGGAGACGCGGACCAGGTACGCCTGCGTACGCGGACCGGTGGGGAGATTTGCGGTGCGCTTCCGTTTGGCAGCCCGCGCAGAATGCGGATCGCGAGAGGCCCGTCCGAGCAGTCGCACTGCACGCGGGACCGAGGGAGTGGTTGTCGGCTCGTCAGACATTCCGCCCCGCTCCTTGTGCCGCTATCTCATTCGATCCAGTCGACATCCAGTGCAGCATGGTTGCAGAGCGGGCGCAATCTTCTGCACCACTTAGATTATCTAACTCTATAACTTGCTCGGCCCTCGGCCTGCCGCGAGCGTCAAATCTGTAGACGTGAGATGCCGGTTCAAAGCGGCCTCGATGGGGCTCGCTGAGCTGGGGTGCGACTGATGATGGCGGCCGCAGGTGGGGATGCGGCCCGCGGCGGCCGCCGGACCTGTCCGGCTACCAGCCCGGCCGCGGCGGGAGTCCGGTAGCCGGACAGGGGAGCTTGCTAGGCGAAGAATGCCCAGCCGGTGTGTTGATCGGGAGTGCCCCGGGTGTAGAGGTCGGCGCGGACTTGCTCGATTCCGTCGTCCTGGTGCTGGTAGTAGAACCCGATCTCCTCGAGCGCTTCGCTCGGGTAGGCGGCGGCTACCGCGTTCGCGGCCGCGTGGTCGAGCCATGCTCGAAAGCCTTCGGTGAGGCCGCGTTCCGGGATCGGGATATCGACGTGGTGACAGACGATGTCGCCGCGTACGGGGATGGCTCCGGCGAGGTCTCGCGAGGTGGCGACGATCGGGTGTTCGGTGCGCAGCTGCGCGGCGAGGTTCTGCGCTGCGGTGAGGGTGAGTGGTGCGTCTGCGACGGTGATGAAGTCGGTGCGTGAGGCGATGGTGCCTCGGATGTAGTCCTCGTGGTTGGGCTTCTCGTCGTCGACGGGGCATTGCCCGTACCGGTCGAGGTCTTTGAAGTAGGCCATGTCCATTTCGATTGCCCACCATCGGTGGGCGCGATCGAACGCCTCGCGTGCATCGGGCCGGGCTGCTGCATCGGTGGCGCAGACGTAGAGGAAGAATTCGTCGGGGGTGGACACAATGTGCTCCGTTCTCGTTCGTTGGGCGTGGTGGAGCGCCGCGCGGTCCTGTTGAGCGCGCGTGCGTGGCATGGGTCGGGTGGTGGTGCTGGCTGCCGGGGGTCCTTTCGTGCGTGCGGATCTGGGCGCAGCCATACCGGGCCGGCCTGTCCTGTTGCGACTGCCGTCGGAAGGTGGTGCGGAGCGGTCGCCGTCGTGAGCGGGGGAATGTGGTTGGGCGTCCGTAGGATTGGTGCATGGCGGATCTGGAGGAATTCGAGAAAACCGTTCGTGCGGAAGCCGAGCGGAAGATCACGGCGGGGCGCGCCTTGCACGCTGCCGCGGCCTCGGTGCTCGAGGTGCATGAGACCTACCGCGAGCACTACGCGGAGGCGATCGCGGCAGGTTTCGATGAGGCGGAGTTGAAGCGCCTCGGCCTCACGGTCGACGGCGTGAAGCTCGCACCGTCGAAGCCGCGACCGAAAACCCGTGCGGCGCAGGGTGGTCGGGGAAAGCCTCGATCGGAACCGCGGGCGGTGGCTTCGGTTGTTCCCGCTGCGGCGCCAGCTACGGCCGGAGAGCAGGCGGGCGATGCTGAGTCCCGCGGTGACGAGCTGACTGCGTAGCATTCGGCGACAACGGCAATGGCCCCTGGTCCACGCGCGGCGCGGACCAGGGGCCATTGTTTTTCTGTTCGTTGGGTGAGACGGCTGCGCTGGCCGGCGGGGCTCGGTCGTGCCGCGTCTGGGCAGCACGGAGCGCAGCGGAGTTCCGCCGGGGGTGTGGCCGGTGCCGTGAGGGCACCGGCCGGTCGGCCCGGGTGGGGTGTGGTGTGGTGGCGCTATTGCGGCGGTTCGGGTTTGACGTGTCCGGAAACCGAGCGGGCGATTCGGTAGAGGATGCCGCTGGGTTTGCGGCGTGCTTCGATCTTGTCGGCGCACTCCCCGCCGCAGGATTGGGCCGACAGCGTGTCCGAGTGCCTGGTCCGCCAGTGGAATGTCCAGCCGCCGGGGCAACCGGCCTCGGCGCTGGTTTTCCCGCATGCGGCGCATACTTCGGGCTGCCATTGGTCGCGGTGTATCACGGGGCTGTCGCCCTGGCAGGCAAAGCAGTAGGTGACGGTGCCGGGGGTGAGGCTGAACGGGCGGCCGTCGGGCCCGTTCTTGTCGACCGAACATCCGCAGCATGAGGTGACGAAGTCCGGATCCAGGGTTTCGGCTGCGGCCTCGGTCATCCCGCACGAACAGATGATGTTGCCGGTGAGGGGATGTGCGGCGAACCGGTGCGTGTGGCTGCGGCCGGTCGTCGACTTCATCCAGGCGCGCACCACGTCGGTGCGCGCGTGTGCGATGGCGGCCGCGCGATGGTAGTGCTCGGCCTTGGCGCGCCATTGCTGCGCGTACTCGGTTTCCGGTGGCCACTGCTCGGCTTCGATATCCGCGGCGCGGGCGTATCCCTCGGCGCGGGTCGCGCTGTCGGTCAGGTCGGCTATGGCTCGCTGCATCCGGGTGACCGAGGGGATGGTGCAGCTGAGCAGGGCGCGCAGGTTGGCGGTGGCGGCGTCGATTTCCTCGGCGGTCAACGTGGGAGCGGCGTTCGGGTGCGTCATCGTGCGCGCTCGCTCAGTTCGCGGCCGGTGGGGCAGATCTGCATGGTGGGCTGCCAGGAGGCATCGGCCTGGTTCCAGTGGGCCGGGCCGGGCGTGCCGCACACCGCGCAGTCGCTGTGTACGTGGTCGTAGTAGGCGTAGAAGGCGTCGAGGTGGGCTTGGTCGCGGAACCCTTGGCGTCGGCGCGCGTCGTCGAATACGCGAGTGCTCATGTGGTGGTCGTTCTTTCGTGTGCTCGGCGGACCGTTGGAGGTGTGCCGGGCACGTACCCTGTGCCCGGCACACCTCTATTTTATGATCATCACGCATATCACGCAAATCACACATTGTCTATATTGGTGCTCGTGCTCGCGCAGCGGTGGCTACTCGTGCTCGGGTGGCGGCTCGGCGTCGGGCTCGGTGTCGGGTGGTTGCTTGGCCGGGGCCGGGTAGGCGAGAGCGCGGAGGCGGCGTAGGCGGTGCCAGTCCGCTCGCCATTGGCGCACCGCGTTGCCGGTCATCTCTTCGAGGTCTTCGACGTCTGCGCATGCCTCGGCCATCTGCGCCATGCGGCGGCCGACTTCTTCGAACGACCGCCGGTAGCTGTCCTCGACCACTTGGAAGGCGTCGGCCCAGGGGCGGACCGGCATGCCCATCGTGTAGACCTCGGAGACGTACAGCACGAGCCGTTGCAGTGACGGGCGTGTGGAGTACATGCCTATGCCGTCGAGTTCGAGAGGGCCGCGTGCGCGCGCTACGACGGCTTGGGGTGTGGGCTCGGCTCCGGTGTCGACGAGTTGGCGGATTATCCGGATGACGACTGAGGCTAGGTAGCCTTCGATGTCGGTGTCGGCGACGATGGCCAGTACTTCGGCGGCTTGTTCGGTGGAGGCGTTGAGCAGGGCGGCGACGAGGTGGTTTTCCGGTTTGGCGACCACCATGGTCCGGGCTTCGAGGTGTTCGGCGATCGCGGCGTAGACGTCGGTCTCGGGGTCGGTTTCGGCGGGTTCGGGCGCTATCCGGAGGTCGGGGGTTTCCTCGGCGGGGTCGGTGCTGTGTGCTTGCATTCCCCGTCCTCCCGCGGCCGATTCGGCGAACCGCGACCGCCGGCCGGATGGTCTCCTCGGGGTGCTGGCGCGCTGCTCTCGAGTGTATAGACGGCTTTGTGCGGTTGCCATTGTCGTCGGTTCCGTTCTGGCGCAGTATTTTTCGCGCCGTGTGAGGGTTGTCCGGGCCTTGTCCGGGCGGGTTGCGCACGGGTGGGCCCCGGGTGGTTATCCCGCGGCCGCGAGGATCGGCGCGGCGGGCAGCAGGGCGCGGTATCCGCTCCAGTCGAATCGGGGATTGATCAGCTCGGCGTCGTCGATGAGCAGGGCCGCGCGCTGGGTGTGTCCGGCCCGGTGGGCGGCGATGGCGGCCGCGGCGAGGCGTTGGCCTTCGCGTTCGCGTGCGGCGTGGCGGGCTGCGCATTCGGCGGGGGTGCGCGCGAGTAGGTCGGGGTGGTGCTGGATGTGGAGGTGGGCGGCGTGTTCGAGGGCTTTGAGTCCGTAGAGGGGGACCAGCGGGGGCAGGTCGTAGGCGGCGACGTAGCGGGCGGCGTCGTGGGCGGCGCACGGGCAGTGCAGTGGCGCGGCGTAGCCCGGGGCGTAGTCCTCGACGGCGAGGGCGATCAGGCGGCGGTGCAGCAGGGTGATCGGGGGCATTGGAGGTGTCCTTACGGCGGTGGTGAGTGCGGGTTCGGTGGGATGCTCGGGCGGGTCGGCGAGACGGGCCGGAGGGGGCTGGGTGCCGGCCGCTCGAGGGGCAGCACGGAGCGCAGCGGAGTTCCGATTCGCGGCGCTCCCGCCGGCCGCCTGGGCGCGGTCGGTCGGCGGGGCTGTGGGCTCGCGTTAGGCGGCCGCGGTGTCCTTGTAGGCGCGCACCATGACGGCCATTCCGGGACCTGCGTTGCGGCCGTAGTAGGTGCGGCGCCCGCGCTGGAATTTCCACGAGTCCGATCGGCGGCCGCGCCGGTGCTCGATGACGCGGGCCAGCTCGCCGCCGCGCCAGGTGGTCAGGGTGCGGCCGTCGCTGGCGACGTAGGCGAGGACGCGGCCGGGTCCGTGGGTCAGTGCGTCGAGATCTGCGCGCGTGCGGTCGTCGAGGCAGCCGTAGCAGTAGGACAGATCGGTCTCGGAGTCGACGCCGTAGCCGGTGCCGATCCCGGCGCGGCCGTCGGCGTCGATGTTGGTGTATTCGTGGCCGCAATCGGCGGTGCCGCGCACGGCGTACCAGCCGCATTCGATGCCGCCCGGGGCGGTGTAGGGCCGGAACGCTTCGGCCGGGCCGTAGTGTTCGGCGTGACGCTGGGCGCGGCGGCCGCGGTTGCGTGCGGGGTGGCCTGCCAGGTTGCGCGCTTTCGCTGCGGTGGGCGTGCCGTGTTCGGCGGTCCATGCTCGGATGTCGGTCAGGGTGTCGGCGTCGATCTTCCAGGCGTCGACACTTCCGGCCAGTGAAAAACTGCCGGTGCCGCGCTCGTCCGGGTTGAGCAGCGTGTCTACGTGGTAGCTCGCGCCGGTGAACTGTCCGGCGGGGTGGCCGTGCGCGGCGGGGGTGCCGATCTGGGCGGCGTCGTAGAACTCGACGACGGGCGCGGCGTCGGTGCGGAGTTTGCCGCTGGCGGTGATGAGCGGGGAGCCTGCGGGGACGTAGCGGACGGTGAAGGGGCGGCCGCTGCGGGCGGTAAAGACTCGGTCGAATTCGGGGGCGTTGGTGGTCATCTCGGGGGCGTCCTTTCTGCGGGGCACCGGCGGCGGTGCCTGTCGATGCCCCGGGCCGCCCTTCTCTGTTTGCGTTTGTCACGCATTGAGGGCATGGGTCGGCCCGGGGTGGTTCGGTGGTGGGGTGGGTCAGGCGGAGAACATTTCGAGCTGTGTTCCGTCGATCTCGCCTCCGGCGGCAAGGCTCGCGTAGTAGCGGCGTTGTGTTTCGGCCTCCTCGCGCTCGTGCTCGAGCCTGGTGATGTGCGCGGATATCGTGGCCGCGCGTTCGTTGTGGATTCGCTGCAACGCGGGGGCGTCGAGTGCGGCGGCGCGCGCGAACAGTTCGGGCAGTTCGGGCAGCTGGGCGAAGTGGCGCAGGATGGCGCGCACGACGGCGCGGGTGCGCTGCTCGGTCCGGTCGGGTACGCGCTCGCTGTAGGGGTTGTAGCGGCCCGCAACCATGCGCATGACGTAGATCGTGCGCATGGTCTCGATCTCGGCCAGCGTGATATGCGTCGACTGGGCGACCAGCCGAATTCCGTTCACCGTCGGCCGCTCGGGGCGCTTCTCGCCTTCGCCGCCGTGCACCCACGGGCCGCCGCGTCCGTTGTCGTGGCCGTAGATGACGTTCACGATGTGCGGTTCGCGTTTCTCGGCGGGTTCGTACCATGCGACGGTGAAGCAGCCGCGCACGTTCGGGCCGGTCACGCGGTAGTAGGCGCGGCCGTTGTCGTGGTCGATCTCGACGACGGCGCGGCCCTCGCCGAACTCGCCCAGATCGAGCGGGATTCCCGGCGCGGCGGCCGGGCGGGGCTCGGTGGCGGTGGTGCTGGTGGCGGTGTGGACGGGGCGCGGGCGCTGGTCGGCGGGGCGGGTGATCAGCTCGGCGACGGCTTGGGCCAGCTGCTCGACCGGCCGGGCGGCGGACACGGTGACGGCGTGGGCGTCGTCGTCGACGACGGGCGCGGGCTGCTCGTCGTCGGTGGTGGCCACGGCGTAGCCCAGGCGCTCGAGCTGGGTGGTCAGGTTCGCGCGGACGACGCCGGCCGGGTCGGCGACGGGTTCGACCTCGACCGGGTCACCTTCGAAATCCTCGATGCCTTCGGTCTGGGAGATATCGAAGACCACCACCATGCGGAACCGTGTGCGGGCTGCGGTCTCGTCGCCCTGGTCGTCGGTGTCGACGGTGATGAACTCGGCGGGTTCGGGCTCGGCGGTGTCGCTGCCTTCGGCCTTCTCGGTGCCCTTGGGCGCGACGATGCGTAGCGCGCGCTCGCCCTTGCGGATGCTGCGGCCGCGGGCCTTCCAGCCTTTGAAGCTGTCGACGTCGGTGAGGGTGATTCCGCGTTCCTCGGCCTGGTTCCAGAGCATCGCGACGTTGCGCAGCGAGTAGCGCAGCAGCTTCGGCGAGGTGGCCTGGGCGAGTTGCCCGACCATCGCCGCGACGGCTTCGGGGTCGGTCAGTTTCTCGTCTGCGGCGTCCTTGATGGCCTTGTCTGCGGCGTCGCGCTCGGCGCGCTGTTCGGGGGTGTACTTCTTCCGGCGGTATCCCATTTTTGCTGCTCGCCTCCGTTTCTCGGGCTGTCCTTCTGTTAATAAATCTTACGCATTTCACGCATGTCACGCAATTGGATTGGTAGTGATCCGGATCACTGTTCGGCCGGTTACTCGATGATGTCTCCGGCGCGGAATGCGGCCCATGCGGCGCGGTAGGCGTCGAGGAATGTCGGGCCGTCGGCGTAGGAGATCGCGCGGTGATCGTCGGCGGCGTCGTAGAGGGACACCGTCCATTCGGTGATGTCGGCGCGGTCGGTGGCTAGGTAGTGGTCTTCGGTGGTGATCAGCAGATACAGCGTGCCCAGGGGATCGGCGGCGGGGCCTGCGTCGGCTTCGATGGCCAGGCATCCGCCGCCGGTGTTGATGATGCGGGGGCGGCCGCCGATCTCGGCGAGTAGTTCCATTTCCGGGCGGTGGGCGTCGAGCATGCGCGCGGCGGTGCGGTCGACGGCCGGGGCGTCGAGTGTGGCTATGGGCATGGCGGGGTGTCCTTCGCGGCTAGAGGGTGGCGACCAGGGCGGCCGCGACGTGCTGACGGTGGCGGCGTGCGAGGTGGGCGGCGTCGCGGCGGTCCTCGGCGAATTCGGAGAACTCGCCGCAGCTGCATCGGGCGGAGCTGTGGCGGTCGTAGACCTTGCCGCTCTTGCCGCCGGGGCGGTGGCTTCCGGCGCTGGTGGGCCATTCGCCGGGGCGTAGGTAATCGCTGGGCCGATGCCAGCCGCGCGGCTCGGCGGTGGTGGTGCGGTGCTGTTCGGCAAGCAGCGCCAGGCGCGCGGCGAGGGTGAGCCGCACAGCCGGGCGGTTCTCCGGTTCGGTGGCGATCAGTCCGCGGTCGGCGAGCCGCCGCGCGGTGGCGGGCGGAATGCGGCCGAGGAAACCGACGTGCAGGCTTCCGTCTGGGCGCCAGCGTGCCCGGGTGGGGTGTTCGGCGATGTGCTCGAGGTCGGCGCGCATGGTCGCGGTGAGGCGGGCGGGGGTGATCGGCTCTGCGGTGATAGTGGCGGTTGTGGTGGTGACGGTGTCGCCGGTGAGGCGGTGCACGTTCCATTGCAGGACGAATCCGCCGTTGCGGCGGGCCTCGACCGTGGCGCGCCGGGTGCGGACAGCTCGGCGCAGCACAGACGTTGTGTCGGCTTCGCTGTAGGTGGCGGTCCAGGTGTCGGCGCCATCGTCGGCGCGGCTGATGCGGAAGCGCAGCGGGGCGAGGCGGAGACGGAGCGGGGCGAGGTCGGGTGCGTGCTCGGCGCTGGGGCGGCTCATTGGTTGGGCTCCGGGGCTGATCGGGCGCGTGTGCGCGGTGGTGGTGTGTGGGTCCGGTGGTGTGCTCGGGCGGGTCGGCGCGATCGGCCGGGGGCGCTGGATGCTGGCCGCTTCAATAGGCGCAGCACGGAGCGCAGCGGAGTTCCGATCCGCGGGGCTCCCGCCGGCCGCCCGCGGTGCGGTGCGGCCGGCGGTGCTCGGGTTGCTCTAGTCGTCCTCGTCCTCGGAGATGGTGACCACGACGCGCGGGGTCAGAGCCTCGAGCAGCGCCGGGAACGCCAGGGCGGGCGCGCCGGGGCGTAGTGCCTGGGTGGTGGCGTGGGCGCTGGCGGTGACGCGCGCTCGGGTGAGGTCGATTCCGACGGCGGTGAGGGCCGCGCGCACGGCGCGCACGGTGGGCGCGAGGTGGCCTCGGTCGGTGCCCTCGTGGGTGTGCCAGGTGACGGCGATTTCGAGGCGGCGGCTGGTGAGAAGGCCGAGGTTGGCGGCGTGCTCGCCTGCCTCGCGGACGGCGCGGGCGATGTCGCGGCGGGCGATGAGGGCGGCGAATCGGTGCCATCCGGGCAGTAGGGGCGTGGTGAATGTGAAGGTGAACGGTTCGGGCTGGGCGGCGATCATCTCGCGGTCTCCTGATTGACGTTTTCTGTTCGGATTTGTCACGCATTCGGCCCGTGGGTGTGGTGTGCTCACGGGCCGAATGCGTGGGGGTTAGAACGAGTCGGCGTGCTCGACTTCGAGCGTGCGCAGGATGCGGGCCAGCTGGTCGGCGGCGCGGTGGCACACCTCGGGCGGGGTGTCGCCGGGCTGGCGCGGCCGGGTGGCGCGGTCGCGAAGCGTGGCGAGGTGTCCGCGTAGGGCCTCGTGGTAGTGGTGGGGCAGCGTGGCCGGGTCGGCGGGGATGCCGAACGACAGCAAGCGCGAAAGGATGGCTTGCACGACTGCGGCGGCCTCGGGGTCGGCGGCGTGGCACGCGCCGGGGCGGACGTAGAGGCGGAACATTCGCATGAGGAATCCGCGCCCGTCGACGGCGAGTGGCATTCGCTCGCATGCCTGGTCGTCGTCGGCTTCGGGCGTCCACGGTCCGACCACGGTGTAACCGGCGGCGGTGAGGGCGCTTTCTGCGGTGGCGGCGGTGTGGTCGATCTGCTCGAGGAATTGGCAGACCTCGACCCCGTAACCGTGGTCTTCGACGCGCCAGACCTGCACAAGGCGGCGGGCGCGGGCGGGGTGGTCGATCGGGGGGCGGCGCGCGATCAGCATCGGGTCTGTCCTTCCTCGGTGGGGGTCTGCGGCGCGGCGGCGGCCGGGTACTGGGAGGGTTTGCCGGGGGCGGCTTCGTCCCAGTTGAGGCGGGACATGTGGGCGTCGGGGTAGGTGGCGGTGAGTCGCGCGATGGCCTGGGCGGTGGTCTCGTCGGTCTCGTAGCTGGTGCGGTCCATGCCCGTGAAATAGCCGTGTCGGCTGTAGAGGTTGACCAGGGCGGGCCGGTCGGTGCCGTGGTCGATCCACTGGGCATAGTTGCCGTTGGGCAGGGTGAAGCGAACGAATTCGGTAGTCACCGGGTGGTGTCCTTCGGGGTCGGTGGGCGGGTTGGTCAGGGCGGCGTTGATCTGCTCGCGGGTCGCGCCGTTCTCGGCGGCTCGGCGGACCTCGGAGCGGACACAGCCGCGTAGGCCGATGCGGTATCCGGTTTGTTCGGGGGGCAGGGTGAGCAGTTCCGCGCGGATCTCGGCGACCAGTCGCAGGGCGGCGTCTCGCACTCGGGCGCGGTAGGCGTCGGCGCGGGCCTGCTCCTGGGCGTCGTGTTCGTCGATCGGCCGATACAGGGGGTGAATGTCGGGGCGGCTGTGCATGGTGTCTGTGTCCGTTCCGGTGTTCGGGGCAGGCATCGGGCACGTACCCTGTGCCCGATGCCTGCGGTGTTGGTCGGTGGTCAGGCTGCGGCGGACAGGTCGGCGGCCGGGGCGGCGGACAGGTCGGCGAGCATCTTGTGTCGGCAGGACAGCGCGCAATCGATGCCCTGTGCCTTGATCACCGGCTCGGGTTCGCCGTTCGGGCGGCTGGTGTTGAGGGTGGTTCGGCGTTTGTCGTCGTCGTCCCAGATCAGGACGGGGTCACCGACTCGGAAGCTGCCGCGTACGCGCTCGGCCATCGTTCCCCGGGAGAAACACACGTCGTAGACGGTGCGGCCCGCCGGTTGGTAGCCGCCGTTTCCGTCGCTGCGGTCGTGGTTGTCGATGACGGTCATGTAGACGGCGGTGCGGGTGCGGTCTCCGTTCTGGAAGGTTTGCAGCTCCGAGATTCGGGCTACGTTTCCCTGAATTTTTCCCATTGGTTCGGTTCCTTTTCTGTGCGGGCGCGTTAGTTGTGGTTCTTCTTGTTTTCGTGCGCCAGGATTTGGAGGGCGAGAGTTTGCAGGATGAGGGGCGGTAATTCGGCGTATCGGTATCCGTCGTCGCCGACTATCCGGAGGTGATAGGTCGTACCGAGGTCGAACACGGCTACTGTGTCGCCGTCCACGTCGGACAACTCCACTACCTTTTCGCCCCGGGGTCGTCCCCTGTCGCCGTCGTCGGAATCTCCGGCGGGGACTATTCGCGTTATTCTGGCCATGATGGGCGGGCGATTTCAGTAGTCGTCTTCGTACCAGGATTCACCGGCGTATCCGGGGTCGAAATCGGCGGGCTGGTGCTCGGGGTAGCGCTGCCGTAGGGCCTGCTCGCGTTCTGCGGATTCGTCCATGTGGTGGGCGCATTCGTAGATCGTGGTTCCGGTACCGCCGTAGGACTGGCGGGCGCTGACCTCGCCTCGGCAGTTGCCTTGCCCGCTGCGGAGGCAGGGTTGCGCGGCGGCGTGGAGGCGGGCGACCTCGATCGGGTCGGGTACGACGGATTTGCAGTCGTAGCACCAGAATTCGCCGGGCTTCAGCTGCTCCTGTTCGGGGTAGAACGGCGGGTTGCGGTAGCCGCATCCGCTGTTGTGGCCGCATTCGCTGTCGGCTGTGGTGGTGGTCATCGGGTGCCCTTTCGGCTGTGGCGGTGGGGTTCTGGCGGGTGCCGGGCACGTACCCTGTGCCCGGCACCCGTGGGGGTCGGTGGTCGGCGGGTTATGCGGCGGGTTCGGGGATGTCGAATCCCTCGGTGTAGGCGTCTTCGCGCTGGCATTCACCGGCGTTGATCTCGCACTGTGCGTCGCTGCACTCTCCGCAGAGAACCGGGGTGCCGTCGGGGCTGATCGCGATGTCGAAGCAGTCTCGGCAGGCGCAGAACTGGTATCCGCCGCCGGTGTGGTTGTTGGCGCTCATATGCAAATCCCTTCGGGTGTGTTTCTGTTTGCGAATGTCACGCAATTTGTAGATGGGTATGCGGCGGCGGGGTGCTGGTCTACTGGGTGGGCTTCTTCTTACGGGGCTTGCGGGCGTAGTAGACCCGGATATTGGGGCACGCCTTCAGGATTGCGGCGCGGTGTGCGTCGTTGTCCAGCAGTGTGCGCAGGAATTCCGGGTCTCGGACGGCGCGGACGTTGTCGCCGTCGATGAGGGCGGCGCAGGTGCGAACATCGAGGATTGCGCCGGTCGCGGGGTCGCTGATCTGGCGGCACACCATGCCTTTGATGATTTCGGTGATCACCTTCTTTTCGAGCGGGTTCGTGGGCATCTCGTACGCGGGAATTTCGGGGGTGGTGGTTTCCATTTCCTTGCCTTTCCTCTCTGTCTTACATCTCTATTCTACGTTTATCACGCATGTCACGCAATTCTAGAGAGGTTTTGCGGGGGTGGTGTTTTTCACTGTTCTTTTTTGGTTGGGGGGCTTGCGTTTTTTCTTTTCGTGCCTTTGGGAGTGCCTGCCTCTCCGGCGAGGAGCGGGGGTCCGGCGGGCGGAGCCCCCGTGCGCGGCCGGCAGGCCGCGAGGCGGTTCGGTGGTGCGGGCGAAGGCATAGGGAGGGGCGGTGTCGGTGTGTTCCTTCGGTCGGCCTGGAGCAGAGAGTGCACGCCAGAAACCGGTGTGCCAGGTGGAGCGCCCGCAGCGCAGCGAGGACGTACGACCTGGCGGACCGGTTTCTGGTGTGCGATCGTCGCGGCGGGCCGATCGAAGGGACACGCCGGCGCCTTGATGCCCGCACCGCCGCGCGAGCGGAGCTCGCGGACTCGGGTGAGCGAGTGGCGGCCGCGGGGTGCGGTGCCGGGGTAGGCACCTCCGGCGTAATGCGGCTGGGAGGTGATTGTGCGGGAGCTGCGCAGGCCGGGCAGGCTCTGTGTCGCGGTAGCTCTGATGCTCCGGGGTGGTGGGGAACCGGCGGCCGGGTGCGTGATGGTTGTGGTCCGGCGTGGATGCCGCTTCGCTTCTGGGCGAGGTTTGTAGGCTGGTGGGGCGGGCGTGTGGATGCGCGGTCGGTGCGGCTTGATCGGGGAAAGGATGGTTGTTGTGAGCGGTGTTTCGGCGGTGGAGCGGGAGGCGGCGCGGATGCTGGTGGAGTTCGCGGCTCCGTCTGCGGAGGATGTGGCCGGGGTGGTGGCCGGTGAGCCGATGCGGTATCAGTCGCTGCCGGAGGGTGTGCGGTTCGATGTGGTGTTTCCGCGTGAGGGTGGGATCGATCTGTAGCTGAGTGGTTGGGGTGCGGGGCCGGTGCCGGTGGGCTCGGCCCCGTTGTCGTGTTCGGGGTGGGCCGGTTATGGCTTGGTGGCGAGTTGGGTTGTGGCCGTGAGGTAGAGCTGTTCGAGGTTGGGTCCGCTGTGGCCGGAGATCTGTTCGTCGCCTGCGTAGATACCGATGTACCAGTGCACGCGGTCGTCGTCGGTGCTGGCCAGCGAGCCGTCCCAGCTGTTGGTGGCGAGCATCGTGTGGCCGGTGGGCTGGTGGTCGATGAGGATGGCGGCGCATCCGCCTGTGGTGTCGAGATTGTTCTGGTCTTTCGGGTGTGTGGCTGGTGGCGGTTCGGATGAGGCTGGGCGGTGGCCTGCGCCGGTCCGCGGAGCGGCCCGGCGGGGCCGCTCCGCGGCCCCGGTGGGGTCGGGGTGTTGGGTGAGTCGGGGCCGGGGCCGGCGGGGTTCGGGTGTGGGCCGCGATGTGTTCTGTGCGAGCGAAGCGAGTTCGATTGCGGCCGTTGCCGATAAGGGCCACGGCCGGGTGTTCGGCCGGTGGTGTGCGCGGGTGGTGAGGTGTGGGTGTGGGTGGTGTGCTCGAGCGGGCCGGGCGGGGAACCGGTGGGGCTGGGTGCTGTCCGCCTCGAGAAGACACAGCACGGAGCGCAGCGGAGTTCCGATTCCGCTGCGCCGGGCCGGGGACGGACCCCCGGGGTCGGGGGTCCGTCTGGGGTGGCCGGGTTATTCGGCGGGGTAGAGGTCGAATTCGGGGGTGTCGATGCCGAATCGCTTGGCGGCGGCCGGTCCGAGTGCGAGGAATCGGCGAGCGGTGTCGGCTTCGACGTCGGCGCGGGCGGCGGCGAGCAGCGCGCGGGCGATGACGGGCATGGTTTCCGAGAGGTGGCCTTCTTCGATCAGGGCGGCGGCTCCGGAGAGGTAGAGGGCTTCGCGGGCGTAGTAGGGGCGGCCGTCGACGTGGTAGAGGACTCCGGCGAGGGCGAGCATGTGAGAGCGGCGGATGCCGTCGAGCTGGTTGGCGATGTGGGAGTAGATGCGCGCGGCGGCGGGGATGTCGAGCAGGGCGAGCCCGAGCAGCGCGTCACGGGCGGACCCGGATACCTCGGCGAGCACTCCGACGCGGGCGGCGAGTCCATCGGCGGTGTTGGTGAGCAGGCGGGCGCGCTCGTCGGCGGGGTAGTCCGCGCCGATGATTCCGCCGTCGGTCCAGTGGTCGGCGAAGTCGGGGGCGTAGGTGCGCGCGTATTCGCTGATCAGCTTGCGGGCCTCGGTGAGGGTGTCTTTGGCGAATCGGCGGGGGTTGTCGCGGTGCTCGGCGCGGGCGGGGTCGGTGTCGGCGGGGGTGGTCTGGGCGAAGGTGCGCGCGATGTCGTCGGGGTCGGGCAGGGGGCCGTGTCCGTCGACGATGGCCGCGAGGGCGGGCGCGGTCATGGCGGGGTCGGGCAGGGTGCCGTATTCCTTGGTGCGCAGGTCGGTCCACTCCTGCCCGGTGGCGATTTTCGGGGTCATGATCACGTTGAGCACGCGGATGCCTTCGCGCTCGATGGCGTCGGCGAGAGCGTCCAGGGCGAACACGGCGCGGGCGGCGTGGTCGGCGTCGGCGACGGCGACCAGGCGCATGACCAGGTCGTCGGGGCCGTGGTGCTTGCCGCCGAGAATTGCGATGGTGTTTTCGTCGTGGGCGTCGAATTTCTCGATCGGGATAACTCCGAAGTTGTGCATTACTCCGTCGCTGTGAAGAATGCCGATGATGATGCAGTTTTCGATTTCGGGCAGGCTGTATGTGGAGGTCATCAAGAGAGCGGCCACCGAGGAAACGAATTCTCCGCCGGTCATTTTGATGTAGTCGATCATTTCGAGCCCTTCCGTAAGTGGCGCGGCGTCCGTTTCGGATTCCCTGTTTCTCACCAACTTACATACTCTATTATAGTATTGTCACGCATATCACGCATTTCTTAAAGGGCTCCGCGCGGGTGACGTTTTTCACACCTATATTTCGCCGTTTCCGCTGTTCAACCGGGGTTTTTGTGCTCCGCTCGCGGGTGTTTTCCGCGTGATCGGGGGGCGATTGTTCTTTTTTATACTCGCGGGGTGGCTGTCCGCCGGGTGGGCGGGCTTTTTGCCCCTGGGTGGTGGCGCGTGCGCCTCCACCCGGGCAGGCCACCGGCCTGCCCCTGACGCCTGCCTTTCTCGCGCAGAGGCTCCAAGGTCAAGGGTGGCCGCAGGCCATCGGCGTAGCCGACGCGACGTAGGAGCGCCCTTGAGGTTGGAGGGGCGCGGGAACATAATGCAGGCGCCACCACCCAGGGGCACGCGGCCGGAGGCCGCGCACGGCGCAGCGCGCCGCCGGGTTCCTCTCCGGCGCGAGTTCGCGGGATGGGGTGACCACCTCCGGCGGCACCGGGCTGGGAGGTGATTGTGCGGGAGCTGCGCAGCTGGGGGACGGCTCGGTGTCGCGGTAGCTCACATTGTGGGTGATCGGCTGCGGGACCGCCGGCCGCGCGTGGTGGTCGCGGGGTCGGCTGCTGTGGCGTTGGTGGTGGTGGTGGTGGTGTCGGTGGGGTGGCGCGGGTGCGGGAGTGCCGTACTCTGGTGGGGCTGGGCGTTGCGCCTGGTGCAGGGATTCCGGGGGAATGATGTTGTACGCGAATGGGATAGAGGTAGCGCGATGAAGGCGGATGTGTCGGCGGTGGATCGTGAGGCCGCGCGGGTGCTGGCGTCGTTGACCGCGGTGTCGGCCGAGGATGTGGCGGCTGTGGTGGAAGGCCGCCCGTATGGTGCGGGCGCGGCCTCGACGGGGTGGCAGATCGTGCGGCCGCGGTACAACCTGGACGGCTCGCCTCTGGAGCCCTAACGCAGGGCTCGCGGCGAATAGTCGTGTGTCGGTTCGACGGCCGACCGGGATGTGGTCCCGGTCGGCCGTCGACGTTTCTGTCCCCCTGGGTCATGCCGCCCAGCTGTCGATGTGGCTGGGCAGCGGCGTGTTCGCGGCGGCGGTGATCACCTCGGCCATGGACAGGTCGAGGCGGAAGCGGTGGCCGATGCGGTGCTCGACGCCGGCGTATTCGGCGGCGAGTTCGGGGGCGAGCTGGGCGGCGCGGATGAGTGCTGGTTTGGAGGCGAGTACACAGAAGATGCAGCTCAGGCGGGGCATTCCGGCGGCGTAGGCGGGGTGTGGCCGGGTTCCGGCGGCCGCGATGCGCCGCCACACGTCGGCGGTAGTCCAGTGATGTGCGGGCAGCCATGTGTCGACGTGTTTGCGGGTGTTGGATGCGCCGTGGCCAGGACTGATTCCCTGTGCGCGGTGGTGGTGGCATTGCGGGCAGGGGCAGGTGCGGCTGCCGTCGTGGGTGAACGGGGTCAGTCGGCGGCGTGCGGGGGATTCTTCGGCGCGCTGGCCCATGACCGAGAGCAGCCGCACGGGGCGGCCGGTGATCCCGGCCGCGCGTGATTCGGCGGCGAGCGCGGTGAACAGTCGCCGGATCGGGCCTCGCTTGAAATCGCTTGTGCACCACCGTCTTGCGGCGTCGGGGAAGCGGCCGCGTTCTTCGATGCGGGCGAGTAGATCCGGGCCGCGGCGGGCGACGGTTTCGAACCGCAGCCCGTAGAACGCGGCGTGTTCGGCGGCGAGGGCGGCGGTGCCGGGCCATTCGGCGCGGCCGAGGTCGGCGTGCACGGCGGTGATGCGGTGCGCGACTCCGGCGGCGCGGGCGGCGGTGACGGTGTGGTCGAGGGTGGCTTGGGAGTCCTTGCCGCCGGAAAGCGAGATGACGATGTGGTCGTAGCTGGCCAGATCCGGGCCAGGCATGGTGTTGGGCATGGTGGGTTCTCCGGGAGGGTGGAGCGGGCATGGGGTGTGCGGCGCCAGCGCGTGGGGGCGGGGCCGCGAGTGCGGGGAGGGCGGGCGTGTTGTTCATCAGCGGCCCGCCTCGTGGCTCGGGTCGTGGGGGAGGTATTGCGCGATGTGGCGTTGTAGGGCGCGGACTCCGGCGATCTGCGGGCCGGGCTCACCCTCGTGGGGCCAGTCGTCGCGGCTGAGTTCGAGCATGTCGAGCAGGGCGGCGATATCGGCGGCGAGGGCCTGCGGCTCGATGTGCTGGACGGGTTGGCCGGCGGCGAAGGCTTGCAGGGCGGCGTAGCCGTCGGACCAGCCTTCGGCCAGGATGCGGGACTGCTGGGCGTCGGGGGTCCAGTCGGGGCCGCGGCGGTAGGCGACGGCGATGAGGTGTTTGTAGCGGTCGTAGTCGTCGTAGCCGGTGATCTCGCAGCGGGTCACGGTGGACGCGCGGTCGTGGTCGACGGTGACGAGGGTCAGCGCGTCGTCGTCGATGACGATTTCGGTGTCGGCGGTCAGGACGTCGAGCCAGGATTGCAGGTCGTTGCGGGCGTTCATCGGGTCGCTTTCTGTGCGGTGGGGGATCGTTCGGCCGGGCGCGGGCGCGCCGGGGAGGGCGGGGCCGGGTGTTTGTGTCGCGGCCCCGCCCTGCGGCGTGGCGGGGTGGTTACTGCTGGGATGCGGCAGCGGCGCGGTTGAGGTCGGACAGGACGGTCAGCAGGGCGTGGACGGCGTCGGCGGCCGCGCATTCCTGGGTGCCGGGGTCGGTGCGGCCGGGGCGTACGGGAAGCGGGCCGGTGTAGGTGTGGGTGGCCAGCACACGGCCGGTGTCGGGGTTGTGGATCTCGACGGTGATCGGTGGTCCGTCGGCGGCGCTGTCGTGGTCGGGAGCGATGAGCGTGACCGGATGCCCGGTGGCGGGGTCGATGAGGAGGTCGTCGTTGTCGGCTTCCTGCGCAGCGGTGGCGAGCAGGACGGGCCACGCCCAGTTCCAGTCCGCAGTGTCGGCGAACTGGTTGCTGTCGCCGGGATTGCACCAGTCCTCGGTCCACAAGGTCTTGCGGATCTCGTCTTCCAGTTCGGCGGGCGTGACGCGCAGCGCCACTACCGGTGCCGTGGCCGGACTGGAATCGGTTGGGGCGCTGTCGGTCTGGTCGGCGGGGCGCGGTTGAAGTCCGGGGCAGGAGTCGTGGGGTTCGATGCAGGCGTGGATACCCAGGGCGGTGACACCGCCCTCGGCGTGGGCGAGCAGGGCCAGTCCCCTCGCGAGGGCGTCGAGGGCGTGGCCGCCTTTCTTGCCGCCGAACTGGAGGGCGTCGCCGTGGCTGGCGATCGTGTGCGCGGCCTCGGTGGTGGCCTGCTGGCGCTGTTCGGTGGTCCAGTCGCGCACGGTGGCGATCCACGTCGGTACCAGCGCGAGCAGGGTGGTGGTCAGGTTCGCGGCGAATGCCTCGTCTTTCGGGTCGCTGCGCGGGGTCCTGGCGACTTCGACGACGCAGCCGAACGGGCGGTGCTGGGCGGGGTTGGCGTTCATGGTTCCTCGTTTCTCCGGACCGGGCGGGCGCCCGGTGCCGGGATGTATTGCGGGATAGGGGATATGGGGGCGCGGGCGCGCTCGGGTGAGGGGCGCGGTCCGGCGGTCGGAGGGTGTGCGCGGTCGGGGGCCGTGCGCTGGTTGCGCGCGGTCCCGAGGCGCGGGTGGTTCACGCCGCGTGGGCGGGTGTTATCTGCCAGGTGGCGTCGATCGAGTCGTCTTCGTCGTCCTCGCCGCGGCAGCCCCAGGGTGAGCAGCCGCGTTCGATCTCGAGGTCGGCGACGGCGTCGAACATGTCGAGCTGGCGGGAGCGCCATTCGGCGGCAGTGACGTGGTCGATAGGTGCGTGCTCGAGCGGCACGCACGAGCGGTGCAGGAACGCTTGTCCGCGTAGCGGTTGCCCGTTGGCGTTGGCGCGGGCCGCGCCGTGGCGGATGGCGTGGTCGAAGGCGATGGCGTCGGCCCATTCGGCGGGCCGGTGGTCGCGCATATCGCGCCAGTAGGCGTTGGTGTGGTACGGGCACCCGATGCACGCACTTTTCGGTGTCGACTCGAAACCTTTTGTGCGCAAGTATCTTTCGCAGTCCTGGCGGGTCCAGCCGTGGACTGAGCGGCCGGTGCCGCCGGGCAGGAACAGCAGCGGGAAGGCGCTGCGGGTGTAGGCGACGTCATCGGTGGCGCGTGCGGCGCGGGAGGATTCGTCGATGCTGTAGCCGACCCATTGTTCGGCGAACACTCCGGCCGGTACGGGCGTGGGGTGTTCGAAGCCGAGCAGGGCACGCACCTGGGGTTTGATGGCGGCGATTTTGTATTCGGCGGTGCAGGCTCTGCGCAGCATGCCGCGGCTGCCGTCGGGGAACAGCAGGTAGAGCGGCATTTGCGCGAAGCGGGCGTGTGGGTTGAGCGCGTCGTTGCGGATGTGGCCGCGGCGGACGCGGTAGATCGGGATTCCCGCCGGGGCGGCGATCTCGGTTTCCAGGCGCGCGAGGTGGGCGTAGACGGCGGCCGGTTCCCATCCGGTGTCGGCGAAGATCGCGGCGTCGGGTTTGGGCAGGCGGCCTTCGGCGGCCAGGAGCAGCAGGGTGCTGGATTGGACTCCGGCACCGAGCGAGATCAGCCGCAGCGCGGGGCGGGTGGTGGGCGTGCTCATGATGTCGGGGCGGTGGATGGGGCACCGCTGGTAGGTGGATTGGGCATGGTGGTTCCTTGGTGGTGCGTGGTGGATGTGCGGCCCGCTGGGCAGGCGGGTGCACCTGC
>NZ_BDBA01000058.1 GCF_001612745.1 Nocardia amamiensis NBRC 102102 | reverse complement strand
GCAGCAGCCGCAGCAGCCGCAGCAGTTCCCGCCACCGCAACCACCACGGCAGCGGCCGCCCGCGCCGGTCCGGCACGAGCCCGCCGAGCCGGATCGCCCCCGGACCAGGGAGTGGTCGGCCGTCGCTACCGCGGAGCCGCCGAAGGACGAGGAATCGACGCAGAGTTCGAGTTCCCGCCTGCTCAGTGATTCGGGATCGATCGCGTTCGCGACGCTGATCAGCCGCATCACCGGGTTCGGCAAGCAGCTGCTGCTGCTGACCGTGCTCGGCCCTGCCATCGCCAGCGCGTTCACCGTCGCCAGCCAGATCCCGAACATGATCGCGGAGTTGGTGCTCGGCGCGGTCCTCACCGCCATCGTGGTGCCGACGCTGGTGCGCGCGGAACAGGAGGACCCCGATCGCGGGGCCGCTTTCGTCCGGCGCTTGGTGACCGCGGCTTTCGTAGTCCTGGCCACCGCCGCCCTGCTGGCTACGGCGGCGGCGCCGGTGCTGACCACGCACGTCTTCCTGTCCGACGACGGCCAGGTCAACACCGCCCTCACAACGGCGCTGGCCTTCCTCCTGCTGCCCGCGATCCTGTTCTACGGCATGTCGGCACTGCTCACGGCGATCTTGAACACCAGGCAGATGTTCAAGCCCGGTGCGTGGGCGCCCGTGCTGAACAATCTGGTCGTGCTGGCCGTACTCGGCCTGTACGTGTTGATGCCAGGGGAGATCACTCTGGATCCGGTCCAGATGAGCGATCCCAAGCTGCTCGTGCTCGGCGTCGGCGTGCTGAGCGGCGTCGTGGTGCAGGCGGTCAGCTTGATTCCGGCGATCCGCAGGGCTGGCATCGACCTGCGTCCGCTCTGGGGGATCGACGACCGGCTCAAGCAGTTCGGCGGCATGGGCGCCGCCATCGTCCTGTACGTCCTGATCAGCCAGGCGGGCTTCGTTTTCGCCACGCGGATCTCCTCGCATGCCGACGCGGCCGGCCCGGCGATCTACAACAACGCATGGCTGTTGCTGCAACTGCCCTACGGCGTGCTCGGTGTCACGGTGCTCACGGCGATCATGCCGCGGCTGAGCCGCAACGCCGCGGCCGACGACACGCCCGCGGTGGTGGACGATCTCTCCGCAGCAACCCGGCTGACCATGATCGCCCTGGTTCCGGTGGTCACCTTCCTCACGCTGGCCGGCCCGCAGGTCGGTCAGGCGCTGTACGGCTACGGCAACTTCGGCTCCGACGCCGAGCGCCTCGGCCTCGCGGTCAGCTGGTCGGCGTTCGCACTGATCCCGTATTCCCTCGTGCTCATCCACCTGCGCGTGTTCTACGCCAGAGAACAGGCCTGGATTCCGACCTGGATCATTCTCGGCATCACCGCCGCGAAGATCGTCTTCTCGGCGCTGGCCCCGATGGTCACCGACGCCGAGCACGTGGTGATCGCGCTCGGCGTCGCGAACGGCCTCGGCTTCGCGGTCGGCGCCGTGGTCGGCGGCTTCCTGCTGCACCGCAGCCTGGGCGATCTCCGGATGAGCAACGTCGGCCGCACGGTGACACGGGTGGTGCTGGCGTCACTGGCCGGCGGCGCGGTGACGTGGATTGTGGACCGGGTACTCGGGCTGGACCGGCTGACCGCGACCTTCGACGGTCCCGGCTCGCTGATCCGGGTGGCGATCACCGCGGTCGTCATGTTCGCGGTGGCCTTCGGCCTGATGCGGCTCGCAGGGATCCCGGAGATCGTCGCCATCACGGTGGCCATCTCGCGGCGCCTCGGCTGGACCCCGCCCGCACCGGAGCTCGATCTGGAAAGCCCGGTCGAAGATCCCTACGTCACGCAGGTGCTCCGTAGGCCGGACCCGTATCTTGCCTACCCGCGCTTCGACCCGTACATGGATGCTCAGACCATGGTGCTGCCCGTGATCAGACCGGAAGCTGTTGACCGCACCGGCGTGGGTGAGTTCCCGTACCCTGTTCGGCAGAGAAGCACAAGTGGCGAATTCGCCGGAACCTCGACATATCAGGGCGAAGGAGGACCGAGGGTGAGCGACGACGCGGTGGGCGGCGTCCCAGCCGCCGATTCTTCTGCGACCACGGCCGGCGGACTGTCCACCGATGTACCGCCGACCGCGGGGGAGCCGATGGATCCCGCGTACGCGAACAAGGAGCCGGGCTCGGCTGCGCCGGATCCGGGCGCGGCGAGACCGCAGGAGAATCAGCTGCCGCCGCGCGATCCGATGTACGACACCGGGATGATCCCCATCGGTTCGCCGGAGATGCCACCGATGGGTGGGGAGAACCTCGGCGTTCGGCGCATTCCGCGCGGTCCGAAGCTGATCCCGGGCGCGTCGGTGGCCGGTGGCCGCTACCGGCTGCTGGCGAGCCACGGCGGTGCGCGCGGCCTGAAGTTCTGGCAGGCGCTGGACATCAAGCTGGACCGCGAGGTCGCGTTGACCTTCGTCGATGCCGACCAGAAGGCGACCGACAACTCCGGCCACGACGGCCCGCAGGCGATCCTGTCCCGCACGCTGCGTCTCGGCCGGATCAATTCGCCCGGCCTCGCCCGTGTTCTGGACGTGGTGCGTGGCAGCTCCGGCGGCATTGTGGTCGCGGAGTGGACGCCGGGCCGCTCCCTGCGCGAGATGGCCGAGACGGTGCCCTCGCCGATCGGTGCGGCGCGCGCCATCCGTGCGCTCGCGTCGGCGGCCGAGTTGGCCCACCGCGGCGGTGGGTCGCTGTCCATCGATCATCCGGACCGGGTCCGCATCAGCGCGTCCGGTGACGCGGTACTCGCCTTCCCTGGCACGCTGTCCGATTCGGACGCGCAGTCCGACGTGCGCGGGCTCGGCGCGATGCTCTATGCGCTGATCACCGCTCGCTGGCCGATCCGCTCCGGCGGCGTCACCGGCGCCGCCGCCACGGTCGGCGGCTTGCGGCTGGCCGACTTCGGACCGGACGGCACCCCCATCGAGCCGCGACAGATCCGTCCCGAAGTGCCGTTCGAAATCTCCGCGGTCGCCGTGCGCTCACTGGAGTCGAACAAGGGCGTTCGCACCGCCGCCACGGTCCAACATGTGCTCGAGCAGGCGTCGGTGGTCGACCAGAAGACCGATTTCATCCCGGTACTCCGACTCGGTCAGCGCGCGCCCGCGAACATCGACGACTCGCTCGCCGATCCGGAACTGCTCGCGGCGGAACGGGAACGCTCGCAGCGCATGATGTGGATCATGGTCGGGCTCGGCATCCTCGCCGCGCTCGTGGTCGGCATCGTCATCTGGTGGATGGTCAGTGTGTTCGCACCTGGCGCCTCGGAGGCACCGCTGAACGAACAACGCAATATCGGGCTGACCACCAACAGCCAGCCTGCGCCGACTCCCGCGGCGGCCGGCCCCAACCTCACATCGACCGGCGTGCCGGTCCCCGTCACCGGTGTGACGGTGTTCTCTCCGGAGGGCACCCCCGACGGCGTCGCCAACGTCCAAGCGGTGCTGGACAACGACCCGGACACCCAGTGGCGCACAGATCAGTACTTCCAGCAGTTCCCGGCGCTCAAGAAGGGTGTCGGGCTGCTTGCGACGCTGCCCACGCCCGCCAAGCTCACGAACGTCTCGATCAATTCACCCAGCGCGGGCACGTCGGTGGAGATTCGCACGTCGCCCACCGGCTCGCCGACCCTCGATCAGACACAGCTGATCGGTACCGCCCGGCTGGATGACGGCGTCACCGACATCCCGGTGCGGGCCGACCAAGCCGCCCGCTATGTGCTCGTCTGGATCACCGGACTGGGGAACTCCGGCGGTCAGTTCCAAAGCGCGATCGCCGACATTCGTTTCGACGCAGCGCCTTAGCCCCGCATCCACGCGGACTTCCGCGGCACGTGCTCGCTGATGCGGCCATCCGCACGCGCACGCTGGAAACCTCACGCGTTCCACGATTTCCGCCGATCCTCTCGGTTGCTGCCAAATCGTGCCGGGCGATATGATCTTCGAGCGCTCTCAGCAGGGGAGCTTCCCGGGTTCTGGTGCTTTCGATCCCGGATGCTGCGAAATTCTCGGCGATGGTCAACCATGTCCGTTGCCGCCGTGAGCGCTGTCCAAGGGGTTGGCATTGTCGTCCGAATTGAACGAGGGGTTTGGCAGGGGGACGCCGCGTCCGGTGGCGTACCGCGAGCGCTCGTTCATCCCCGACGAGTACACCGATGTCGAACTGCTGCGGGCGCACGTCCGTGGCCAGCGGCACGCGTTCGCCGAGCTGCTGCGCAGGCATAACGATCATCTCTGGCAGACCGCGTTGCGCACCTCGTACACCCGCGAGGACGCGGCGGATTCGCTGCAGGACGCGTTGTTGTCGGCGCATCGCACCGCCGGGTCGTTCCGCGGTGAGGCCGAGGTCCGCAGCTGGTTGCACGCGATCGTGGTGAACGCGTGCCTGGATCGGATCCGGCGCAACAAGACCAGGCGCGCGTTCTCGTTCACAGCGGAGACCTTGCCCGAACCGAAGGACGATCGTGATGCGATGGCCGAGCTGGAGATGTCGATGGTGATCGATCGGGCCCTGTTCTCGCTGCCGCCGGAGCAGCGCACCGCGTTGGTGGCGGTGGACGTGGAGGGGTATAGCGTGGCTGAGGCGGCCGCGTTGCTGGGTGTGGCGGAGGGGACGATCAAGAGCCGTTGTGCCCGGGCTCGGCAGCGGTTGCAGCAGCGGTTGGAATTTCTGCGTGATCCGGGGAACCGGAGGTAGCCGGGATGCGTCATTAACAGTGACGAACCGCGAAGCGATGTAGGGGCAGCCCCCATCGGCGAGGGGATTGCCGCGATGGCAGAGGCGAACGACGGAGGTGTGATGGCGACCGGGGTGCCGCGGCCTGCATTCACGGCCGAGTTGCTCGCTGACCTGCACGCCGACAACGTGGCGCCGAAGCAGCGTGAGCAGTTGTTGCCCGCGGTCGCGCGCGACCCACAGGCGCTGCGCTACCTGCGGTCACTCGACGAGGTCAGCGCCGAGCTCTGTGCCCTGGGCCGGGACGAGCGCATCATCCACACCATGCCCGCCGACGTCGCCGCCCGGCTCACCCAGTTCGTCGACGAGTTGGACTCGCCCGAGGGCCCGACTGCGCGGGACGCCGAGATCCATTCGCTACGGTCTGTGCGGACAGATGAATCCGACGGGGAACCAACGGTTTCGGAATCCACACAACCGATGGCGCCGGCCGAGCACCGCCGCGGCCTGGTGCGCTGGTTGGCCGCGGCAGCCGCGGCGATCCTCGCCGTCGCCGGTGTGGGCGGCGTCGTCTCGACCCTGCGCGGCGGTGACGGCACTGCACCATCCACCGCTCAACCCAGCGCTGGAAACAACGACGTCGGCGAAGAACTCACAGCCGCCGTCGCACTCACCGCCCTCGGCCGCCACACCGTCACCGGCTCCCTCGCCAACCCGGCCGCCCTGGACCGCTGCGTCCGAGCCAACGGACTCGATCGAACCGTCCTCGGCTCCACCGACATCACTTTCCGGGGTCACAACGCGGTCCTCATCCTGCTCAGCGGTCTGCGTCCACCCACCATCACCGCCCTGGTCGTCGGGACCGGCTGCGGGACAGGCGATCCGCAACGCAGGGCAGTGCAGGACATCGGCTGACACAGCGAAATCGGGCACACGTACGGTGTGACCCGGACAACACGGGAACAACAGCCATTACCCTGTTGTTGACCGACACGTCCCTGTCGTCGACCGACACGTCCACTGAAACTCCCCGGAAGGGCCCCATGAGCGTTCGCGACCTGATCATCATCGGCTCCGGACCTGCCGGCTATACGGCCGCTGTGTACGCGGGCCGGGCCGAGCTCGAGCCGCTGCTGTTCGAGGGGACCCAGTTCGGCGGTGCGCTGATGACCACCACCGAGGTGGAGAACTTCCCCGGCTTCCGCGACGGCATCATGGGCCCGGATCTCATGGAGGAGATGCGCGAGCAGGCCAAGCGGTTCGGCGCGGAAATCCGCACCGAGGACGTCGACGCGCTGGACCTCACCGGTCCGATCAAGAAGGTCACCGTCGGCGAGGAGGTCTACGAGGCCTACGCTGTGATCCTCGCCATGGGTTCGGCCGCGCGGTATCTGAACGTCCCGGGTGAACAGCGGTTACTCGGACGCGGTGTCAGCGCCTGCGCCACCTGCGACGGCTTCTTCTTCAAGGGCCAGGACATCGTCGTGGTCGGCGGCGGCGACTCGGCGATGGAGGAGGCCACCTTCCTGACCAAGTTCGCCTCCAGCGTCACCATCGTGCACCGCCGCGAGGAGTTCCGCGCCTCCCGCATCATGCTGGAGCGTGCGAAGGCGAACGAAAAGATCAAGTTCGTGCTCAACGCCGAGGTGATCGAGGTGCACGGTGAGAACAGCGTCACCCACCTGACGCTGCGCGACACCCGCACCGGCGAGACCTCCGAACTGCAAGCTACCGGCCTGTTCGTCGCGATCGGCCACGACCCGCGCAGCGAGCTGATCAAGGGCCAGGTCGCGCTGGACGACGAGGGATACGTGCTGGTGCAGGACCCCACCACCGCCACCGACATCACGGGCGTCTTCGCCGCGGGCGATCTCGTCGATCACACCTACCGCCAGGCGATCACCGCCGCGGGCACCGGCTGCCGAGCGGCCATCGACGCCGAACGCTGGCTGGCCGAGCAGGGCGATATCACCGCGAACACCCTCGAGCACGCGGGCGAGTCGGTCACCGTCCCCGCCAACTGATCTTCCGTCTCGCCGTAATTTCAAGGAGAAATTCATGTCCAAGTCCGCCAACACGGTCACCGTCACCGACGCGTCCTTCGCCGACGACGTGCTGCTCAGTGAGAAGCCCGTCCTCGTCGATTTCTGGGCCGACTGGTGCGGGCCGTGCAAAATGGTCGCCCCCGTCCTGGAGGAGATCGCCGGCACACACGCGGACGCGCTGACCATCGCGAAGCTGGACGTGGACGCCAACCCGAACACCGCCCGCGATTATCAGATCCTCTCGCTGCCCACTATGATGCTGTTCCGCGGCGGTAAGCCGGTCAAGCAGATCGTCGGAGCGAAGGGCAAAGCGGCTCTTTTGCGCGAACTCGAAGACGTCATCTGACGACGCGAAACGATAACGCGCCGTAGGATGCCTGGACCCGGGAATGTCGCAACCCGGTCCGGGTCTGAGACAATCGACCGACGCTTCGGTCGTGCGAAGGTGTATCCCAACGCATGAGTGGGTACCCGCGGGTTGACGGAAGGAAAGGGCTCTCACGCATGCACCGACTTCGTCACGGCGATTCCGGTCCAGCCGTAGCAGAGGTTCGGAGCACCCTGGCAAGTCTCGGGTTCCTACATGCGCACGTCGGTACCTCGGACGCGCGCGAGTACTGGAAGGACGCCGACGTCTCCTTCGATCATCATCTCGACTCCGCGGTCCGTGCCTTCCAGCAGTACCGCGGGCTGCTTGTCGACGGTGTGGTCGGACCGGCGACCTATCGGGCGCTGAAGGAGGCGTCTTACCGGCTCGGCGCGCGCACGTTGATCTACCAGCTGTCGGCACCGCTCTACGGCGACGACGTGGCCACGCTCCAGCGCAGGCTGCAGGACCTCGGTTTCTACGTGCACCGCGTCGACGGCTATTTCGGGCCGCACACGCATGACGCGCTGACGGCCTTCCAGCGTGAGATCGGGTTGTCAGCGGACGGGATCTGCGGTCCCGACACACTTCGCTCGCTGGATCTGCTCGGCGCGAGGGTAACCGGAGGCAACCCGCATCGCATCGCCGAGGAAGAAGTGGTGCACCGGGCGGGCCCGCAGCTGACCGGCAAACGGATCGTCATCGATCCGGGTCTCGGCGGTCCGGACAAGGGCTGCGCGGTGCCCACCGAGTACGGCGATGTCTACGAGTCGGAGATCCTGTGGGACCTGGCGAGTCGCCTGGAGGGCCGGATGGCCGCCACCGGCATGGAGACCTTCCTGTCGCGTCCGTGGGGGGCCAACCCTACCGACGCCCAGCGCGCCGATACCTCCAACGCCTTCGACGCCGATCTGATGATCTCGCTGCGCTGCGCCACCAACCCGAGTCCGCTCGCGAACGGCGTCGCCGGGTTCTACTTCGGCAACTCGCACGGCTCGGTGTCGATGATCGGCCAGGTGCTCGCCGGTTTCATCCAGCGGGAAGTCGTCGCGCGAACGTCGTTGCAGGACTGCCGGACCCATGCACGAACCTGGGATCTCTTGCGTCTCACCAAAATGCCGACCGTACAGGTCGACATCGGTTATCTGACAAACGAATACGATGCCTCGGTACTCACCAACCCGCGCATGCGGGACGTGATCGCCGAAGCGATCCTGATCTCGGTGAAGCGGCTGTACCTGCTCGGTCAGGACGATCAGCCCACCGGCACTTACACTTTCGCCGAATTGCTGGCCGAGGAACTTGCCGCGGCGGACCGGATGTAGCCCGCTCGCCCTGAAACCAGAAGCGCCCCCTGTTCTTTCGGACCGACAGGGGGCGCTTCGATTTTCCGGCTCAGCGCGCCCCGATGCGGGTCGGTACGGTCATCGAAGCCGCCGCGAGCAGCTGGTCCAGCGCCCGTTCGACGTCTTCCTTCCAGCCGTGATCCGAGTCCAGCTCCAACCGCAACCGAGGAAACCGGTGGTGCGGGGCGACGACCTCGAAACCGACTTCCTCCAGGAAGTCGGCCTCGATCATGCAGGTCTCCGGCGAGCATTCGGTGGTCGCACCAGACGCTCTCCCACCGTTGATCGGTGCGACGATCCGCTCCATCAGCGTCATCGAGCCGAAGCGCTCCGCCAGCGCCTGCGTGGACGGATCGGTGCGAATGCCGAACGCCTCCAGCGCGCGCACGCCGCGGCGCACCAGATCCGATACCACCGCCTGAATCAATTGATGGGCGATATCGGCATCGTGATACGGAAATTCGGCCCGCAGCGTGGTCAGCAGGATCGCGTCCGGGCTCACCGGAGACGTGGGGAACAGGCTGGCCCGCGGTACCGCGCTCGGCGGGGCGTACAGAGCGCAGCCGGCGATGTTGCCGTCGACGTTCGCCACCTGTCCGCAGGAACCCCACTCCAGCATGACTGTGGACAGCCAGGCCTCCTTCTCGAAGACCGGATCGCTGAAATTGCGCGAGTCCTCGGCCACCGCGGGATCGATCTCCCAGAAAACACAGCGCCGCGCATGCGCGGGAAGCTTTTCCAGTCCGCCGAGGGTAAGTGCTGTGACGCTGGTCGACACCGCTCTGCTCAGCCTCCAGCTGTCCGATTCATCCACGCTCACGCCTCCACCTCGGTGGCGCTCGCCTCCGGCGTGCGCGTTGCACGCTGTGACATGGCTCGCTCGCTGCGCTCACTCACGTCGCATCAATATTTGCTCGCCAGCAAGAATAAGCGATCAAAGGGAACCCGCCTCATTCCATGTCGCTGTGCTGTTGGTCAGAAGAACCTGTGCCGCTCTGCCGCGGAGCAGCACAAGCTCCGAAGCCGCGCGGAGCCATGCCGTCACAGTGACGTTTCGGCCGGATGCCCGCACCCATGGAAATCACAAGTTAAATTTCGTCACTTCTGTCACTGAGTAGCGATCGCCCCGTCATCAGGTGTGTTCTGCTCCATCAGGGCGACGATCCGCTCGAGGTCTTCGATCGACCCGAACTCGACGACGATCTTGCCTTTGCGCTTGCCCAGACTCACGGTGACCCGGGTGTCGAACGAGCCGGACAGCCGATCGGCCACGTCCTGCAGACCCGGCATGTGGATCGGCTTCCGCCGGGCAACCGGGGAAGGCGCCGCGGCGTCCGGATCTCGGTTCGCCAGCGTGACGGCTTCTTCGGTAGCCCGGACCGAGAGCCCCTCGGCAACGATCCGGGCGGCGAGCACCTCTTGGGCGTCCGCACCCGCTTCGAGACCGAGCAGTGCTCGCGCGTGTCCGGCGGACAGTACGCCTGCCGCGACCCGGCGCTGCACCGGGATCGGCAACTTCAGTAGACGGATCATATTCGTCACGACAGGGCGGGAGCGGCCGATTCGGGCGGCCAATTCCTCGTGGGTGACGTCGAACTCCTCCAGCAGCTGCTGATAGGCCGCAGCCTCTTCGAGCGGATTCAGCTGTACCCGGTGGATGTTCTCCAAGAGCGCGTCACGCAGCATTGCCCCGTCCGCTGTTTCGCGGACGATCGCGGGAATGGCGGCCAGGCCGGCCTCCTGGCATGCCCGCCAACGTCGCTCGCCCATGACGAGCTGATAGCGGTCCACGCCTGGCTCCGGTCGGCGCACCACGATCGGTTGCATCAGGCCGAACTCGCGGATCGAATGCACCAACTCGGCCAGCGCGTCTTCTTCGAAGACGGTGCGCGGCTGCTTCGGGTTCCGCTCGATCTGATCCGGCGGGATCTCCCGGTAGATCGCGCCGCCGACCGCAAGATCTGCAGTGTCGTCGGTGGGGTCGGGGACCCGGTGCAGGTAGGTCGCGGTCGGCTGCGGCCCGACCGGATCGAGACCGATGACGCTCGCAGCGGAGCCGTTGACCCCCGGCGTGCCCGCCGGTGCCGTGGGGATCAGCGCGGCGAGACCGCGCCCGAGTCCACCCTTCTTCGCCTGACTCATCGGTCTACCGACCCCTTCCTCGTTCTGCCACCAACCGGACTTCGCCCGAGCATCGACTCGGCCGGCCGAGTCACTCCGCCGACTTCGTCGCGGCAGCGCGCGGCGCCATCGCGCGTGCTGCCATCTCGCGTCCGGCATCCAGGTAGCTCATCGCACCCCGGGAGCCTGGATCATAATCGAGCACCGTCATGCCGTAGCCCGGTGCCTCCGACACCTTCACACTGCGCGGAATCACCGAGCGCAGTACGACATCGCCGAAGTGACCCCGGACCTCCTCGGCGACCTGGTCGGCCAGCTTCGTGCGGCCGTCGTACATGGTGAGAATCACGGTCGAGACATGCAGTTCCGGATTCAGATGCGCCTGCACCAGCCCGATATTACGGAGTAGCTGCCCGACACCTTCCAGCGCGTAGTACTCGCACTGAATAGGGATCAGCACCTCCTTCGCGGCGACCAGCGCGTTGACCGTGAGCAGGCCCAGGGAAGGCGGGCAGTCGATCATCACATAATCGATGTCGTACCCCGCGATATTCGCCTCCTGGATGGCGGATTTCAGCCGACCTTCCCTGGCCACCATCGAGACAAGTTCGATCTCAGCGCCCGCCAGGTCGATGGTCGCCGGGACACAGAGCAAACGTTCACTGTGCGGACTGGTTTGGATAGCGTCCTTGACCGACACCTCGCCGATCAGCAATTCGTAGGTGGACGGGACGCCGGAATGATGCTCGATCCCCAGGGCGGTACTGGCATTGCCCTGCGGATCCAGATCGATCACGAGAACGGTCATCCCCTGATGCGCCAGGGCCGCCGCGAGATTCACCGCGGTAGTCGTCTTACCGACGCCGCCTTTCTGATTGGCGATCGTGATGATGCGTTGCTCATGCGGTTTCGGCACAGTCGCCTTTCCTGGATGGAGGACTTGACTTGCGCGTTGGGCTTCGGCGGCGATCGGGGTCTCGCTCGGCGAGATGTGCCCGAACGGTGTGCTTCCGAACGCCTCCGCATCAAAGTTGCTGGAGTCCAGCATCCCCGGCACGCGCGACGTCGTTTCCCGTGAAACATTCGCCGGACCGCTCGACATAGACAGCTCCTAACCCGAGAAACTTCAGAACACGTGCGCGCGACGCACAGGTCGACGTCGTGTTGCAACAGCCTTTTGTCGGATCGAACACGATGCACAACCGGGTTCGCGGCGCCCGATCGACCGAGCGGAGCTCTCGCCGCTGTGACAACCAGATCCTCCGTGGCACCTACGCTCACGCCCGACGCACACTAGCTTGCCAGCACTCAGCGCGATAGGAAAGCTGAATCGCGGCGAGGCGCAGAGCGACACGCAAATCTGCACGGTTTCACGCCGCCGCGCCCGTTGTTTCACATGAAACATCGCCCCGCGTCCAACCTTTCCCGAGTAGGTAGCGAGCGCAGGCACATCGTCACGGACCGCGCCGCTCAGCGCATCGCTCGCGCGTGCCACGATCGAAGTCGGTTCAGGTCGGTCGGTTCCGACCCAGCGGGTTCTCGCGAAGCCATGTTTCACGTGAATCATCCGGAGCTCGTGAGCCACGCGAACCCGGCCACGGCGCGAGAATCCTTGGCGCTACAGCTGTCTACGCGCGACACACGACTCCGTCACTATCGGCGGTTGATTCGAGCCCATCGGCGAAGTACCGATCCGATCTAACCCGTCCGCCTTCGCCTCCCGCACCAATCTCGATGACACCGACACCGGCCAGATCCCCGGACGTGTGCTGCCGCCGTCATCCGCGAATCGACTTGGATTCACGTGAAACATTGCCAGGCCCCAACCTATTGAATTCGTGAACCGACACATCGGCGAGAACGACTACGAAGGAGGTGGTCGCCTGAACGGGGCGCCGCACTTCGGAAATCCGTCTCCACTCACTCAGGGAAGCAGCCGATTGACAGTAATCAGCTCAGTTCCGTCAGAGTGACGAAATAGCCCAGCCCCTGGGATTCGAATCCTCAAACCCGCGATCGAGCGCGCTGGATCGCGGGGCTTAAGGTGTGGGACCGACCGCACGCGGCCAGCTCTCGCGACGACGAGCTCTTACTCGGCTTTTCGAGCCGCACGCTTGGCACGGCCACGCTCCACTGCACCGCCACGAACCGCCTTAGCGCCCGCACGTTCGGCCCGTCGCCGGGATGTGCGCTCGGCGCGGGGGAGCCGTTCGGCGCTGATCACCATCGTCGGAGTGGACACCAATCCGGCACCGCACGCAAGCACGACCGCATTGCCAGCACCGGCCCGTGTCAACGCTTCGCCGTCACGTTCGAGTTCCTCCGCCGCGCTGGCTCCCTTCAGCGCGAGCATGTGCCCGTGGTCGCGGAGGAGGGGAAGCGACCACTGGGCCAGTTTGCCGAGCGGAGCAACCGCGCGGGACGTGACGACGTCCGCGCCTCCGGCTTCCTTCATCACGCCCGACTGTTCCGCACGCCCCCGGACCACGGTCACGTCCAATCCGACCGATTCGATGAACTCGCTCAGGAAGATGGTGCGGCGCAGTAGCGGTTCGACCAACGTGATCCGGAGGTCCGGCCGCGCGATCGCCAGCGGAATCCCCGGGAGTCCGGCACCGCTGCCGATGTCGACTACGGACGCGCCCTCGGCGATCAACTCACCAAGCACTGCACAGTTCAGGATGTGGCGATCCCAGAGCCGGGGCACCTCGCGCGGACCGATCAACCCGCGCTCCACGCCCACGGTCGCGAGCGCCGCGCAATATCGCTGCGCGAGATCGAGTCGGTCGCCGAAGACGGTCGCCGCCGACGCAGGTGGTTCCAGCTCCGCGGGTACCGCGGTGGATCCACCGAGATCTCGTTCCACGTGAAACATCCTTCCGAACTCGAGTCGGTCAACGAGCGAGCAGTCGGGCGCCGGACACGAATAAGGCCCCCGGTCCGAAGACCAGAGGCCCTATCCAACCACTACCCGTCCGGCCGCGGAACACGCGGCCGCCTCGCCTCAGGCCGGAACGACCACTACATGGCGGTTCGGCTCGACACCTTCGCTTTCGCTGCTGACACCCTCCACTGCGGCCACGGCGTCATGCACGATCTTGCGCTCGAACGGTGTCATGGGTGCCAGCGATTCCGGCGCACCCGACTCCAGCACCCGCTGCGCGGCGGCCGTACCGAGCTCGCTCAGCTCCGACCTCCGCTTGGCCCGCCAACCGGCCACGTCGAGCATCAGCCGGCTCCGCACACCCGTCGCCTGCTGAACAGCAAGGCGGGTCAATTCCTGCAAGGCGTCGAGCACTTCACCGTTGCGTCCGACGAGCTTCGTCAGATCGCGGCCGCCGTCGATGCTCACGACGGCGCGGTCGCCTTCCACGTCGAGATCGATGTCACCGTCGAAGTCGAGGACGTCGAGCAACTGTTCGAGATAATCGCCGGCGATCTCGCCTTCCTCGATGAGAGCTTCCTCGGCGTCGTTCTCGACCTCGCCGGCATCGGACCCGGCGTTCACCATCGTCGTCGCCACTGTGGCGTCCCCTCCGTCGGTCTCAACAGTCATTTGATTTCCTTCATCTGCTCATCGCGCGCGCCGGGCAATCGCCGCCGGGCGGTATTCGCGATCAAGGGGTTGCTCAGTGATAGAGATGGACCCATGGCCCACCGATTGCGGGATCAGCGCCTACGCTTCTGGTTCGGCCTGCCCCGGTTCGGTGACCGCTTCTGGCCGCCCGTCCGGCGCTGGCTCGGGGTCTGCTTCGCCGGTTTGGCGGCGCCGTTCGTCGACGCGGCCGCGGCGGGCTCGTCCGTCCCAGCGGCGTCAGCGGATGGCGTCGGCTTCTTCTTCACGCTGACCGGTTTGGCGCCCGGCTTCGGTGCGTTCTGCGCGCGCTGTTCCAGCTTCGCCTGCTTCTTGGCTTCCTCTTCCTTCTCCATGCGGCCGAAGACGAGGTGCTGCTGCCCGTAGGTCCAGATGTTGTTGGAGACCCAGTACAGCAGGATGGCGATCGGCAGGAAAGGACCACCGACGAGCACGCCGAGCGGGAACACCCACAGCGCCAGCTTGTTCATCATCGCCGCCTGCGGGTTGGCCGCGGCTTCCGGCGTCTGCCGCGCGACCGAGGCGCGCGCGTTGAAGTGGGTCGCGAGACCGGCGATGACCATCAAGGGGATCGCGACGAGCGCGATGCTCAAACGGCTCGGCACGCCGCCGTAGTCGGCGAATGCCTGCAACTCGTTGACCGGCGTGGTGATGAACGCCGAGATCGGCGCACCGAAGATGCGGGCGCTCAGGAACGACTGGACGTCGGTGGCGCTGAAGACGTAGTTCGCGGTGTTCGCGTTCTGCTCGGGCGTCAGGCCGAGTTGGCCGAAGCCGTGCCCGGTCCGGTTGAACGACCGCAGCACGTGGAACAACCCGAGGAAGACCGGCACCTGAGCGAGGACCGGCAGACAGCCCATCAGCGGGTTGAAGCCGTTGTCCTTCTGCAGCTTCTGCATCTCGAGCGCCATCTTCTGGCGGTCGTTCTTGTACTTCTTCTGCAGCTCCTTGATCTGGGGCTGCAGCTCCTGCATCTGCTTGGTGGTGCGCACCTGTTTGACGAACGGCTTGTAGAGCACCAAGCGCAAGGTGAACACCAGGAACACCACGGCCAGTGCCCAGGTGAGACCGTTGTCCGCGCCGAACGCGAACCCGAAGACCCGATGCCAGAACCAGAGGATCCAGGACACCGGGTAATAAATGAAGTCGAGCACGGCTCTATGCACTCCCGTCGTTCGTGTCGCCGATCACCGCGTGCGGTGATCCTTTACAAGCGTTCGGCTGCGACCGCGGCTCGGCAGGCACGCTCGATTCCTGCGACGCCACGTCGGCAGCTACCTCGTCCCCGGAGCCGGCACGAAGGGGGCTCCGCTTCCGCTCCGGGACGGGGTCCCACCCACCAGGGTGCCAGGGTGCGCATTTGGCCAAACGCACGACCGTCAGTACGAGCCCGGTGAACAGGCCACGGGTGCGCAGAGCGGTTACCGCATACTCGCTGCAGGTCGGGGTGAACCGGCACACCGGCATGCGGGTGGGGGAGACGTAGGTCCGATACAGCTCGATCAGAAAGATCAGCGCGTTCACGGGCAGTTTGGTGATCATTGCGGGCATCCTCATGCCGGACCGCCCGTCCGCGCTCCTGCCGCGGTGCCGGCGCCGAGCTTGCGCAGGGCGCCGCGCAGCTGGCGGAGCAGGTCTTCCGAGGACGCCGCGGCGGCACCGGGAAGTACCCGGATCACGATGTCGGTTCCCGGCGCGACCTCGGCGAGCACCTGGGCGCACATATGACGCAGGCGGCGGGCAACGCGATGTCGAATCACCGCGTTGCCCACCGCCTTGCTGACAATCAACCCGAAGCGCGGTCCACCCACGCGGACCAGCTTGTCGTCCGGGATCTGATCGTGCCGTTCATTCACGCCCACGACTCCGTCATACTCGCCTAGGAGCGCGTGCACGACCAGATCTCGCCTCCCGATTCGCTGGCCGCGGCGCACCGTCCGGGAGAAGTCGGCACGATGATGCAACCGATACGACTCAGGCAACACCCGAGCGTCCGAGAGCGAGGATCAGGCAGTAAGGGAAGCGCGGCCCTTGCGGCGACGCGCCGAGACGATGGCACGACCCGCACGGGTGCGCATCCGGAGGCGGAAGCCGTGCACCCGCGCCCGACGACGGTTGTTCGGCTGGAACGTCCGCTTGCCCTTGGCCACGGTCAACACTCCTCGAGTAGGCGGGCACCAGGTAGCGCCCGAAGCTTGTCGGTGATACGTGTAGTGCGCGAATGAATCGCAGGTCTGGTCATCATCGGCGCGCGTCGGTCCTGGCGCACAGTCGGTCGATCACGACCTAAACGCGGTCAGCACAAGACCGCCACCGCACCAAGGGGTGACTGTACGAGGGTACTGATCGGTTCGGGGCGGGTCAAACTCGCCCCACACCTACAGCCCGTGCCCCGCGACCAGGCAGAATCGGTCGCGACGAGTCAGACGCCCTGGCAATGACGGTGAGTTCGTCCACACCCCTAGCCCGCGACACGCTTCGGCCACTAGGGTACGTAGCCAGGTGATTGCTGCAGAACCGCAGGTCGCAGCGTTGTCAGCCTCGCGCGTGCGCGCGCTGCTCAGTTCCCCAAGGTTCTCCACATCTGTGGATAATTGTGTGGAAAGACCCCTGGAGTGGCATATTCGTAGGGCCGACGGTGCCACGCCGCTGCCCGGATGGGGGACCTGGACAGCGTCCGAACCGGTTACGGATGTACGCAGGATCACGGTGCCGACCTCAGCACGGTCGCACCTCATTCTCCCCGCGTACCCCGGCCGTCTGCTCCTATCGACCTACTTCCGGGGAGGAAACTGCATGGACGACGAGCAGAACGTGTTGGCCACGGTGTGGCCCGAGGTTGTCACCGAGCTGACCACCGGCTCACCGGATGGCGCCATCCCGCCGGTGACCAGAGCGCAGCAGGCCTGGCTGAAGCTGGTCAAACCGCTGACGGTCGCACAGGGGTTCGCCCTGCTCTCGGTGCCCTCGTCGCTGGCCCAGGAAGCCATCGAACGCGATCTGCGCGAGCCGATCCTCCGCTCGCTTGCCCGTCGGCTCGGTCCGCAAGTGGAAGGGCTCGGCGTCCGCATCGCGGCGCCGACCAGCCCGGCGGTCGACCGGCAGAGCAACACACCCCGGCATGCCCGGATGACGAGCAGGCCAGAGCGAACCCGGGACGTCGGGCGCGGTCCAGCCACATATCCGGGTTCCGACTTCCCAAGCCGGGACGCATACCCCGCGCCCCGCTACGCACAGTCCGCCGACTACGCGCCTGCGTCGCCTTACGACGATGACTCCGACTTCTCCCGACCCGAATACGGACAGGAATTCGCGCCAGGGGAGGACTACCGCCAGCCGGAGTACGCCCACGCCGATTACCCAACGCGCGGCGACTACTCCACCATGGCCGAACTGCCCGGGGTGTCCACGCCGGACGCCGCGCCGCGACGCGAGACCGGACTTCCGCCACGCCGCGAGTCGGCCATCCCGCCCGGCCAGGAGTCGCTGTTCAATCCCGAACCGGGACCAGCCCCGATGCGCGGCCCGATCCGTGCCCCGATGCGCGAAGCCGCCGAGACCGATACGGGGCTGGTACACGATCCGGTGCGCGAGCCGGTCGGTGACAACCCGCGCGGCGATCATGACGACGAGCCGGTGGTGAATGTCCGCAACTCCTGGCCGACCTACTTCACCAAGTCGCAGGAGTCGTCCGCTCCGTCGCCCTCCTCGGCCAGCCTGAACGCGAAGTACACCTTCGAGACCTTCGTCATCGGCGCGTCCAACCGTTTCGCACACGCCGCCGCCGTGGCCATCGCCGAGGCCCCTGCGCGCGCGTACAACCCGCTATTCGTCTGGGGTGCTTCGGGATTGGGCAAGACACACTTGCTGCACGCGGCGGGCCATTACGCGCAGCGCCTCTTTCCAGGCATGCGGGTCAAGTACGTCTCGACCGAGGAATTCACCAACGACTTCATCAACAGCTTGCGCGACGACCGGAAGGTGGCGTTCAAGCGTCGCTATCGCGAGACCGACATCCTGCTGGTCGACGACATCCAGTTCATCGAGGGCAAGGAAGGCATCCAGGAGGAGTTCTTCCACACCTTCAACACCCTGCACAACGCGAACAAGCAGATCGTCGTCTCCTCGGACCGCCCACCGAAGCAACTGGCCACCCTGGAGGAGCGGCTGCGCACACGGTTCGAGTGGGGATTGATCACCGACGTGCAGCCGCCGGAACTGGAGACGCGGATCGCGATCCTGCGCAAGAAGGCGCGGATGGATCGGCTCGATGTGCCGCACGACGTGCTGGAGCTGATCGCCAGCCGGGTCGAGCGCAATATCCGTGAGCTGGAGGGGGCGCTCATCCGGGTGACCGCGTTCGCCTCGTTGAACGGGCAGCCGCTGGATTTGCCGCTGGCCGAGGTGGTGCTGCGCGATCTCATGCCGGACACCGCGGCGCTGGAGATCAACGCGGCGACCATCATGGCCGTCACCGCGGAGTACTTCAACACGACCCTGGAAGAACTCACCGGTCCCGGCAAAGCTCGGCCGCTCGCCCAGGCCAGGCAGATCGCCATGTATCTGTGCCGCGAGCTGACCGATCTGTCGTTGCCGAAGATCGGCCAGGCGTTCGGTCGCGACCACACCACGGTGATGTACGCGGAGAAGAAGGTGCGCAAGGAGATGACCGAGCGGCGCCGCGTCTACGACCAGGTCCAAGAACTCACAGCCCGGATCAAGCAGCGCTCGCGCTGACATCCATACACAGCTGAGCACCGCCCCTGACCTGGGGCGGTGCTTTTTGTGGGTTGTGGATTCCTCGAGGAATCCCTGTGGAGTCCTCGAGGAATCCACCAGGTTGTCCACCGATTCACACACAGGCGAGGGCCGACGTCCCCGACTGTCGGCTCACAGGCCGAATTCAACAGTTTCCACAGCGGCGGTTGTGCACAACCGGTGACCAGCATCGTGTCCGGATCAGGCCTTGTGGAATCCTCGAGGAGTTCGTGTGGAGTCCTCGAGGATTCCTCGAGTTGTCCACGGTTTCGTGCACACGTGTGAACAACTGGGTGAATCCGGTGGAACAACTCGAGGAGCGCTCGAGGATGAATCTGGAACAACCGGTGAACCTCCACAGACGCCTCGTGTTCATCCTCGAGACACCCCGCGGTCATCCCCACGGCACCACGCCCGCTGACCAGTGGATTCGACCGCAGTCCACAGAATCCACAGCACCTACTACTACTTCAGTTCTTCTCATTAGAGATCTCTCTTCAAAACAGGGTGTGTGGAAAGTCGGTCGAGCGACGCGGCTTCGGTGTCACGACGTTTCCGGCATGGAGAACAGAGCCGGTCGATGTCCGTGCACCCGGTCCGGTCGGCTCATCACGATCCGGCCGATGCACGAGCGACGGATCCGACCCCGGACGACTCGATTGCTTCTGCTCGACCCACACCGGGGTGCCCACCCGGCACCGACCACGCGTACTGCCGGAGGGTCGGGCTAGGTGCTCGTCTCGCACGCGGGTACGGTTTGATGTCGGTCGCCTGTGCCAGACTGCGAAGGCGGCCGATTCGGCAGGACCCTTTCGAGAACCGACACTGACGAGCCGACAACAGATCACGGAACCGGGAGAGGACAGATCGGGCGATGGAGCTTGCAAGCATGAAGTTTCGGGTCGCCCGCGAGGATTTCGCCGACTCCGTCGCCTGGGTGGCGCGCAGTCTTCCGTCCCGGCCTCCGGTTCCGGTGCTCGGCGGTGTGCTGCTGGTTGCCGACGAGAATGGGCTGACCGTCTCCGGATTCGATTACGAAGTGTCTGCGCAGGTGCGCGTAGCGGCAGAGGTCGCGGGTCCGGGCCAAGTGCTCGTCTCCGGTCGACTGCTGGCCGACATCACCAAGGCGTTGTCCAACAAGCCGGTCGATGTCTCGGTGGACGGTACCCGGGTGCTGATCACCTGTGGCAGCGCCAAGTTCTCCCTGCCCACCATGCCGGTCGAGGACTATCCCCAACTGCCCGAGGTGCCGCAGCAGACCGGTGAATTGAGTGTCGAGGTCTTCGCCGAGGCCGTTGGTCAAGTCGCCGTCGCCGCCGGGCGCGACGACACCCTGCCCATGCTCACCGGAATCCGGGTGGAGATCGAAGGCTCGCAGGTCGTCCTCGCGGCGACCGACCGGTTCCGCCTTGCCGTCCGGCACATCGAATGGCAGCCCGCGCGCCCCGACATCGAGACTTCGGTGCTCATCCCGGCCAGGACGCTGTCGGAGGCCGCCAAGACGCTGGGCCCGTCCGACGCCCCGGTCCAGTTGTCGCTGGGCTCTGGCGCGGGATCCGACGGCCTGCTCGGCATCGTGAACGCGGGCCGCCGCACCACCACCCGTCTGCTCGACGCGGAATTCCCCAAGTTCCGCCAGTTGCTCCCCAGGGAACACACCTCGATCGCCACTTTGGCAGTCGCCGCGCTGACCGACGCCATCAAGCGCGTCGCGCTGGTCGCCGAGCGCGGTGCCCAGGTGCGGTTGGAGTTCTCCACCGACGGTCTGCTGCTGTCGGCGGGCGGCGACGACGCCGGACGGGCCGAGGAATGGTTGGAGGCCGACTTCCGCGGCGAGTCGCTGACCATCGCGTTCAACCCCGGCTATCTCATCGACGGCTTGTCCGCACTGCACGCCGACCGGGTCACCTTCGGCTTCACCACGCCCAGCAGGCCCGCCGTGCTACTGCCCGCTGCGGAGGAGGAGCCCGAGGTGCTCGACTCCGGAACGTTCGCGGCGCTGTCCAGCCCGTACATCTATCTGCTGATGCCGGTCCGGTTGCCGGGCTGATGGCCGGTGCATGATCGGGTACCGTGCGGATCCGCGCCCAGTGATCCGGTGCAGGTGAGCGACCTTTCCGCTGGGAGACCGTCGGCGACGTCGGAAAACCGGGTCACGCGGCTGGTGTCCGCACACTCTATCCACAGGTGTTCCACAGGGCTGTGGCAGGTGACAGGAGGATCGTCGGCCGTGCCGGCGTCGGACCGATCTGTGGGAACAACCGCTTCTGCGCAGGCAGGGGCGCGATAGCGAATGTTCATCCGGGCACTGTCACTGCGTGACTTCCGCTCGTGGGAGCACGTGGAACTCGAATTATCCCCAGGCCGCACGGTTTTCTTGGGATCGAACGGCAATGGCAAGACCAACCTGCTGGAGGCGATCGGCTACCTGGCCACGCTCGGCTCGCACCGCGTCGCCACGGAGGCGCCGTTGATCAGGATCGGCACCGAGCGTGCCCGGATCGGTGCCACTGTGGTCAACGCGGGCCGCGAGTTGCGCATCGATGTCGAACTGAACCAGGGCAGCGCCAACCGGGCGCAGATCAACCGGTCACCGGTCCGCCGGACCCGGGAAATCCTCGGCATCCTGCAGACGGTGCTGTTCGCACCGGAGGACCTGGCGCTGGTGCGGGGCGATCCCGGCGAGCGCCGGCGCTTCATGGACGAGTTGTGCACAGCACGCCTGCCCAGACTGGCCGCGGTGCGCAGCGATTACGACCGGGTACTGCGCCAGCGATCGGCGCTGCTGAAAACCGCTGGGCGCCAGGCCAGGTCGAGGGCAGACCTGAGCACCCTGGACGTATGGGACGGCCACTTGGCCGCGCACGCCTCGGTACTGCTCGCCCACCGGCTGCGCTTGGTGCACGACTTGGCTCCGCACGTCGCGCAGTCCTACGCCTCGATCGCTCCGGAGTCGCGGCCTGCTTCGATCGCCTATCGCAGCGCCGTGCTGCCGCCGGAATTCCTGGATCCAGCCCGATCGCCGCGTGCGGAGGACACCGAGGAGGTCGAGGCGATCCTGCTGCGCGAGCTCGCCGCGGCACGGCCGAAGGAACTCGAGCGCGGGGTATGCCTGGTCGGTCCGCATCGCGACGAGCTGGAGCTGATGCTCGGGGACTCGCCAGCGAAGGGGTTCGCCAGCCATGGCGAGTCGTGGTCGTTCGCGCTGGCCTTGCGCTTGGGGGCGTTCGATCTGTTGCGCGCCACCGGCGCCGAACCGGTGTTGCTGCTCGATGACGTCTTCGCCGAACTCGACCGCCGTCGCCGCGCCGCGCTCGCCGCGGTCGCCGCGGGGGCCGAGCAGGTGCTGATCACGGCAGCCGTACCAGAGGACGTACCCGGCGAACTCGCGGCCGTGCCCCTGTGTGTCGAGACGACCGGAAGCGCCGATGGGCGGGTCTCGCGCCTCGTCGCCGAAGAGACGGCCTGCGGTGGGAGCCACGGTTCCGGCGGCGAGCGGTGAATTCCGTGGACCCGGAAGCGCAGACGCGATCCGCGCCCGGGATGTTCAAGGCTTCGATCCACTACAGTGACCAGTCATCGGGACTGCCGCCCGGCTTCTCAACAGCTGAGGCCGATTCCCCAACACCTGTGGAAAACTCGGCAGGTCGACGTCGCCCAACCCAGCGAAAGTGGATTCAGCAACAGTTGAGCGATCGAACCAACTTGATGCGGAAACCCCTCGAATGGGCGATGAACAGGTCAATCGACCGGCTGCCTTCCTGTCGGACACATGCGTTCCCGAGTTGCTGGCAACATCCGGCAAAGCCTGGGGACAACGTGATCGAAACTGGGGACAAACGAATGCGTGCGAAGGGAGAGGGCCGATGAGCGATCAGCCCGCCGAGCCCGGATCCGCCGAATCCGCAGGCCGCGAACCCGAGCTACGCGGAATCGATCTGGCCAGGCGCGCGTTGGAGGAGGCGCGCGCCGCGGCGCGGGCCAGCGGCAAGTCCGTCGGCCAGGGTCGTGCCTCGCCGCAGCGCAGGCTGCGGACCGGCGCCCGCAGGCGCACCGGATGGTCCGGCGCCCGCCCGGACGATCGCGACCCCCAGCTGCTGTCCAAGCTGGCCGGTTCGATCGCCAAGAGCCGCGGTTGGTCGGGCAAGGTCGCCGAGGGCATGGTGTTCGGCCGGTGGGCAGGCGTCGTCGGTGAGGACATCGCCGCGCACGCCACACCGATCGCGCTGAAGGATGGCGTGCTGAGTATCGCGGCGGAGTCGACCGCGTGGGCCACGCAATTGCGGATGCTGCAGAGCCAGATCCTGGCGAAGATCAACACCGCTGTCGGCCAGGGTGTGGTGACCTCCTTGAAGATCTCCGGACCTGCCGCACCGAGCTGGCGTAAGGGCGAACGCCATATCAAGGGCCGGGGACCGCGCGATACGTACGGATAGTTGGGCAGTACCTGATACCCGGTGTTACGGTTACATCGACAGGCGTTTCACGTGGAACGCCTCGGCCCGATGTCGTGCCCGGAACCTGTCGCATCGGACCGAATTCGTCCGGGCGGAAGGTTTTTCGATGACGATCACCACCTCCGTTGGTCCGTTTCCCGCGACCGCGACCCGAACCGTGCGCCGCGGCGACGTCGAACTAGCGGTGTATGAATGCGGTAATCCCGACGGCATCCCGGTCCTGCTGATCCACGGCTGGCCCGACACACACGTGCTGTGGAGTCGGGTAGCCGCGCTGCTTGCGGGCCGTCATCGCGTGATCGCGTTCGACAATCGCGGTGCAGGCAACAGCTCGGCGCCCACGAACGTCGCGGCCTACCGGATCGGAGAGCTCGCGGCCGACGTGCGCGCGGTGATCGACGCGGTCGCACCGGGCGAACATGTCCACGTGCTGGGCCATGACTGGGGATCGGTGATCGGGTGGGAGCTGGTCGCCGCTCCGGACGCCGCGTCGGTGATCGGGTCGTTCACTTCGGTGTCCGGCCCGAATCTGGATTTCCTCGGCGCCTACCTGCGCGGCCCCCTCACCATGGCACGGCTCCGCGGCTCGCTCGCCCAAGCCATCGCCTCGGCCTATACCGTCGCTTTCCAGATTCCAGGACTGCCGAATCCGGTGCTGCGGGTGCTGCCCAACCATTGGCCGCGCTTTCTCGGGTTCTTCGATGGCCTGGATCCCGCCTTGGTGGAGACGGCCCCGACGCTGCGTACGGATATGATCAATAACCTGAAGCTCTACCGCGCGAACATCCGCACGCACTTGCGCCACCCGCGGCCCCGCCCCATCGAGGTCCCGGTGCAGCTGATCGTCGCCACCGGCGACCGGGCGGTGCGGCCGGTGGTCAATGCCGAGGCCGGTCAGTGGGTGCCGAACCTGACCCAGGCCGAGATCTCGGCTCGGCATTGGTCGCCGATCTCACATCCGGCGGAGCTGGCACGCCACACGGCCGCCTTCGTGGATCGGATCGGCGCCGCATGCTGATCGCGGGCAACTCGAAGTCCGCGGCGGCCGATGCATCTCTCAGCCCACGCCTGCTGGATGAAAACCGGCGGAAGGCGGACCCGACTCGGCGGAATCCGTTTTCTCGCATTCACGGAGCCGTCAGGGGTGTCGGAGGTGCGTTGTAAGTTGGGTGTACCAGTAGGATGGTGACGTAACTAGCGGCGATACCCTTCGGCGCGTTTCGCACAGTTCGCGCGTGGACCCTAATTTTCGAGCAGACACCACCAGGGCCCCACGTGTGCTGTCCGATCGATGTATGCCGGGATCAGCAAGTAAGGAGAGCTACCGACCAGTGGCTGCCAAAGACTCCACCGCATCGGGTTCGACCAAGGCAACCGGGAAGCAGGACTATGGTGCCTCCTCCATCACGGTTCTCGAGGGGCTCGAGGCGGTTCGCAAGCGTCCGGGCATGTACATCGGCTCCACCGGTGAACGCGGTCTGCACCACCTGATCTGGGAAGTCGTCGACAACTCCGTCGACGAGGCGATGGCTGGGTACGCGACGAAGGTCGAGGTCACCCTGCTGGCCGACGGCGGCGTCGAAGTGGTCGACGACGGCCGCGGCATCCCGGTCGCGTTGCACGCCCAAGGCGTGCCCACCATCGAGGTCGTCATGACCCAGCTGCACGCGGGCGGCAAGTTCGACTCGGATTCCTACGCGGTGTCCGGCGGTCTGCACGGCGTCGGTATCTCCGTGGTCAACGCGCTGTCGACCCGGCTGGAGGCGGACATCCTCCGCGACGGCTACCACTGGAGCCAGATCTACAAGGACGCCGCACCCGGCAAGCTGGTGCAGGGCGAGCCGACCAAGAAGACCGGCACCACCATCCGCTTCTGGGCGGACCCGGAGGTCTTCGAGACCACCACCTACAACTTCGAGACGGTGGCTCGCCGGCTCCAGGAGATGGCCTTCCTGAACAAGGGACTGACCATCAAGCTCACCGACGAGCGTGTCAGCGACTCCGAGGTGATCGACGAGGTGGTCAGCGAGACCGCCGAGGCGCCCAAGCACGCCGCCGAGAACGGCGGTGCGGCCGAGCACAAGGTCAAGACCAGGACCTACCACTACCCGGGCGGGCTGGAGGACTTCGTCCGCCACATCAACCGGACCAAGCAGCCGATCCACAATTCGGTCGTCGGGTTCACCGGCAAGGGCACCGGCCACGAGCTCGAGGTCGCGATGCAGTGGAACTCCGGTTACTCGGAGTCGGTGCACACCTTCGCCAACACCATCAACACCCATGAGGGCGGCACGCACGAGGAGGGCTTCCGCGCGGCGTTGACCACGGTGGTCAACAAGTACGCGAAGGACAAGAAGCTCATCAAGGAGAAGGACGGCAACCTCACCGGTGACGACATCCGGGAGGGCCTGGCCGCCATCGTGAGCGTGAAGGTCGGCGAGCCGCAGTTCGAGGGCCAGACCAAGACCAAACTCGGCAACACCGAGGTGAAGTCGTTCGTGCAGCGCACCTGTAACGAGCACCTCACCCACTGGTTCGAAGCCAACCCTGCCGACGCGAAGACCATCGTGAACAAGGCGGTGTCCTCGGCGCAGGCCCGGGTCGCCGCCCGCAAGGCGCGCGAGCTGGTGCGCCGCAAGTCGGCCACCGACCTGGGCGGTCTGCCGGGCAAGCTGGCCGACTGCCGGTCCAAGGACCCGCACAAGTCCGAGATCTACATCGTGGAGGGTGACTCCGCGGGCGGCTCGGCCAAGTCCGGTCGCGACTCGATGTACCAGGCGATCCTGCCCTTGCGCGGCAAGATCATCAATGTCGAGAAGGCGCGCATCGACAGGGTGCTCAAGAACAACGAGGTCCAGTCGATCATCACCGCGTTCGGCACCGGGATCCACGACGAGTTCGATATCGCCAAGCTGCGCTATCACAAGATCGTGCTGATGGCTGACGCCGACGTCGATGGCCAGCACATCTCGACGCTGTTGCTCACGTTGCTGTTCCGGTTCATGCGTCCGCTGGTCGAGCACGGCCACGTGTACCTGGCGCAGCCGCCGTTGTACAAGCTCAAGTGGCAGCGAAGTGACCCGGAGTTCGCCTACTCCGACCGCGAGCGCGACGGTCTGCTCGAAGCCGGTCTCGCCGCCGGTAAAAAGATCAACAAGGACGACGGCGTGCAGCGGTACAAGGGTCTGGGCGAGATGAACGCGAAGGAGCTGTGGGAGACCACCATGGACCCCGCGGTGCGGGTGCTTCGTCAAGTGACGCTCGACGACGCGGCTGCCGCCGATGAGCTGTTCTCTGTTCTGATGGGCGAGGACGTCGAGGCGCGTCGCAGCTTTATCACCCGGAATGCCAAGGACGTTCGCTTCCTCGACGTGTAGCCGGCGTGAATTCCGCTGCTGTACAGCCCCTTCACGCCCGGCCCTGTAAGGAGACCAGATGACTGAGACCACGCTGCCCCCGATCGGCGGTGGAGGCGACCGGATCGAACCGGTCGACATCCAGAACGAAATGCAGAGCAGTTATATCGATTACGCGATGAGCGTGATCGTGGGTCGCGCGCTGCCGGATGTGCGTGACGGCCTCAAGCCGGTACACCGACGCGTGCTCTACGCGATGTACGACAACGGCTACCGCCCGGACCGCGGCTATGTGAAGTCGGCACGTCCGGTCGCCGAGACCATGGGTAACTACCACCCGCACGGTGACGCGTCGATCTACGACACCCTGGTCCGGATGGCCCAGCCGTGGTCGCTGCGCTACCCGCTCGTCGACGGTCAGGGCAACTTCGGTTCGCGCGGCAACGACGGCGCCGCAGCCATGCGGTACACCGAGTGCCGCCTCACTCCGCTCGCGATGGAGTTGCTGCGAGAGATCGACCACGAGACGGTCGATTTCACACCGAACTACGATGGTCGTTCGCAAGAGCCCACGGTGCTCCCGAGCCGGGTGCCGAACCTACTGATGAACGGCAGCAATGGCATCGCGGTCGGCATGGCGACCAACATCCCGCCGCACAACTTGAACGAGCTCGCCGAGGCGATCTACTGGGCGCTGGACAATCACGACGCCGACGAGGAAGCCACGCTGGCGGCGTGCATGCAGCGCGTCAAAGGTCCGGACTTCCCCACCCACGGACTGATCGTCGGCAGTCAGGGTATCCACGACGCTTACACCACAGGGCGCGGCTCGATCCGGATGCGTGGTGTCGTAGAGATCGAGGAGGACAACCGGGGCCGCACGACCATCGTCATCACCGAGCTTCCGTACCAGGTCAACACCGACAACTTCATCAACTCGATCGCCGAGCAGGTGAAGGACGGCAAGATCGCCGGTATCTCCGACATCCACGACGAATCCTCGGATCGCGCAGGTATGCGGATCGTGGTGACGGTCAAGCGTGACGCTGTCGCCAAGGTGGTCCTGAACAACCTGTACAAGCACACCCAGCTGCAGACCAGCTTCGGCGCGAACATGCTCTCGATCGTCGATGGTGTGCCGCGGACGCTGCGCTTGGATCAGATGATCCGCCTCTACGTCGAGCACCAGTTGAACGTCATCGTGCGGCGTACCCGCTATCTGCTGCGCAAGGCAGAGGAGCGGGCCCACATCCTGCGTGGCCTGGTCAAGGCGCTCGACGCGCTCGACGCGGTCATCGCCCTGATCCGGCGCTCGGCCAACACCGACACCGCGCGGGTCGGCCTCATGGAGCTGCTGGATATCGATGAGATCCAGGCGACCGCCATCCTCGACATGCAGCTGCGTCGCCTCTCCGCCCTGGAGCGGCAGAAGATCATCGACGAATTGGCCAGGATCGAGGCCGAGATCGCCGACCTGAAGGACATCCTCGAGAAGCCGGAGCGCCAGCGCGCGATCGTGCGCGACGAGTTGGCCGAGATCACCGACAAGTACGGCGACGAGCGGCGCACCAAGATCATCGCGGCCGACGGCGACGTGGCCGACGAGGATCTCATCGCCCGCGAAGACGTGGTCGTCACGATCACCGAGACCGGCTACGCCAAGCGCACCAAGACCGATCTCTATCGCAGCCAGAAGCGCGGCGGCAAGGGTGTGCAGGGCGCCGGTCTCAAGCAGGACGACATCGTCAAGCACTTCTTCATCACCTCGACGCACGACTGGCTGCTGTTCTTCACGAACAAGGGCCGCGTGTACCGCGCCAAGGCATACGAGCTGCCCGAGGCCAACCGCACCGCGCGCGGACAGCACGTGGCGAACCTGCTGGCCTTCCAGCCGGACGAGAAGATCGCTCAGATCATCCAGATCAAGTCCTACAACGATGCCCCGTACCTGGTGCTGGCCACCAGGAACGGCTTGGTGAAGAAGTCGAAGCTGACCGACTTCGACTCCAACCGCAGCGGTGGCATCGTCGCGGTGAACCTGCGCGACGAGGACGAATTGGTCGGTGCCGTGCTGTGCTCGGCCGACGAGGACCTGCTGCTGGTATCGGCGCTCGGCCAGTCGATTCGCTTCTCGGCCACCGACGAGGCGCTGCGTCCGATGGGCCGCGCCACCTCGGGTGTGCAGGGCATGCGGTTCAACGACAGCGATGAGCTGTTGTCTCTCAATGTGGTTCGCGATGGCACGTATCTGCTGGTCGCGACGTCCGGCGGCTATGCCAAGCGGACCGCGATCGAGGAGTACACCGCGCAGGGACGTGGCGGTAAAGGCGTATTGACCATCCAGTTCGACGCGAAACGTGGCACCCTGGTCGGGGCGCTCATCGTCGACGACGAGGATGAGTTGTACGCGATCACCTCCGGGGGCGGCGTCATCCGGACGGCGGCGAAGCAAGTTCGTAAGGCTGGACGGCAGACCAAGGGCGTGCGATTGATGAACCTCGCGGAGGGCGATACCTTGCTTGCGATCGCACGCAATGCCGACGAGCCCGATCCCGATCAGGTCGCCGGCGGCGGTGACACCGGTTCTTCTGAGCAGTAATCCAATAGCGGCGGCAACGAACGGATCTAAGGATTCCCATTGACCACTCCGAATCAGCCGAATGACGAGCGGCACCAGACGAACGGTGTGACCGAGCGGATCGCACCGTCACCGATCCCGCCGCGGCCGATCCCACGGCCGGTCGCCTCGGCCGAGAACGGTCAGCCCGGTGGCGGCCAGCAAGGAGGCGGCCATCCCGGTGGTGGACAGCCGGGTGGTCACCAGAGCCAACCGGGGCCTCAGCCGGTCGGGCAGCCCGGCAATCAGCCGAGGCCCGGCGTCAACCAGCCGAATGCCCAGCCGCAGGAGCTGCGCGACAAGCAGGGGACGCCGGACAAGGCGCCTGGCGGCGACGGCCAGGAGCACTTCGATCAGAAGACGGCGCGGATGAACACCACGGCCGAGCAGCCCGCGCCCGATGGCGGGGAAAAGCAGGCCGGGGGCGCCGCAGGCAACGGCGGACAGCAGTCGCAGTATCAGGACGGCTGGTCGCAGCTTCCGCAGCGGGAACCGCAGTCCAACCTGTACCGCCCTGGTCAGGCGCCGGTCACCGGCCGCCCGAACTCCGGCGGGGCGGTCGGGCTCGGCAACAACGCGTCCAACGCGCGCACCACCGCCGACCTGGCGGCCAAGGCGGCACGCAAGGAAGCGGCGATGGTGAAGTCCGTCGGCATCGACGGACCCACCCGCAGCATCGCGCGGCCGGAGCTGATCAAGGACATGCCCGACCTGTCCGAGATCCGCCACCCGCTGCCGCCGACCGAAGCCACCGGTCCGCAGTCCGCGCCGGTCTCGCCCGCGGTTCCGGTCGCGGTCGCCGCGGTCGCTTCCGGTCAGCCGCTGCGGGCCACAGTGCAGATCCGTCGCATCGATCCCTGGTCGACGTTGAAGATATCCCTCGTGATCAGCGTGGCGATGTTCTTCGTGTGGATGCTGGCGGTCGGCCTGCTGTACATCGTGCTCGAGGGCATGGGTGTGTGGGAGCGGCTGAACAACACGTTCACCGACATGGTGTCTCAGGACAGCGGCTCGGTGGGGTTGATCGACGCGGGCACCGTCTTCGGCTACGCGGGCGTGATCGGCCTGATCAACGTCGTCTTGTTCACCGCGCTCGGCACGGTCGGCACCTTCATCTACAACCAGTGCTGCGACCTCGTCGGCGGCATCCAGGTAACCCTGGCCGACCCCGACTAGCCGGTTCTTCCGAACGGCCGGTATCCGCCTCTGCGGGGGCTGGTACCGGCCGTTTTGGTTTACCGACAGCGGTCTCCGGCACGGATACTCCGACCGTGCCGCAGGCCGCCTACCAGCCGTTTTGGTTCATGGACGTCATGTCCGGTAGTCTTTGCTCTCGGCTCGGGCGATCCGAGTCGAACAACACGGGCCTATAGCTCAGGCGGTTAGAGCGCTTCGCTGATAACGAAGAGGTCGGAGGTTCAAGTCCTCCTAGGCCCACATTCGAGTAATGCCTCGATCGGTGCAACCGGTCGAGGCTTTTTTCTCTCGGGTTGTCCAGACACGACGTGGCTGATTCGCGGGTAGGTTGGGCTCAGCTGCTCGTCGCGGCGATGCACGCTGTGGCTACCAGGCACAGCATCGCGGCGAGTAGCCAGCCAATGGCCAGATTCGCGTATCTGAACTTGCGGCGGGCGACGGCGGAGTTCTCCCAGATCTGCTGTGCGATCTGTTCGACCACCGCATCAGTGTCGCGTGTCAAGTCGGCCAACTGTCGCACATACGTTTCCTTGGTGAATCCGTAGCGCGGCGCCGCGTGCGTGAAGTAAAGCAGGTTCGGCTCGACATCACGGTTGCCGAGTCTCGGCCAGAGCGAGTACGCCGCACAGATTCCCGCTCCGGCGATACATGCAGCACTCGAGCCCGCGCTGATCCATACCGAGGCTCCACCGCCGAGCGCTTCCGCGCGGAGCACGACGAACAGTACCTGGCCGAGCACCCCTGCGGTCGCCAGTGCGGCAATGGATTTGGTCTCCGCGTGTTTGATCATTCCGATGACCAATTCCAGGGTCCGCCAGGCATCGTGTGCGCGTTGATCGTCTCTGCCGATCAACCGACGGAGGTTGGGTCGGCGGCGAGGCGGTGCTGTCATCCCGTCATGCCTTTCCTCCGCAAACGACTCGCCAGCGAGGCGATTTGGTCGCGTCGGTGAATCTCCCGTTCGGCGCGGTCGCTTCGATCGGCTTCATCGATCTTCTCGAGTTGGACTTGCAGCCATCGCTCGGTGCCGCGCATTTCGACATCGATGACCGCGCCGTCCTTGGCTTCGCGCAAGCCGAGGTATCGCTCGTGCAGATTCTTCCCGGCCTCGGTCTGGCGATAGACCCGCTGATCATAGGCGGTGACACCGCTCAGCATCTTGGCGAGAACGGGCAGGCAGTCGATTGCCAGCAACAACAAGCGCACCAGCCACTGTGCGAAGAGGACCGAGGTGTTCTCGTCGGAAAGCGCGCTGAGTCCGCGCTCTTCGTCGAGCAGGCCGATGGAGCCTTGGTCTCGCTTTCGCTGCTGCACCCGTTCATCGATAGCGGCGGCGACCTGTCTGCCGTATGTGCCCTCCGCGAGCGCGACATCCACTGTCGCTTTCTCGACTTTGGCGTTCAGGTCATCGAGGTTGCTCTGTTGCTGGTCGATCTTGCGGTCGGCACGGAACTGATCGGCCTTCTCACGATTGCGCTGACATTCCGGGCCGTTGCCCGCCACTCCGGTCAGACCGACGCCCGCGGTTCCGGCGCATTCATTGATGGCGTGGGTCTCCAAGTCCTTCCACTCGCGACTGTCGGTATCGAATTTGCTCGCGGCCCGGTCGCGCTCGCCGGTGAGACGGACGAGTTCGTCCTGTGCGGCGTGCGGTGGATTCGGCACGCTGACCAGAAAATCCTGGCAACCCGGATCGGCGACGGGCCGACCGGACGCCGGGTTGCAGAATGTCAAACGTCCGGTGTAGATGGAGATCTCATCGCCGCGGGTCTCCAGCACCTCCTTATGAATCGCCGGTTTGAACACCCACAAGAGCAGTGGCTCTGCGATGATGAAACCGATCAGCACCGCGATGAACAGCCGGGGGAGGAATATCAGCATTCGACCGGTACTGAGCAACCCGTGCGTACCCGCGATCAGCCAACTGTCGAGACTGACCACCAGGTACACCCAGAACGCGGCGACCGGGAGCAACAGCAGCCAGAACACGTCCGAAATGCTCTGCAACGCTACGAGAAACGAGAGACCGGCCATCAGGCCGGTATTCAGCACGATCGCGCCGAGACGCGTATATTTCGCGCGTTCCTCGGGAATCCAGTCGAGTATCTCTTCGCGGATACCGATCAGCCCGCGGAGCCGGACCCCGACACCGTGTTGCGAGGCGACCGGGCGGAAGCCGGCACCGGGCGTGTCGAGGGCGGGCTGGGTCGTGCCCCCCGCGGTGTTCGAATAGCTATTCTGCATCGGACTTCTCGACTTCGCCCGCGCTGATGGCCTCATGCTTCGGTGTCGCCGTGACAGCTTCGGTCGGTTCCGTCGTTTTGGCGACCAGTTCGCCGACCGTCTCGACGAGTCGCTCGAGCGCCTTCTCCACCTTCTCGGGGTGAATATTCGCTTCCTGGAGGTCGGCGGACAGCAGGTCGCGAATTATCTCGCTGGGGATCTTGCGGATTGCTTGCCGCTCGGCGTACTTGCGCTGGATCTCGACCTCGGCCTGTTCTCGCAGGATGTTGGCGACCTCCCTGGAGTCCATACCTCCAGTGGCCAGCGCGAGGTACATGGCGGACAGCGGATTCGATCCGACGCGTTCGCTGATCGTCTGCATCTGATCGAGGTCGGCCTGGTTGCGTTCGGCACGCATATCGAGTTCGTGTCTTTGTTCTTTGCCGTCGTAAACATGCTGATGGGATTGGCGGGCGCCTCTGCGCGCCGCGTCGTTGTCCTCTCGCTGTCGGGTCAGCGAGTCTTCGTACATCTGGTCTCTGCGACGCTTCTCGAATTCCGCGAGTTCGTCGGGGGTCAGCACCTGCGCACCGACCATCGTGATCCGCATGCCGAACTGCTTGGGCGGATCGTTGATCACGTAGGAGGTCAGCCAGGTGATCAGCTCATTACGCATTTCCTTGACTTGATCGATACGGTACTTCTGCCCGATATCGGCAAGGTCCGGCATACTGCGCAGGTAGGTGCCGAGGAAGGTGCGCGCATCCACTTTGCCGTTGCGCACGACCGTCAACGCGTCGGTGACAGTGCATTCGAAGGTGACATGCAATGTGAATTCGGCCGCGCTGTCGGCAGGGATCGTCAGTTCTACGAGCACGGGCGCACCGACAGTCATATCGACCAGGCTCACACTCGTCGCGTCGACGACTTGGCCGTCGGTGACCCGACGTGCCCCGCTGTCGACTATGAGCTGGTCGCCTACCTGGTACACGAGTACTTGATGTGCGGTGGGTTTCAGCATCTCGTCGAGCGGTCGCGAACGCTTGCGCAACCAGCGCCTGCGCACGATGTCGAGCGTCTTCTGTTCGATGATCGGATATGTGCGGGTTACTGGGATCTTGTTCAATTCAGTTCACTTCGGTCAGGAGTTCTGGCTGTGAGGGATGCCTCGATGACGCGGAGGAGGCGCTCCAGTTCGGCGTCGCGTTCGATGATCGATATCGGCAGACTCAGATCTCTGCCGGTTCTGCGGGCTTTTCGGTCCTGCTGTTCTCTTTGGCGCTTCCGATATGCTCGGCGAACGTCGAGATCGTGTACGACGATCGAGGCTTCGCGCGTGGTCAGCGCTGCGGCCAATGCGGTACCGAATGTCCTGGCGGTCTCATCGGGTACCTCCGCGATCGTCGTCAGATCGTTCAGTCCGTCGAGCAGCTCATCGAGGATCGGTATGCGAATCGAGCGTTCCCGGAGGACGTACGCCCACATCTGTGCGATGAGATCGACCTGTTCGGGCTGCTGAACCAGATAGTTGAGCATTGCCGACTTGCCCGACCGGTATTCGCGCGCCGCCAGGACTTCCGCCATCGTGCCGACCACGCGGCTGTGCAGATAGGGATTCGACTCGTCGTATTGGTCGTTCAGGCGCCGCAATACTATTTCGGCGTTCTCCGGGGCATCGGAGACAAGTGTGGCGAAGAGTGCGGCCAGTGCCAGTGCGTGTTCGGTATCGTTCTGGCTCGACTGTGCGATGAGTTGCCACAGCCGTTCGGTGGCTTCCTCGGGATAGCGGATTCCCAGCGGCCCGCTGAACGCTAGGGCGGCGGTGAGGCGTTGATCGGAGTCGCCGTGGGTCGCCCAACGCACGGCAGTGCGCAATGCGATCGGCGCGAGTGGCTCGGACGTACACATGATCCACAACGCGTAGACCGCGGCGCTCTGCCCGCTCCATCCGCATTCGGCTCGCGACCACGGTTGCAGGAACAGTTCGTCTGCTTCAGTGAATTCAACCATGCCGAGGACTACGGCTCCCGTGGCGATGGCATTGAGTCGTTCGAAATCATGTGAATCGGTCGTGATGATGACCGTTCTGAGCCAGTCGCGAATACCGTCCCAGAACGAAACATCCAGACGGGCCCACAGTTCGGCGACGGCATATTGGTGGTACGCGGGCGACCTGAATTCGAGAAGCTGCCGTTGCACATCGCCGACGCTCGTGGTCACGAGTTGAATGAGCCCCTCATCGGTGGCCGTCGGCAACCGGGTTTCGGGCAGGTGATCGTCGTTGTCGTCCGCAGGATTCGGGGTGCGGTCCGGCACCGGTATCAAGGACGCGACCTCGTCGGTGAGTCTCTTCAGTTCGGACTCGAAAGACCTTCGTCCGCTCGGGCCGAGGAAACACAGCGTCGCGACCTCGAGCACTTGTCTGCGACCGCGTTTGCCATCGAACCAGCGCTGCACATGGTTTCGCGCCGACTCGTCCAGCACATCGTGCGCCGCTGCGATGTCGTCACCCGCGAGAACCCGATCCACGACGGCGATGAGATCGTGCATGCTGCAGTCGGGAGGCAGGGTGGTCTCGATCGCTTCGATCATGGCGCTGACGGAGACCTCGGGCGAACCGTCGACCACCAGGCGAGCGGCCACAACCCGCTTGGTCTCGGGCTTGCGCCACGCGATCCGCCTGACCACCTCCGACCCTGCCGCGGGCAGCGCGTGTGCGGTCAGGACCAGCCACGCTCCTGCTTCCCTGACCTGATCGCGTACCGCGTGCCAATCGAATTCGGTGCCCTGCGAACCATCGATGCCGCTGTATTCCGCGACCAGATACCCGTGACCTGCTTCATACGGCCGCTTTGCGAGATCCTGAAGTGCGGTCGTCGGTGACAGTACGCGGAGCGGACCCCCGGTGATCTCCCGCAGCAGCGAGATCGCGCCTGACCGTTTCCCGAGACCACGTCTGCCGGTGATGAGCACCACATGGTCGGATGCCAGAATCGTCAGCGCCTCCGCGTAGCCATCCGGCTGCACGTAGCACTTTCTGGCGACGAGAATATCCTTCTCACTGAGCTTTCCGGTCAGCGGCGCCGAATCGGGCGTCGCACCCGCGATGCCGAAGTGACCGCCGCTCGACATGACCGACCCGTAGAAGTTCTGGTTGAAGTTGACCAGCTTCGACCGGTTGGAGGGGCTGTTCGAGTCGTTCAGCGACGCTGTGGCGTTGTTCTCGGATTTGCTGTTTCGTGGGTCGTCGTTGTCCGATGTCGAAGGGTTGGACTGCTTGTTCGTTGATTCCATCAGGGTTCGAAAATTCCGTTGGGCGCGCTGATTCCGAAGACGGCGTGCGGCGCTGTGATGTTGCCGTGGAATGTCAGGTTCGCTGTAGCTGGCGCGCCAGGGGTGTCGGCCTGCCGCTGTGTCCGCGTCGGTTTCTCGTCGCGCGTGTGCTCGGGTTCCGTCAAGGCGGACGCGACACCGGTGTCGGTCAAGGACAGCGCGTGGACATCATGTCCTGGCACGAGGAGATACGCGGGTTCCGCGAACTCCTTGTTGCGCACGGTTATCTCGCGAAATGCGAAGGGGGAGAGCGGAGTGTGACCTTGTGCGACCACATCGGTGAACACTCGCTGGGACAACACCACCGCGAGATGAGCGGCGGGAGCCTCGCGAAGGGCCGCCTTCGCGGGCGAGCTGTCGACCAATCGACTCACCGCGACGACACCTTGACCCGCGTAGCCGTTGTCCGCCGGATTCGCGACGCCGTAGTGGATCGCCAGTCGCAATCGCAGTCGCGCGATGTCGAGCAGGTCTCGATTGTGCACGGCCAGTGCGTAGTTCAGCTCGCGGACGAAGTCGTTGACCACGGTCGGTTCGCGATCGGATTGATCGGCGGGCAGGATCGCCAGCTCACCGTCACCACCGGGCTGCGTGATCCAGGCACTGCGATCGAGACCGGCTTCGGTAGCGGCACGGTCCAGTACCGCGCGGATTGCGGTCTGCATAGTTCGCTGTCGCTGATCGTCGGCGGCGCCGTAGCCTGCCGCGTCAACCGAAAGCAACAGTCTGCGAGCGAATATCTCACCCATTGCTGAGTCCAGCGTCCTTCCATTCGACCGGTGGCCGATTGCTACCAGGGTCGCGGTGCAGCGTGTCACGATTGGCGCGCCAGAATTCCGCAAAAATCAGTGATGTAGATTTTCGGCGTCAATCCGCGAAGACACGCAAGCGATCAATGTCGACGAGGGTCACTCTGCGATAGGCCGGAGCGACCAAGTTCTCGTCTCGTAGCCGGCGCATCGCCAGGCTGATCGCGTCCTCTTTGGCGCCGATCAGCATGCCCATCTCGGTCTGAGAGAGGCGGACGCCGATTTCGTACCCGGAGTCGGACTCGTGGCCGTGTCGCTCTGCCAACTCGAGTAGTACGCGAGCCAATCGCTGTGACACGTCGTACCCAGCGAAATCCAGTCGCCGCCGATTGGCCCAGTCGAGCCGCCCCGCGATCATTCGACACAGGGCTTCCCAGCCCTCGTTGTGGCTGTTCAGGAAGTCAAGGAATCGACCGTGCGGAATGTTGTGCACAATGGTCGTGGAACACGTTGTGACAGTGGCGGATCGTTGAACATTCCGTAGTGCCGCGAGTTCACCGACCACGTCTCCGCCTACTCGGATACCGAGCAGGGATTCGTTGCCGTTGCGCGAGGTCGCGGTGATCTTCACGCAAGCCGACGCCCCCACGTCCTGTGAGCGCAGCAAGCAGACATGTTTGCGGACTTCGCCCTGCTGGATCAGTATTTTTCCGGCGTTGACGGAGACCGGGCGGGACAATGCCAACAGATCTCGCTGGGACGATTCGCTGAGCTGATCCATGAACGTACCGGGGGGCCAGTTGCGTTCACCCGTTCGGAACGACACTGAACGAGCCAACTGTCCTCCCGATGCATCCGGTCATCACCGCTGGCGCGACACCGGTGACCTCTTGTCCTGCATGATTCCTGGAGCCTTCACGGCTACGAGCATCGCCGACGGTCGGGGTGAAAATCTGCTGCGCAAATCGGATGCGGCTCGAGATTGCAGTATCTCGCATCGTCGGAAGATTCGCCACGGTGATTGTGTGGGCGCGTTCACCGGTCGATCGCCGATCCAGACATATGTCCAGGACAGGATCGCTTCGGAGGAGAGTATCCATACCGGCAGAGTATTCGCTTGGGTCCCCGTCTTGAAGTCGGTCATTCGATGTATTGATCTGGAACTGAACGTTTGTGGGTCCGGTCGTGTTCGTGTAGATCTGCGGGATCGGGTGATGACCTTCGGGTGGACATGCGCAGGCTTTCGCCCGGTGCCCGCGTGGCCGGTAGGCGATCCGAGGGGTGACGCTGCGGGCACAGAGAGGCCGAGCGGCCTGATCGACCACTCGGCCGTTTCGACCACCTCGATTCGATTCCTCGTGGAGATTGATCAGATCGGGAAGAAGAAGAAGCCGATCCATGCACCGATGGCAGCGCCGATCGCGCAGCCGATCACGGCGCCCACCAGGAAGAACCAGATTCCGATGAGAACGCCGATCGCGCAGCCGATTGCCGCGCCCACGAAGAGTCCGACAAACAGGGCGTCCTGCAGCAGGCTCTCCACCTCAGGTGGCGTGTTGACCGCAGCGGGTGACGGCGCGCCACTCGCCGGTGTCATCGTCAAAATCCTGCCCGTGCTGTCGAGCGACGGTGTGACGGTGAAGGTTTGACCCGTCTCCATGCGCAGTGTCGTCGGGATCGAGCCGACGAGTGCACCGTTGTCCGCGATCACGTTGATCCCGTCGGGAACCGGGACGAACTTCCCGGACGCGAGGTTGATCGTGGCGCTCGAGTGATCAGCCGCCAACGTCGTTGTATAGGCGATGGGGCCATCCGCCAGAGTGGCAGTGAGATCCTGTCCCGCTACTCGGCCCTGACCCTGAGCCGTCACGGTCGCGATCCCCGTGGATGCGATGGCTATGAGTGCGGCCACCACCAACTTTCTGATTATCATTGGACTTCCAATCATCCTGCCGATTCAAGGTTCCGTTTTCCCCGAACAAACGGCATCATGGATATCCTCCCTCTCAGGAGATTTTAAGTCTATAGGTATTATGCCTTCCCATTTTTGATTCAAACGGTCGGTTTTCACTATGGCGTATGCATGTTGTACCGGACGTGTTCGGAAGTTATTTCGGCCGCTGCGCCATTTCATTGCGGCAATCCGGAGGATGTCGGCATCGATGATGCGATCTATGAAAGACCATGCACCGCAAGCTAATCGGATTACTTGAACGTCTTGATCACGCAGATATTCGAGATAGCCTGACCTGCTCACCGACGCCGAGTAGAGAACAGTCGGTGCCTTGGCGGAAAGGACCATTCCTGCCCAATCGCATTTCTTGTATTCAGCGCCCCAGCGCGGGGGTGCGCTGCCCATGCTTCTCTCGCCGCACCAGCGCTGGCAATGGCCGCGTAGCTGGTGTCGAGACCCTCGGCGTCAGGTGCTTCCACTCGGATCGCCGGGAAGCGCGGGGGAATCGCGCCCGGGCTCCCACTCCCGCCCCGCTATGGACACCTGAATGCGGTCAGCAGCCTGTTCGGTCGGGCCCTACACTCGACGCACACGCACGCTCTCGACGGAGGTGATCGGCGGTTGAATCCCATGGATCCGCGCGACCAGCACACCGCACGTTACGAAGCCGGTTATCAGCCGGGGAACTACCGTGATCCCGGGTACCGGGGAGATCCCGGATACAGCCAGGGTTCCGGGTACGGCCAAGACCACGGATACACCGCATATCAGCAGTCCGAATATCCGGACCGGGAGTCTCGGTCACAGCAGGAACCGGACGTCAACATCGGCATGTTCGCCGGCGGTGTGTTCGCGGCGGCGGTGGTGACCGCGCTCGCGGCCTGGCTGTGCGCCTGGATCATCGAAATCATCGCCACCCGGGTGACCGAGAGCGGCAACTTCGGGGTATGGAACCCGATGGCTCAGGACTCGTACTGGTTCGCGGTGGTGGCCTTCATCTGCACATTGCTTGCCGGGGTGCTCTGGTATCTGCTGCGCCTGGGCACCCCGTCACCGGAATTGTTCTTCGGCTGGATCGTGGGAATCCTCACCGCCGCGGCGGTCGTCATTCCACTGGCACTGTCCAACGATCTGTGGGTGGGTATCACCACTGGTGTCGAACATTTGGTGATCGGACTCCCGATCCTCAGCATGGTGCGCATGGTGGGCGCCAAGAGCATCGTGCACCAGTGAGGAAGGGCAGGGCGGAAGGCCGGAACACGGTGGAGCGACTGCTCGCACGGTGACTGGCGGCTTTCCGCCGTGCCCCGACGCAACCACAAGCCTGGGGGCCGGAGGCAAAGCCTGCCGGGCGGGGCGTGCGGGTCGCACCCCACAAATACGCGGAACCAAGAGGGCGAGCGCTCTCCCCGAGCACCCGCCGCCGTCGGTGGTCATTGCGCGAACTGACTCGCACCATGACTCACACAACGCAACCAAGCAAACGCGGGGTCCGGGGGCGCAGCCCGCCGGGCGGGGCGTGGGGGTTGCACCCCCACAAAACACGCGGAACGCAAAAGGCTCATGCTCTCGATGAGCATGAGCCTCCGATGCGTGGAGCCTAGGGGAATCGAACCCCTAACCCCTGCCTTGCAAAGGCAGTGCTCTGCCAATTGAGCTAAGGCCCCAATCACCGTTCATCACGGTTGGCGCGCATATACGCCTGGAAAACGGTACCTTCTCGCCATTGACGCGGTCAAAACGGCAGGGTAACTGGTGCGCGGAGCCGGGTCGTCGCAGCTGTTCGCCGTGTGATGCGCCGCGGGGATCGGTGTCCGCAGCGTAGAGCAATGGCCGAGGCGATGGCGGTGATGGCGCCGAGGCGATCGGATCAGCACGCGAGGTCGGTCGGCAACGTCGGTGCGGGGGATCGCCGTCGGCTCCAGGTCGGGGCCGGGATTCGAGCGTTGTGGCGGTACCGCCCGGCGGGGGCATTTATCGTGGTCGCAGATCCGGTTCGTCGATGTGTCGCTGGTTGCTCGATGAGAGGACCCGCATGTCTCGGTATCTGTTCGCTCTCGGTCGCCTGGTCGCCCTTCGACGCTGGTGGGTGCTGGCGGTGTGGCTGGTTCTGCTCGCGTGTGCGATCGGATTCGCCGCGTTGAGCGGTGGCAAGACCACCGACGACTTCACCATTCCGAAGACCGAGTCACAGGACGCTGTTTCCTTGTTGAAGCAGCGGATGCCCGCGTACAGCGGAGCTCAGATGCAGGTCGTGTTCGCCACCCCAGGTCTGTCGAAGGTCACCGACCAGCAGCCGAGCGCCCAGATCGAGCAGGTCATGGCCGGCTTGCGTGGGCTGCCGCAGGTTGCGACGGTGGTCGACCCGTTCGAGGCCAAGGCGGTGGCACCAGATCAGCGGGTCGCGTTGGGCAGCGTGCAATTCTCGGTGCCGACCGGAGAGGTCACCGAGGAGACGCTGGACGACGTGGACCACATCGCCGCCCCGGCGCGGGACGCAGGACTGGACGTGGAGTTCTCCGGAGCGGTGTACCCGGGCTTCACCGCCGAAGTACCCGAAACGCCGGAGGTCTTCGGTATCGCCGCGGCCTTCGTCATCCTGCTGGTCACGTTCGGGGCGGTTGTCGCCGCAGGCCTGCCGATCATCACGGCGTTGGTTGGCGTGGCCATCGGTCTGACCGGAATCCTGGGTGTGGCCGCTTTCGTCGACGTGCCCGCGGCGGCGACGTCGCTGGCGTTGATGCTGGGGTTGTCGTGCGGGATCGACTACGCGCTGTTCATCTTGTCCCGGCACCGGCACAACATCGTGCTCGGGCTGCCGGCGGAGCAGTCGATACCGCTGGCCGTCGGCACGGCGGGAAGCTCGGTCGTATTCGCTGCGGTGACCGTGATCATCGCGCTGTGCGGGCTTTCGGTCGCCGGCATTCCGTTCCTGACGGTCATGGGGCTCACAGCGGCCTGCGCTGTGCTGGTGGCGATGCTGGTCGCACTGACGCTGCTGCCCGCACTGCTCGGATTCGCCGGTGATACTGTCGCTCGCTTCATTTCGCCTCCGTTGCATCCAGGACGACCGGAGGAGGTGGCGCGGATCGCGGCGTACGAACCCGAGCAAACGATGGGGCATGCCTGGGGCCGATTCGTCACGCGCTTCCGGGTGCCGCTGCTCGTGACCGGAATCGCCGCGCTGGTCGTGCTGGCGATGCCGGTCACTCGGATGGATCTCGGGCTGCCCAGTGGCGCGTCGCAACCGGAATCGAGCACTGCCCACAAGGCCTATGACCTGGTCAGCCGCTCATTCGGTCCCGGTTTCAACGGCCCGCTGCTGATGGTGACCGACCTGTCCAACGCTACCGGACCGGAGGTAGGGCAGACGTTGACGCAACGGTTGCAGGCCGAACCCGACGTCGCCGCGGTCCAGCCGGCAGGCAGCGGCGACCGCCTGCTGCTCCTGCAGGTCGTGCCGAAAACCGGTCCGGACGATCAGGCCACCTCGGATCTGGTCACCCGGCTGCGGGACAACCGCGACCGCATCGAAGCGAACACCGGAGCCGCCTTCCTGATCGGCGGCACCACCGCCGCGAACATCGACACCTCCAACCGGCTGGCCGACGCGCTGCCGATCTTCCTCTTGGTTGTGGTCGGCTTGGCGCTGGTGCTGTTGACGATCGCCTTCCGCACCGTGCTGGTGCCGTTGTCGTCGATCGCCGGATTCATCCTCTCGGTCTTCGCGGCGCTCGGCATTCAGGTCGCGGTGTTCCAATGGGGTTGGGGAGCAGGCCTTTTCCAGGTGACCAAGGCGCAGACGCTGAGCTTCCTGCCCATCGTCATCCTCGCGATCATCTTCGGGCTCTCCAGTGATTACCAGATCTTCGTGGTGTCCCGGATCAAAGAGGAATTCAGCCGTACCGGGGATGCGGTGGGGGCGGTGCAGAACGGGGTGGCGCATTCGGCCCGGGTGGTGAGCGCCGCGGCGCTGATCATGTGCGCCGTCTTCGTGGCCTTCACCTGGGTCGACAATCCGATCGTCAAGCCACTGGCGTTCACGCTGGCGGTCGGGGTGGTGCTCGATGCCTTCGTCGTCCGGCTCACACTCGTGCCAGCTGTGATGGCCCTGGTCGGCACCCGCATGTGGTACCACCCACGCTGGTTCGGACGTTACGTGCCGGATCTCGACATCGAGGGCGCGGAACTGGAGCACGAATTCACTCGCGACTTCGCGCGCAGCGTGAGTTGACGCCGTCGATCAGGTCATGCGGCGCTGTCGCCGCGCGGCAGCGAGTCGAGCGAAGGCAGCGGGAGCCGGCAGATCTCGCCTGCCTCGTCGGCCGGGATGCCGAACATACGCAGCAGGTTCTCGGTGACCTGGTCGGACGCGGCGCCGTCGTCTCGGTCGGGCTGATCGTGTAGTAGCTGGCCCAAGCACAGGGCGGCGCCGGCCACGATCGTCATGGCCAGTTCTGCGTCGCTGATGTGGAACCGGCCCGCGTGGGCGGCTGCCTCGATATCCCGGCGAGCGCGTGGCGCCAACCCTTTCTCGGAGGCGGTCACGGCGAGTCCGCTGTTGAGCAGTACCTTGCTGAGGGTGGGGTTTCGCCGATGCAAGCGGCCGGTCAACCGGAAACTCTGCGCGAAGATCTGGGCCGGGTCATCCAACCCCGCCATCAATGTGTCGAGCACGGCGCCGTGCTGGTCCAGCGCCTCTTCGACCGCGGCTTGGAACAGGTCCTCCCGGCTGTGGAAGTGGTTGTAGAACGACCCCATGCCGACATCGGCGGCCTGCGTGATCTCCAGGATCGGCGCGTTCAGCTTCCCGGTCGCGATGAAGGACTGGGCCGCGCTCACCAGGGCGGCGCGCGTGCGTGCCTTGCGCCGCTCCAGCCGGTTCGGTTCCGCGTCGGTCTGTTCGCTCATACCTGCTCACCTCTCCCTGGTCGTCCTCGCACATGGTAGCTCCCACTTCAGTTGTGACGAATTATTCAATGCCCTTGACTGAACATTACGTCGTATATGACGATATCGTCAGTCATATGGAGGGAGTGGTCGATGATCGACCATCACGACCCGCACACCGGCCTGCACAGCGAGCACGGCGCTTTGGCGGGTGAACATCCAGGGCGAACGCACGACCCGATCGTGAAGGTGCACGATCTGGCGTGGCTGGAGTTCGAGAAACCGGACCTCGAGCGCGCGGCGGCCTTCGCACACGCCTTCGGCTTCGCGACGTCGCTGCGCACGCCGGATGAACTGCACCTGCGGGGAACCGGCGCCGACGCGCCATGCGTGCTGATCCGGCGCGGACCGCGATCGAGATTCGTCGGCCCGGCCTTTCGAGCGGCGGACACCGCCGATCTGCTCCGGTTGGCGGAGGCCGGGGGAAACAAGGTGGTGAACCTGCCCGACAGCCTGGGCGGATCGACCGTCGAGCTGACTGATCCGAGCGGGTTGCGGGTGCGAGTCGTCGCGGATGTGCACACGTTGACCGCCTTGCCCGCACAGGCTCCGCACACACTCAACCTCGGGCACGAGGTTGACCGGATAAACCGCACGCAACGCCCGCCCCGCGAACCGGCGCTGGTCCAACGTCTGGGGCATGTGGTGGTGCAGACCACCAAGTACAGGGAGACGCTCGACTGGTATCTACGGCATTTGGGCCTGATCGTCAGCGACTTTCTCTATTACCCAGGGCAGCGTGAGCGTGGGCCGGTGATGAGCTTCATCCGCTGCGACCGCGGCCGGACGCCCGCCGACCACCACACATTGGCGTTGGTGCTCGGCCCGGCCAACCGGTACGTGCACTCGGCCTATCAAGTCGCCGACCTGGACGCGCTGGCCGCGGGCGGCGAGTATCTGCGCGACCACGGTTACTACCGGTCCTGGGGGATCGGCAGGCACATCCAGGGCAGCCAGATCTTCGATTACTGGCGCGACCCGGACGGGTTCCTGGTCGAGCATTTCAGCGACGGCGACATGTTCGACAGCACGCTGGAACCCGGCTGGGCGCCGTTCACCGCCTCCGGACTGGCCCAGTGGGGGCCGCGGGCCAGCAAAGACTTCCTCGGCCTGAAGCCGGGCCGGGAATCGCTTCACGAGCTGCGCGCGATGGTCGGCGCGCTGCGCGAAGACAACGAATTCGATCTCCGTCGCCTACGCGGCCTGTTGAAAGTAGCCAATTCATGAGCATTTCCGTTCTCCGAACCAACGATGCCTGGTGGGTGGTGACACCCGCGGGCGCCGCGAAGGTCGATACCGCCGCGACCACGACAGCTCAGCTGCTCGCCGATCGCCAGGCGGTCCTCGCGGCTGCCGCGAGCGGCGAGGTCGTGCCGGTCCAGGGGCTTTCGCTGGCCTCTCCCGTGACCGCGCCCTGCCGAGTGGTCGCGCAAATGACGAATTTCGCCTCGCACGTGAAGGATTCGGGCATGGATCCGGAAACGATTCCGCTGACGTTCTTTCGAAAGGCGTCGGGGTCGATCAGCGGTCCGCACGACGACGTTATCCGGCCCGCCCATGTCCGGTTGCTGGACTACGAAGTGGAGATCGGCCTGGTGTTCGGCCGGGAGATGCCGGTGGGATCGGAGATCACCCCGGACAGCCTCGGCGACTACATCGCCGGTCTCGTTGTCACCAACGACGTCTCCGCGCGTGATGTGCAGTTGCCGAAAACGCAGTTCTACGAGGCGAAATCGTATCCGACGTTCACGCCGGTCGGGCCCGCGCTGGTGCTGCTGGAGCTCGATGAGCTGAAGCGGTTCACCGAGCTGCGGCTGCGATTGTGGGTCAACGGCGAGGTTCGCCAGGACATGACGGTCGCGGACATGATCTACCGGCCGCTGCAGACTCTGCAGGCGTTGACCCGATTCCAGCGCATGGACGCCGGTGACCTGCTGCTCACCGGAACCCCGATCGGCACCGCGTTGAGCGCTCCGCCGAAACCGGTCCAGTTCATCGCGAATCTGCTTCCGGCGACGGTGAAGTGGAACCTCTTCTTCAAAGGTCAGGCCAAGAACCCGAAGTATCTGCACGACGGCGACGTCATCGAGGCCACGATCGCCACCGACGACGGCGCCATCGATTTGGGCCGCCAGCGCACCACGGTGAGGTACCGGTGACCGACAACCTGACCATCAGCACCCCGTCCGAGGAGCTGCTGTGGCCCCGCTATGCGCAGCCGAGCGATCTCGCCGAGATCGAATCGACGCCGCTGGCGCAGCGTGGCCTGCCGAAATCGACCTATGACCTGCTGGTGCGGGCAGCGCGGTCGTGGCAGGAGCGCACCGCCGTCACGGTCTTGCCGGAGGCGGCACGGTGGCGAGAACCGTTGCAGCGCAGCTTTACTCAACTGCTATCACAGGTACACCGGTACGCGAACCTGCTGCACGAGCTCGGTGTGCGACGCGGTGACGCGGTAGCGTTGATCGCACCCAACTGCGCCGAGCTGATCGCGGCGACCCTTGCCGCCCAGCTGGCGGGGATCGCCGCCCCGATCAACGGCGGCCTGTCCCCGCGGCACATCGCCGAACTGCTACAACGCACCGGAGCGCGCGTCCTCATCACGGCTGGGCCGGAATTGGCTGAGCCCGTGTGGGATTCCGCGCGTGTCCTGTCCGCCGACGGCCTGCTGGACGCGGTGCTGGCACTGCGCCCGACCACGGCGGGCGAACCTCAGCCGCTCG
>NZ_BDBA01000057.1 GCF_001612745.1 Nocardia amamiensis NBRC 102102 | reverse complement strand
AACCTCAGCCGCTCGAGCCGCTGGACGGTGTGCGCGTCGGCTACCTCGACGACCTGGCCGCAGCCCACGATCCGGCCGCCTTCGCCGGGCGGCCCCCACTCCCGTCCGATCTCGCCGCGCTGTTCCATACCGGGGGAACCACCGGTGTGCCGAAGCTGGCCGCGCACACCCATGCGAATGAGGTCGCCAATGCGTGGATGATCGCGGCGAATTCCCTGCTCGACGATGATGCCGTGGTGTTCGCGGCCCTGCCGCTGTTCCACGTCAACGCGCTGGTCGTCACGCTGCTCGCGCCGTTGTGCAAAGGCCAATCCGTGGTATGGGCCGGGCCGCTCGGCTATCGGGACTTCGCGATCTACGGCGAGTTCTGGAACATCGTCGCCCATTACCGGATCGCCGCGATGAGCGCGGTGCCGACGGTGTACGCCGTGCTGGCGCAGTGCCCGGTCACCGCCGATATCTCCAGCCTCCGTTACGCGATGGTGGGTGCGTCGCCACTGCCCGCTGCGGTCCGGGAGAACTTCCAGACACACACCGGAATCACCCTGGTCGAGGGCTACGGACTCACCGAAGCGACCTGCGCCAGCGCGCGCAGCTTCCCCGACCTGCCGAGACCGGGATCGGCCGGGCAGCGCATGCCGTACCAGCAGCTGAAGACGGTGCGCATCGACGAGGACGGCACCTGGACCGACCTACCCACCGGCGCGACCGGGGTACTGGCCATCAGCGGCCCGACCATCTTTGCGGGCTATGTGACCGGGCGCGATCAGCAGCGGCATGTGCTCGACGGTATGGGCAAGCTGGTCGGCGGCTGGCTCGACACCGGCGACTTCGCCCACATCGACTCCGACGGCTTCGTCCATCTGCACGGCCGCGCCAAGGACCTCATCATTCGCGGCGGGCACAACATCGACCCCGCGACCATCGAAGACGCCCTGCTCGCCCACCCCCAGGTCATCGCGGCAGGTGCGGTCGGCCGCCCCGACCTCCACGCCGGTGAAGTGCCCGTCGCCTACGTCGCCCTGGCACCCGGCGCCGACGTCACCGAAACCGGTCTGGTCGACTGGGCCAACCGACATGTACCCGAACGGGCGGCCGCGCCGAAGACGGTCACGATCCTCGACGCGCTGCCGGTTACCGACGTCGGCAAACCCTACAAACTGGCGCTCCGCGCCGATGCCACCCGTCGCGAACTCCTCGACGCCCTCGCCGACGTCAGCGGCGTGCACAGCATCGCAGCGGCCGTCGAGGACGGTGTGATCGTCGCGACTGTCGAACTCGACGACGCCGGTGCCGAGGCCGTCGTAGCGGCCATCCTCGCCCGGTACTCGATCGAGTGGCGAATCGCGGTGCGCCGATGAATGTCGCGTCGATCGTGCTCGCCCTCCTGCTGGCGGTCTTCTTCCTGTTGCTCGGGGTGTCGAAGGTGGCGGCAGTCGGGCCGATGCGAGAGCGTGCCGCGCATGCCGGGTTCTCCGTCTCGGCGTACCGGAAGATCGGCGCGCTCGAACTGGCCGCCGCGCTGGGTCTGCTGGTCGGCATCGTCTGGTGGCCGATCGGCGTGGCGGCGGGAGCCGGGCTGGTGCTGCTGATGACCGGGGCTGTCGTCGTTCATCGGCGTTCCGGGGACGGCGTGCGACAGTTCGCTCCTGCCGTTGGCACCGGACTGATGGCCGTCAGCTACCTCGTGACTGTGTTGGGAGCCTGGTAATGCCTTCCGAGCAGGTACCGGTGGTGATCGTCGGCGCGGGACCGACCGGCCTCACCGCGGCCACGTTGCTCGCCCGGTACGGTGTCGAGTGCTTGGTACTGGAGCGCTGGGAGGGGGTCTACCCGCAGCCGCGCGCGGTCCACTTGGACGGTGAGATCCGCCGGATTCTGGACCAGTTGGGTGTCGGCGACGAGTTCGACGCCATCTCCCGGCCGGCCCTCGGGCTGCGCCTGGTCGACCGGAAACTGCGGGTGCTGGCCGAGTTCCACCGCGATCCGGCGGGCGGCCGCAACGGCTACCCCGACGCGAACATGTTCGACCAACCGGAGCTGGAGGCGATCCTGTGGGCCGCCGTGAAACGGCACGCTGAGGTCACCGTCCGCGGCGACGTCGAGGTCACCGCGGTCGTGCCGGAAACCGACGGCGTGCGCGTCGACTTCACCGACCGGACGACCGATGCGGCGGAATCGGTCCGGGCAGGGTACGTCCTCGGCTGCGACGGCGCCAACAGCCTGGTCCGATCCTCGATCGGCGCCGGTATGCAGGACCTCGACTTCGAGCAGCGCTGGCTGGTCGTCGATGTGGCCACCACCGTCGAACTAGGGCAATGGGAAGGCGTACATCAGGTCTGCGATCCGGCTCGCGCTGCCACCTACATGCGCATCGGAAAGACCCGGCACCGATGGGAATTCCGGCTCGGGCCGGGTGAAACCGCGGACGACTACCGCGACATCGAGCGACTGCACGGACTGATCCGCCCGTGGACCGGCACGGTTCCGATCGAGGAACTCGAACTGGTCCGGGTCGCCGACTACACCTTCCGCGCACAGCTCGCCGACCGCTGGCGCGCCGGCCGGATCTTCTTGCTCGGCGATGCGGCCCACCTCACACCGCCGTTCATCGGCCAGGGCATGGGGGCCGGACTGCGCGACGCGGCCAACCTCACCTGGAAACTCGCCGGAGTCCTCGCCGGAGTCCTGCCCGAGCGGGTACTCGCCACCTACGAGGCAGAACGCAAACCCCATGCCCGCACCATGATTCGACTCGCGAAGGCCATCGGCGTGGCCATGACCGACGGCGGCGAAATCGGCAACCTCCTCCGCCGTCTCATCACGCCACACCTGCACCGAATGCCCGGTTTCAACGCATTGGTCACCGATGGGGTGACACCGCCGCTGCGGCGGTCCGAACTCGTGGTGCGGCCGCGTTTGCTCGGCGGTCGAGCGGGCAGTCTGGTGCCCAACGCGGTTCTCGACGAAGGCTGTCGGTACGACGATGTCGCCGCAGGGCGGTACGCGATCGTCACCACGGTGGAGCCGGGACCGGCGCAGTACGCCGAGATCCGGGAACGGGGCTGGGTGGTGGTGACTGCCGGTCCCGGATCCGAACTGCGCCGCTGGTTGCGCCGCGGAGGCGCGCGAGCCGCTTTGGTCCGCCCGGACGGGACCGTGCAGCGCGCCGCACGAGACCTGGCACGCCTCCGCTCCACCCGACTTAACTGATGAAACAATCACTATTGAGCGTCTCGGTCTGACATGGGTAAAGCTGCTGACCAGCGTGGTTATCGAAGGGCGTTCGAGCTCGAGCTCTTCTAGGCTGACTCCCGAACAGCACAGTAGGCTGGGGGCCATGAAGATCCTTCTCACCGCCGGTGTCGTGATCCTGATCCTGTTCGGCATCTCCAAGCTGCGCCAGCGCGGCGACGCGGACACGTGGCACGAGGTCACCACCCGCTGATTCGGGGGCCGTAGCTCATTTGGCCGAGCACTGCCTTTGCAAGGCAGGGGTCAGGGGTTCGATTCCCCCGCCATGAAGTCGTCCTGTGGTTTCGTCCAGCCTCTGAATTCGATTGCATCGAGAAGCCGGCCCAGGGGTCTCGCCACTTCGCCGGGGGAATAGGGCGACCGTGTGTCCAATTGGACACAACAGCGGCGCCGCGACAGTAGCGACAACAGGCCGTCGCAATCAGCCGATATTCAGTGGCGCTGTGCCAGACTTGCCCCGCACAGTAATGCACTCCTCACCCTCGGAGGACCGTCCATGACGAATTCTGTTGCGCCACTCGAATTGCCCGAACCTCTGGTCATCACGCTGGGGAATCTCAAGGGCGGCGTCGGCAAGACGACCTCGGCGTTCTTCTTGGCGAGTTACTTCGCTTCGGTGCACCGATTGCGGGTGCTGGTCATCGATGCCGACCCGCTCAGCCAGACCGGGTACTCGTGGCACCGGCGGCTGGTCAAAGGTGGAATCGAGGTGCCGTTCGAGCTGGTTGCCTTCCCCTCTCGGCATGTCGACGATTGCATCAGCGACAAGGCCGCCGATTTCGACGTCATCATCGTGGATGCCGGGGGTGAGTCGGCCGAGATCTTCAAGGCCGCCATCCCGCGGAGCGACGAGCTCTTGCTGGTGACGAGTGTGAGCCCGTCCGAAGTCAAACGAGTGCCGAGTACATTCAAGGCCGCCGAGGAGGCAGCCGCCGGGAGCAGCCGGGAAATCCGAGTGCGGATCCTGATGACCAAAGTACCGGTGATCATGAAAAACGGCGTGAACGTCTCGACCGAATACCGGGCCCAGCGGCGGAATCTGGAGAACGCCGGCTACGACGTATTCGAATCCTATTTGAGTGCCTGGAAATGGTACCGAGAGGCGGCCGATGGAGAAGTCGGCGAGGGCGCCGAGAACCCGATCGAAGACTTGGGCGAATATCGGCAGGTCGGTGACGAGCTGGTGAGCTCGTACCGGCTACTGATGGAGGTGCCTGCCTGATGCCTCCGCAGCGGAGAAAGGGATCGATCGGCGGCGGCAATCCGCTGGCCGACGCAGCCGAGCACACGCCTCCGGTCTCGCCGCTGCGCGATGCCGAATGGCGCCGACCGAATACCGCCGGTGCGGACGCGGAGGTTTCGGCGCCATCCTCGACACAGGGCGCGGCTTCGAATGTCCTGACCATGCCGGTGCCCGTCGCGGGCGACGGGCCGCTCAGTGATCGGGAGCGAGCGCAATTGACGGCGTGCGAGTCGTCGATCGACACACTGCGCATGGCCTTCTGGGCCGCCGGGCGGGCTCTGCAGATCGTGCGCGACGGACGGCTGTACCGCGACAGTCACGAGACTTTCGACGACTACGTCGAACAGCGGTGGGACATGCAGCGTTCCTACGCGCACAAGCTCATTCGTGCCTGGCCCCTGGCCGCCAGGCTGCATCCGATCGCACCTGCCATCAACGAGGGCCAGGTTCGTGAACTGCTGCCGGTCGTCGCCGAACACGGTGAAGACGCGGCGGTCACCGTGTACACCACCGTGGCCGCTGATGCGGATGTGAAGGTCACCGCGGGAAAACTCCGCCAAGCCGTGGCGCTGCTGCCCGAGCGCTATGACCAGCATGTGGTGGTCGAGCGGCTGCAGGCGTGGTTGCGCGGAGAACTGCGGAACGATCCGGACGGCCGGGCGGCGAGCATGTTCAGCGCGATGGAATCTCGGCTCGCCGCACTGACCCGGCGAGTCGTCAAAGGATCGAGCCACGATCCGGTTGCGGCGCGCGAATTCGCTGCGAAACTCCGCACGATCGCCGAACAGATCGAGGAGCAGATCACCGCCTGAGGTCGATCCCCGCCAGTGCCCCGCAGCCGGATGCATTCCTGCGGGGCACTTTTGCGTCGCAGTCCGTGAATGCCGCATGAGCTCGATCGAAATTTCGTGGAACGCTGCTCGCGGGAGTTACTGCTTTGTTATCGAATTCGGGCGTGTCGGACTTTGCGTTGTCTGCTCTATGGCGAAAAGTGAATTCCCGGATCGGATCCGCTGGACTGACGAATCACCGTGATGGTTTTCGAATCAAATTCGAGGTCATTGGTTGGGTCCCACGCGCCATGAACTGCGGCGTCGTACGGCCCGCCACCGGCCGACGATATGAGCATCGGAGGACCGCATCATGGCATCATCGACCGACGTCCGATATTTCAGCTACCTGCGACGCGCTGTTTTATGGGTGCTTGCCGCTGGAGCTGCAGTACTCATGGGAATGCTGATCGAAGCCGGAGCCGCATCGGCCCAGCCGGTCACCGTTCCCGGCGTGGGGACATTCGAAGTCTCCGACGAGATTTCGCTGCCCGGCGCTGCAGAACCGCTCCGGAACAACGCCATTCTCCCGGTCTCGGAAGCCCCGGTAATGGCCGAGGTATCGGCGGAAACCCCGACCCTGGCCGACGTTTCCGAAATGGCGTTCCCGACTTCCATTGTGGTTCAGCAAATCGAGATCGCTCCTTTCACCCCGGCTCCGATAATCGAGCTTCCGATATCGGTATCCGTTCCCGCGGTCGAGGTGCCGGTGCTCGCCGTTGTCCCGCCGATCGAGATTCCGCTGCTCAATGTTCTGCCCTCGATCGAGCTGCCTTTCCATGCCGGAACGCCGGAGATCATGCCCCGGGCGCCGACACCGCCCGCCGCGGCGGCGCCGCGGAAAACCACCGGCGAGATCGCGGTCGATGCCGCGCGGACCAAACTCGGCGCGGACTACAACTACGGCGCGGTAGGCCCCGACTCTTTCGACTGTTCAGGACTGGTGCAGTGGTCTTACGGGCAAGCCGGCGTCGACCTTCCCCGCACCAGCGAGGCGCAGCTCGCCGCCGGAACGCCGGTACCCCTGGACGAGCTGCAACCAGGCGATGTGGTGTCGTTCTACGACGGAAGCCACTCCGCCCTCTATGCCGGTGAAGGCAAGGTCATCCACGCGTCGACATACGGCGTCGGGGTGACCACCTCGCCCCTCTCCTCAATGCCCGTGGCGGGTGCCCGCCGATTCTGACCTCTGCGGCGCGCATATCCCTTCGCCTACCGGGCAAGTACGGTTCGAATCCCTTCGCAAGTCAGAGCGAGACCGCGGCGTCCTTCAGTTCGGCCAGGGTTTCGGTATCGGGCCACTCGCGGATCTCGTAGCGGCGGGGTGACAGGTCCGGGACCGGCGTGAGACCGGCAAGTGTCGCGACGGTATCGAATGGGACCTCGAAAAGACGCTCCAGATCGCCGTTCTCGTCGTCTCGGCAGAATGCGACGTAGTCGGCTTCCGGCAGCAGGTATTCGACGCCCTCGCCCCAGACGGTGATTGTGTAGGGACCGTTGTCGCCATGGCCGTACATGACCGAGCCGACGTAGGCGGGCTCGATGTCATAGGGAGTGAACTCGAGATCTCGCTCGACGATCTCGTTGAGAATCTGGGCCTGAGCGTCGTACTCGGTCACGGCCAGACCGCATCGCGCGCGCTGCACTGCGGGCAGGTGGCGGTGTGCGGGTGAGCGATCGAGCGGAATCACCGCACCGGTGTCGTCCACCGTGTATCCCTGCGGCGAGATCGGGCGGACCGCGTCGCGATACTGCTCCTCGACCGCCTCGAAGACGTCCTCGAGCTCGTCCCCACCGGGGGTGATGATCAGGGTGTCGATGTCGGGCATGAACGCGACCGGCGGCTCGGCTCCGGCGCCGGAGCCGGCGAGCCAACCGGGAATCAGCGGCCAGGACGCGCAGTAGCCGTCGCCGTCGTCGACGAAGCGCAGGATGCCGGATTCCTTGATGCCGGCGGAACCCACCATGGCGCCGAGGTTTTCGCGAGCGGCGGTGAAGACCTCGTCGACCGTGGCGCCCCATTCGCGTACCGACGCGTAGGTGACGATCGATCGAGCATGGGGCATGTCGATGGCGACCAGCTCGTCCACGAACGGGAACGCGGGCCGCGCGATCGGCCGCAGCTCGAGTTCGTCGACGTCTGCGCCGAAGCTGTTGGGCCGCAACACCGGCCGTAGTGCCGAACGCACCGACGGCCAGTCCTGCTCCTGATCCTGGAGACCGCGCAAGGCTTCGAAGTGCCGGGCGATGCGTGCGTCGCGCTCCGCGTCATCGAGCTCGCGCGTATCCCGAAAGATGTTGTGCAGGTTGAGAATCAGATCGCCAGTGCGTATCGCGAACTCATCCTGGTGGTACTCGATGTCGGTCTCGCCGCGCGCGGACAGATGTTGCATGACGAGCACGGCGAACGCGTCGGCTTCGTCGTCGAAATTCTGCACGCGGCCACCGTAGCCGCGAACACCGACAGACGCATCGCGGATGCTTACCGCGTGAGGGGACCGTGCCGGTCGAGGTGCAGGTAGGTGTAGCCGGTGACGATCAGGCATACGACGGTCGCGGTGATCAGCATGGCCCAGCCCGGGACGACCAGGCTCAGCAGTCCGCCGAGCAGGGCGCCGAGCGCGAAACTCGCGAAGAGCAGGAAGTATCCGAGCCAATCGGCGTACTCGCCGCCGCTGAGGTGGCGTTCGATGCCTTGGCCCAGTTTGACCAGCGTGCCGGTGACGTAACTCAGCGGCACGGATACCTCCTCGTTCTGCACGAACGAGGTATTGAGCGCGCCGACTCCGAAGGCAACGAACATGATCGGCAGCAAGCCGATCCGCTCGGCGATCGTCTGGTATTCCAGGACGTCGACAACGGAAGCCACCGCCAGGCAGACCGTGGTGAGCAGGGTGGGGCCGTGCGGGTGCCCGGACCAGTAACGCCTGCGGCACCAGGAGGCGACCACGACACCGGACAGGAACGACATGAGCAGACCGGCCGCCGCCACCGCCATGTCGGACTCGTCGTGGAAATACCCGAGGACCGCGCGTTCGGTATTGCCCGTCATGAACGTGACGAAATAGCCAGCCGTATGCATGAACGCCGCCGCACCGATCAGGCCGGCGAGCGCGGCGAGCACCCAGGACAGTCTGGCTTCGGCGTCGAACAGTGCTTGATGGCGACTAACGTCCGTTTTCGGCACAGGTCCGGCTCCTTCGGGGACGGGTGCGACACCTCAGTGATACAGGCTCGTCCACGGAATTCGCACACGCACCGCCGAGGTTTGCCAACGGATCGCCACCGGCACAACCCGGATTCCCTTCCGTGCCGACGCTCGCCGGTACCCGTGCGGTAACCGAGTGACTTCGAAGTGCCGTCTTCCCAGCTCGGTCCCGGTGACGCAAGATGCTGTCGGTTACAAAAAGTAACCACCCGGCACACAGCAAAGGACCTCTGATCGTGAACGCAGGAAAGAAGGCCGTGGTAACAGGTGGGACACACGGCATGGGGTTGGCCATTGTCGAGGCCCTGCTCGGCGTGGGCGTCGAGGTGGTGCTGACCGGCCGCAACGAGGACAACCTCGCGCAGGCGCGGGCCCGCCTGGCCGGGCGGCCGGTACATGTCGTGCGGTCCGATGCGGCCGTCACGGCCGACATCGACGCTCTCGGCGCGCTTGTCGAACAGCGGCTCGGCCGGGTCGACGCACTGTTCGTCAACCATGGGACCGCGGAGTTCCAAACCCTGGACACCGCCACCGAGGAATCGTTCGACCGTCAATTCGCGATCAATACCAAGGGCGCGTTCTTCACGGTCCAGCGGCTGGCGCCATTGGTCGCGGACGGCGGCTCGATCGTGTTCACGACCGTCGCCAATGATGTCGTCTTCCCCGGGCTCAGCGCGTACTCCGGCTCGAAAGAGGCGCTGCGGGCGATCGCCCAGGTGCTGGCGGCCGAGTTGCTGCCGCGCCGGATCCGGGTGAACTCGGTGGCGCCCGGGTTCATCGAGACGCCGACCATGGGTGTGGTCGGACTGACCGAGCAGGAGCGAGCGGAGTTCTTGGCACAAGGTGAGCGCAGTACTCCCTTGCGGCGCAACGGGACCGTGGACGAGGTGGCGAAAGCGGCGTTGTTCCTCGCCTTCGACGCCACCTTCACCACAGGAGTCGAGCTTCCGGTCGACGGCGGTTGGGGGCAGGGTCTCGGCGCCCCCGCGTCCGCGGAGGTGGCGGCATGACGCAGAAGGTGGCGTCGTTCGCCGAGATCGAGGACGAGTTCGACGACTACATCGGACGAATCGTCTACGCGACGATGGTGACGGTGGACAAGCGGAACCGGCCGCGCACGAGGATCCTGATCCCGATCTGGGAAACCGTGGAGGGGCGCCCGCTCGGGTGGCTGGCGACCTACCGCACACCGGTCAAGGAGGCGCACATCGCGAACAATCCACACGTGAGCTTCTCGTACTGGGCACAGGGCAGCAACAACTCCGTCGCCGTCGACGCCACCGCCGAAGGCGTCGACACCGTCGATATCCGGCAGCGGGTGTGGCGGCTGTACCGCCGAACAAGTCCGCGTGGCGCCGGCTACGACCTCGGCCAGTTCTGGCGCTCGCCGCAGGATCCCCAGCTGCGGATTCTGCGCTTGGATCCGTGGCGGATCCAGGTGATCCGCGGCCGGGATCTGCGCAGCCGGATCTGGCAGGCGTCACCGGCGGCGCGGCAGCCCGCGAGCTGAGTCCACGAGGATGGTTCGCCGCTCGGTTACCGTGCTGAGGTGGATTCCCTGTTCGACTTTCTGCTGACCGAGCCCGCCGCGACGGCGCCGCTGCACGACGTCGCCGCCGCGTGGACGCGACATCGGGTGGCCGCGAACCGATTCGATCGGCCGGTCGATGTCGCGATCGCGGGCGGCTTCGGCGCCGACCGCCTCGGTTTCGCGTTCCTCTCCGGCTATCAGGAGGCGCTGCGGACGCTGATCCCGGATCTGCCCGACGACGAGCTGGTCGCGATGTGTGCGACGGAGGAGGGCGGCGGTCATCCCTCCGCGATCCGCACCACGCTCACCGAGCGGGACGGCGTCTGGTTGGTGAACGGCACGAAGTCGTTCGCGACGATGGGCGCTTTCGCCCATCTTCTGGTGGTGATCGCCAGCGTCGGCACGGCTGCGGACGGGCGAAACCGGCTGCGAGCCACAATGGTCGACGCGCGCGAGGCCGGCGTGCGTCTGACCGACCACCCCGCGCTCGCGTTCGCGCCGGAGGTGCCGCACGCCTCGGTGCTGCTGAAAGATGTGCCCGCGCGGGTCTTGCCCGGCGACGGGTATCTGGACTACCTCAAGCCATTTCGCACGATCGAGGACATCCACGTACTGGCCGCCACGCTCGGCTGGCTGGTGCACGTGGCCCGAGCGTCGGATTGGCCGCGGGAGAGTCTGCAGCGGCTGCTGACCGCGATAGCGGCTGTTCGCGGATTGGATATCGATGCGCCGACCTCGCCCGGCGTGCACATCGCGCTCGGCGGAGTCTTCGCCTTCTTCGGTGATCTTCTTGCCGGTCTCGACCCGCTGTGGGAGTCCGCGGACCCTGTGACGCGGCAGCGGTGGGAGCGGGATCGGCCGCTGCTGGCGACGGCCGGGCGGGTGCGTGGGCAGCGACTCGCCGCGGCGTGGCGCACCGTGCAAGCGGATGCGGACCGCAAGGAATAGGCGATCTCCTCGCCCCGGAAATGGGAGCGGGCCTCGGCGAAGGGGGGGAGTTAGCCGAGGCCCGCGTAAGGTCGGCCCGGGGGGGAGGGGCCGACGTGAATGATGCTACTCGATGATCCGCGATTGTGTGTGCGTGGGGGCGGCCACTTTCCAAGATTTTTCGGTTGGGCTTACCTTTCCGTCGTCCGATGGCCGCCGCGGATCACCGACCAGGTCTTCGCGCCGTAGCTGCTCGATGGCCTCCTAGTTGCCAAAAGCGTTGTCCAGCAGGTTCTTCCGTGTTGAAGCAGGCTCATGACCTGCTGCCGCGCCCCGGCGCGGAACGTGCCGACCGGTCGCCGCAAAGGCGGAATCCGTCGCGGCATCGTGCGTGTCGGCGCGTGGACCCGCACACCGCGTGTCGCAGACTCGCGGCCGCCGAAACTTGTCGTACCCCGATGCGAACATGTGTTCGTGTCCAACGTCTCTACAGGCCGGGCTGAGCACGCCCGCTCGATCCGCCGTTCCGCGCTCGGCGGTGTGCGACCCGAGTATCGGTCCTCGTCCATTCGGGTAGTCGGCTACGCGCGCCCCGGCGCATGGGCGCGCGGGATCATCGAACCGGTCGCATTCCGATCCGGGACCCCCGAGCACCGACTGGATCGGAATGCGGCCTTCTCGCGCCGCTGCTGCGCTGCCCCCGTTGCCAATCCCGAAACAAATCGGATGAATTTGTCGGTGGCGGGCGCAATACTGACTCGGGTATCGGCCGGGTCACCTGATCCAGCGAATTGCCGTCGTCCGGATTCCTGGCGCCGCGCCGAACCACATCGAGAAAATTCAACGTCAGGAGAATCATGCCCGACGCAATAGTCGCCGAGGGTCTGGTCAAACGATACGGCCAGCTGGTGGCCCTCGACGGACTCGACTTGACGGTCCCGGAAGGGACTGTCACCGCACTGCTCGGACCCAACGGTGCGGGTAAGACCACTACAGTCCGGGTGCTCACCACCCTGCTGGTGCCGGATGCCGGGCGCGCGACGGTCGCGGGAATCGACGTCCTGCGCGACCCGCAGGCCTTGCGCTCCCGCATCGGTGCGTCGGGTCAGTACGCCGCGGTCGACGAATATCTCACCGGCTTCGAGAATTTGGAGATGGTGGGACGTCTTTATCACATGGGTGTGCAGCGAAGTAAGGAACGCGCCCGTGAACTGCTCGAACGATTCCGGCTCACCGACGCCGCGGACCGACCGGTGAAGGGCTACTCCGGCGGTATGCGGCGCCGGCTCGACTTGGCGGGCGCACTGGTCGCGAATCCGCCCGTCTTGTTCCTCGACGAGCCGACCACGGGGCTCGATCCTCGTGCACGCCTCGATCTCTGGGATGTCATCGAGGAGTTGGTCGCGGGCGGCACCACGTTGCTGCTCACCACCCAGTACATGGACGAAGCCGACCGGCTCGCCGATTCCATCGCGGTGATCGACCACGGCAAGGTGATCGCCAAGGGGACCGCCGACGAGCTCAAGACCCTGGTCGGCGGCGACCGCATCGAACTCACCGTCGACCGCGCGGAGAATCTCGCGACCGCCGAGGCGGCGCTGAAGAGCTTGGCGGACGGCGAGATCCATCTCGAGCCCGGATTGCGCCGGATCACCGTCCCGGTGGCCGACGGATCGCAGGCGCTCGTCGAGGCGGTCGGCAGGCTGGCCGAGCACAGCGTGCAGATTCACGACGTCGGCCTGCGGCGCCCGTCGCTCGACGACGTCTTCCTCACCCTCACCGGCCACGAGGCGGAAGCGCCCGCAGACGGTGGCGAGGCCGACAACAAGCTGAAAGCGGGCGACAAGGTGGAAGCTACGGAAGGAACGATCCGATGACCGCGATGGCCCCTGGCCTGGTACGGCCCACGCTGGGCGAGCGATTGTCCATAGTGGCCAGCGACAGCGTGACAATTGCGAAACGCAACGTCATCAAGATCAAGCGGGTACCCGACGTCCTGATCTTCTCCACGCTTTCGCCGATCATGTTCGTGCTGCTGTTCGCCTACGTCTTCGGTGCTGCGATCGACGTGCCCGGCCTCTCCGGCGGCTACCGCGAGTTCCTCATCGCGGGCATCTTCGCCCAGACCGTGGTGTTCGGTGCGTCCTTCACCGGTGCGGGCCTGGCGGAGGACATGCAGAAGGGCATCATCGACCGGTTCCGCTCGCTGCCGATGGCGTCGTCGGCGGTGCTGGTCGGCCGCACGATCAGCGATGTGGTGATCAACGTGGTCAGCCTGACGGTGATGTCGCTGACCGGCTTGGTCGTCGGCTGGCGGATCCGCGGTTCTTTGCTGGACGCTGTGCTGGCCTATGTCCTGCTGTTGCTGTTCGCCTACGCGGTGTCCTGGATCATGGCCGTGGTGGGTCTGCTGGTACGGACGCCGGAGGTGTTCAACAACGCCAGCTTCATGGTGATCTTCCCGCTCACCTTCATCGCCAACACGTTCGTGCCGAGCGACAAGCTGCCCACCGTGCTGCGCGTGATCGCGGAATGGAACCCGGTGTCCGCACTCACTCAGGCCACCCGCGACCTGTTCGGCAACACCAGCCCGCTTGCGCCGACCCCGGATGCCTGGTCGCTCCAGCACCCGGTGCTCACCTCACTGGCCTGGGTGGTGGTGATCCTGGTGGTGTTCGTGCCGCTGTCTTTGCGTCAGTACAAGAAGGCGGTCAGTCGCTGACCGGTTCGTCCGCGTCTAGTGATCCTGCTCCGCGCCGGCGCCCGCCACGGGGGTCGGCGCGGAGCCATTGCGGGAGTAGCCGATCCGCGGCGGCGCAGGGGCGGGTTCCGGCTGCTGGGGCCGCCGGGTGCGGACCAGATAGGCCACGCCACCGGCCAGCGCGACGGCAGCTGCGACGATGAGCCGGTTACGTGAACGCGAAGAGACATGTAGGCGCCCCGAGGTCATTGGACCACTCTGGCACAGCCCGGCGATTCGCGCAGGAGCCCCAGCTCACAGCGGGGCGCGGCCCAGTTCGGCGGGGCCGCCGGAAGCCGTGGCACGATGGGCGGCGTGACCTCACCGAACCAGACATCCGTGGCGACACTGCACACGAATCGCGGCGATATCAAGATTTCGCTTTTCGGCAACCACGCGCCCAAGACGGTCCGCAATTTCGTCGGTCTCGCGGACGGTTCGGCTCCGTACACCACAGCGAACGCCAGCGGGGGTAGCTCCGGCCCGTTCTATGACGGCGCCCTGTTCCATCGGGTGATTGCCGGTTTCATGCTCCAGGGTGGTGATCCGACCGGTACCGGCCGCGGTGGCCCCGGGTACGAGTTCGGCGACGAGTTCCACCCGGAACTGCGCTTCGACCGCGGCTACCTGCTGGCGATGGCCAACGCTGGGCCGGGCACCAACGGGTCACAGTTCTTCATCACCGTCCGTCCGCAACCGCATCTCAACCGCAAGCACACGATCTTCGGCGAAGTCGTCGATCCCGATTCGCGCAAGGTCGTCGACTCGATCGCGACCACCAAGACCGATCGCGACGACCGCCCGCTGGAGCCCGTCGTCATCACCAAGATCACGATCGATTGAGACCATGAATCCTCAGCCGCCCGCACCGACGTGCGTCCGCCACCCGAATCGTCCGACCGGCCTGGCCTGTACGCGGTGCGGTCGGCCCTCCTGTGCGGAGTGCCTGCGCCCCGCGGCGGTCGGCCAGCATTGCGTCGACTGTCTGCGTCAGGATCAGCGAAGCGTTCCGCCGGTGCGGACGGTCTCGGGCGCACCGGCGGCCCGGTCGTCGACGCCCGCGGTGACCTACGCGCTGATCGCGATCAATGTGGTGATCTACGCGATCACCGCAGGCCAGGCCAAGAGCCTGATGGACAACCAGCGGGGCTCGGCGTTGTTCCTGGACTGGGTGCTGTTCGCCCCCGCGGTCGCGGATGGCCAGTGGTGGCGAGTGCTGGGTTCCGGCTTCCTGCACTACGGTCCGATCCATCTGCTGCTCAATATGTTCGCGCTGTATGTCGTGGGCCGAGACGCCGAGCTGGTGCTCGGGCGGCTGCGCTATCTGGCGGTATACCTGGTCTCGTTGTTGGGCGGTGCGGCCGGGGTGATGCTGTTCGCCCAGAACAGTCTCACTGCGGGTGCATCCGGCGCGGTGTACGGACTGTTCGGCGCCATCACCGTCATCCTGATCCGGTTGCGGCAGAACCCCAATCAGATGCTCATCATCATCGGCATCAACGTGTTCATCAGCTTTTCGCTACCCGGCATCTCACTCTGGGGGCACCTCGGCGGTCTGGCTGCGGGCACGCTGGCGACGCTCGGCATCCTGTTCCTGCCCGGGTGGTTGCGGGTCAAGTCTCAGGAGTCCGCGCGGCTGGTCGGCTGGGTGGCCGTGGCGGTTGTCGCGGTCGCGGCATTGGCGGCGACCGGTGTCAGCGCAGTCGCGCTCGCAGCCTGACACAGAATTCGCTTCACGTGAAACATCGCGACCGGCGTGTCGTGTCGATCCGGTCCGGAATCAGCGGGTCTTGTCCTCGGAGAGGCGCATTGCCTCGACGATGTCGTGGTACACCACCTCGGGATTGACGCCCAGGTCCCAGCGGCCGAAGATCAGCAGTCGCTCCGCGCCGTCGCGCTCCACGTCGAGTTCCAGCGTGGGGGTTTTGCGACCGAGGCGACGGTAGCCGACTACCCGGGCCCGAATGATCTGGTCACGGGTGTATTCGACCGGCCCGGTGAGGGTGCGGACGACCAGACGCGGCTGTGCGCCCGACCGCACGGAAAGGCGTGGTCGCTGCCGGAAACCGAGTCCGGCAAGAGCGAGCAGGCCGACGGCCGCCAATCCGACGAGCAGACGACTGGGCGCATCGGTGCTGAAAACAGCGGCCACGGCCAAGACGACGCCGCCAACGGTGACCGCTACGAGCGCGGCGGTCGGGGTGGTCCACGCCAGGTGCGGCTCGTCGCGCGCGCCGGAATCCTGAGGCTCCGGAGTCAAGGCAATCCCCAATCGCTCCTCGAGTTGTCCACAGGCTCATCCACAGATGTGCATGAATGACACGTCTGTAATCCGCGTTCGACGCGGTCAGCGCCAGCGCATAGTCATGATCAGGCCCACCACCATGAGGCCGAAGCCGATCAGGAAGTTCCAGGCGTTGAGGTCGTTCATCCAACTGATCTGTTCGGCTGCCAGATAGTAGACGAGCAGCCAGATCAGCCCGGCGAGCATGAAACCGAGCATGATGGCGACATACCAGACCGGAGACGGCCCGGCCTTCACCTTCACCGGGGTCCGGCTGGCGGGGTTGATCGTATAGTCGGTCTTCTTACGGACCTTCGACTTGGGCATGACGTCCTCGTATTCGGCGGCAGGTCGTGCCCCTAGGCTATCCCAACTGGTAATCGGTGCGACGTGGTGCCGGGCCGGGACGTAATCTCGATGCCATGCGTGTTCTGGTCGTCGACAATTACGACAGCTTCGTCTTCAACCTGGTGCAATACCTCGGTCAGCTGGGTGTCGATGCCGTCGTCTGGCGCAATGACGATCCGAGCCTGGCCGACGTGGACGCTGTCGTGCGTGATTTCGACGGCATCCTGATCAGTCCCGGCCCCGGTACCCCGGACCGTGCGGGCGCCAGCATCCCATTGGTGCGTGCCTGCGCCGTGCACGGCGTTCCGCTGCTCGGCGTATGCCTGGGCCACCAGGCGATCGGCGAGGCGTTCGGCGCCACCGTCACCAGGGCTCCCGAGTTGCTGCACGGCAAGACGAGCGAGGTCTTCCATATCGGCGCCGGCGTGCTGGCCGGTCTTCCCGACCCGTTCACGGCCACGCGGTACCACTCGCTCACCGTGCTGGAAAACACCATCCCCGAGGAGATCGAGGTGCTCGGACGCACCGAGAGCGGGATCGTGATGGCGATGCGTCATCGCACGCTGCCCATCCACGGCGTGCAGTTCCATCCCGAATCGGTGCTGACCCAGGGTGGCCACCGCATGCTGGCGAACTGGCTCGGCGTGTGCGGAAAGCGTCCCGCCGAGGGCTTGGTGGCGGCGCTGGAAGCGGAGGTCGCCGCGCTGGTGCTGCAGTGACCCGTCCCCATGTGCTGCTGTCGGTCGCGGTGAGCATCGACGGGTATATCGACGACGCGAGCCCCGAACGCCTGCGCCTGTCCGGCGCGGCGGACTTCGATCGCGTCGACCAGGTCCGCGCGGACTCCGATGCCATTCTGGTCGGCGCGCAGACCCTGCGCAGGGACAATCCCCGGCTACTCGTCAACAGTGCGGACCGCAGAGCGGCTCGCGTCGCCGCGGGCAAACCGGAGTATCCGCTCAAGGTGACCGTGTCGGCGAGCGGCGACCTGGACCCCGGCCTGCGGTTCTGGCATCACGGCGGCGGCAAGCTCGTCTACACGACCGAAGCGGTCGCGGCGAAACTCGCCGATCGGTTGGCCGGTCTCGCGGAAGTGGTCAGTCTCGGCGCGGAACTCGATTTCGGAGCATTGCTCGACGACCTGGGCCGTCGCGGCGTCAGCCGCCTGATGGTGGAGGGCGGCACCCGGGTCCACACCGCTTTCCTCGCCGCCGACTTGGCCGACGAACTGCACGTCGCCGTCGCTCCCATCCTGGTCGGCGATACTGCCGCGCCGCGCTTCCTCGGCGACGCGCGCTACCCCGGCGGGCCGCATCGCAGGATGCGGCTCGCGGAGGTCACTCAGGTCGGCGATGTCGCCGTGCTGCGCTACTTGCCGAAGGCGCGTTCGGCCTGACGAGCTATCCGCCCCGTTGGGGAACGAAGGCACACCACTTCGACGCGGCTGCCGCACATCAACGGATCCGGCGGTGGGAGATCCCTCGAGTTGTCATCGCCAAGCGAGATCTCGTGATCGATGTGCCGGTGCGAAAGCTACGGCAGCCGCCGTCGAAGCCGAACTCCAGCCGACGGTGTCCCACGGGCACCGCCTGGATTACGCGACGAACCTAGGGACGTCCGTAGACGGCGGTGACGAACTCGCCGAGCTGGTTGTCGTCCAGGTGCCTGGCCAGATCGGCCTCACTGATCATGCCGACCAGCCGCTTGTTCTCGATCACCGGCATGCGCTTGACGCGGTTGCTTTCCATCTCGTCGAGAACGACTTCGATGTCGGCGTCGGCATCGACCCACCGCGGCGTCGCCTCGCACAGATCTGCGACCCGCGTCTTCGACGGCGATTTGCCATGGGCGATGCACTTCACCACGATGTCGCGGTCGGTGACGATGCCGCACATCCGTTCGTTCTCGTCCGCGATGACCAGGGACCCCACGCCGAGTTCGTCCATGAGCCTGGCGGCCCTTTCGACGGTCTCTTCCTTGGTAATCCACTGTGCGCCGGGCTTCATGATGTCCCTGGCAGTGGTCATGAGCTACCTCCTTGTGGTCAGCTGCGCTGATTAGGATGAAGCAGCCCTATTCTCCCGCAATTCACACCGGGTGGTCTCGTTTTCTCGATACCGATAACGACACCCGCACGGCCACCGGCGCGGCCGCGCGAGACTCAAGCGATCGCGCCGGTCATGATCGAGATGGTGGCGTTCTTGCCGACGGACGAACCAGCTGACGGCTGCTGAGCGACGATGCGGCCGACATTGCCCGGATCGAACACCGTGGACTGACTGATCTGCGCGAGACTGCCGGTCCAGCCGCTCTGGCGCAGTCTGTCCACCGCCTGCGAGGGCGTCAGGCCCCGGATCTCGGGCATGCTGATCTGGTCGCCGGTGGATATCTGCAGGACCACGGTCGAGCCCTTGTCGGCCGACGAACCGCCTGCGGGTTTGGTGGCGACCACCTCACCCTTCGGCTGCGACGAAGCGACTTCCTGGATCTGAACCTTGAAATTGGCTCCCTCGATATTCGGCTGCGCGACCTCGATCGACTGACCGATCACGTTCGGCACCCGAACCTTCTCCGGGCCCCCACCGATGACGACCACGATGGTGCGGCCCGCGTCGACCCGGGAGCCCGCCGCGGGTTCGGTGCCGATCACCTTGTCGGTGTCCTGGATGCTGGAGGGCTTGCGGTCCACGTTCGGGTCCATCTGCAGCCCGATGGAGTTGAGCTTCTGCTCGGCCTCCTGCTGGGTCAGGCCGTCCAGCCTCGGCACCTGGACCTGCGCTGGTCCGCTGGACACCTGGACTGTGACGGTGCTTCCCTCGTCGATCCTGGAGCCACCGAGCGGCTGCGTGGCGATCACATTGCCGGTGGCGACCTTGCCGTCGGGCTTCTGTTGGATCGCCACCGTGAATCCCAGCTTCTGCAATGCGTCCTGCGCCTGCTGGGCGGACCTGTTGGCCAGGTCGGGGACCGCGACCTGGTCCGGCCGGCTTCCTGGACCGATCAACACCCAGAACAGCGCGAAGACCACGGCGATCGCCGCGGCCGCGCCGAGCGCGATGTAGGCGGTGCGGCGCTGGCCGTCCGGGTCGGCGGACTCCTGCTCGGCGGTGTCGTCATCGCGCTCGATGGTGCGGTAACTGCGCGGTGCCGGCTCGTCCGAGCTCATGAAGGTGCTGCGGTCCTCGTCCGTCATCACCATCGGGGCGCTGGGCTTCTGACCGCCGAGCACCCGGATCAGGTCGGCGCGCATCTCGGCCGCGGTCTGGTACCGGTTGGCCGGATTCTTGCTCATCGCCTTGAGCACGACCGAGTCCAGTTCCCGTGGGACGCCAGGGAGGACGTGCGAGGGCAGCCGCGGATCCTCCCGCACATGCTGATAGGCGACGGCGATCGGCGAGTCGCCGGTGAAAGGCGGCTCGCCGGTGAGGATTTCGAACAGCACACAGCCGACCGAGTAGACATCCGAACGGGCGTCCACCGTCTCGCCGCGAGCCTGCTCCGGCGACAGATACTGCGCGGTGCCGATCACGGCCGCGGTCTGCGTCATCGGGTTCGAGCTGTCGGCGATCGCGCGGGCGATGCCGAAGTCCATCACCTTCACCGCGCCGGACCGGTTGATCATGATGTTCGCCGGCTTCATATCGCGGTGCACGATTCCGGCCTTGTGGCTGAAATCCAATGCCGCACAGACATCCGCGACGACCTCCATGGCCCGCCGCGGCGGCAGCGGGCCCTTGCCGCGCACGATGTCGCGCAGCGTATCGCCGTCCACGTACTCCATCACGATGTACGGCAGCGGACCGCCGTCCACCTCGGCCTCTCCGGTGTCGTAGACCGCGACGATAGCCGGGTGATTCAGTGCCGCGGCGTTCTGCGCCTCCCGCTTGAACCGGAGGTAGAACGTCGGGTCGCGCGCCAAGTCGGCCCGCAGCACCTTGATCGCCACGTCCCGGCTCAGCCGGATGTCGCGCGCCTTGTGCACTTCGGACATGCCGCCGAACCCGATGATCTCGCCCAGCTCATAGCGAGACGAGAGATTCTTCGGGGTCGTCATGGCTGTCCTTGCGGCGAAGTAGCGGATCCGCTGCGGGAGGCCGTGGGGCCTTGGGCACCGGGGATCCCGGGAAATGGTATTTGGATGGTCGGAACGCGCGGCAGGGTGGTAGTCGGCGTGGTCGTCGTCGGCTTCGTCGTGCTCGGTGCCGTTGTGGTGGTCGGCGTGGTCGTCGTCGGCTCCGGGGTCGTGGTCGTCGGCTCGGTGGTGATCGGTTCCGGAATGGTCGTGATCACCGGCGGAGGCGCCGGCTTGGGGGTGGTGGTGACCACCGGCGGGATCGGCTTCGGACTCGGCGCGACCGTCGACGTCGGCGACGGCGTCGAGTCCGGGTTGGTATCGCCGCCGAACAGCAAGTAAGTCGTGATCGCGCCGAACAGCAGCGCACCGAGGCCGAGCCCGGCCATCCACTTCTGCGTCGCGGTCGGCCGCTTCCCGTCGGGTGGACGACTGCCGTCGGTGCTTCGGCTCAGCACGGTCGCCGGAGCGACCGCCCCGGCGCGGGTGGCCGCGCCG
>NZ_BDBA01000056.1 GCF_001612745.1 Nocardia amamiensis NBRC 102102 | reverse complement strand
GATCGGCGGACGGGGTGACGATCGCGCCGTTGTTGCCGCCCAACTCCAGCAGGCAGCGCCCGAGCCGCTCGGCGACCCGCGGCGCGACGAGCCGCCCCATCCGCACCGAGCCGGTCGCGCTCACCAGCGCAACCCGTTCGTCTTCGACCAGACGCGACCCGACGTCGCTGCCGCCCTGGATCAATTGATGTACTTCGGGATCCGCGCCGACCTCGCTCGCCGCACGCCGCAGCAACGCGTGGCAGGCCACCGCGGTCAGCGGCGTCGTCTCCGAGGGCTTCCAGACCACGGTGTCCCCACAGATCAGCGCGATCGCGGTATTCCATGCCCACACCGCGACCGGGAAGTTGAACGCCGAGATCACCCCGACCACGCCGAGCGGATGCCAGGTCTCCATCAGGCGGTGCCCAGGTCGTTCGGAGGGCATGGTCTGTCCGTACAGCTGCCGGGAAAGGCCGATGGCGAACTCGCAGATATCGATCATCTCCTGCACCTCGCCCGCGGCCTCGGCGGAGATCTTGCCCGCCTCCAGGGTCACCAGCTCGGCCAAGTCGTTCTTGTGCGCGGTGAGCAGTTGCGCCAGGCGGCGCACGACCGCGGCCCGGACCGGGGCCGGAACGCTCCGCCACGCGTGGAAGGCGGTCGCGGCCCGGCCGATCGCGGCATCGACCTCGTCGAGCGAGCTGGGCCGCAGGGTCAGCAGCTGCCCTCCCGTGATCGGAGTGCGCGCGGGCAGCGCGCCGGGCTCCGGGGGTTGCGCCCCGAGTTCGCGCAGCACCGCTGTCGCGCGGTCGGCGAGTTCCTGTGTAGTGGTCTTGGCGCCGAGTACTTCAGTCATCTGTTGTTCCGCCGTACCTTTCGGCCGCATCGCGGCATCATTGGCCCGCAGAGTGGGGTGTCGTCCCACATAGCGGGAGGATGGAGGTCAGGTTTCGGACACGAGGTGGGCCGCCTGGGTTAGCCTTCGCTGATGGCGGATACACCGGCAAGACCCGTACTCGATGACATCGATCGCCTGCTGATTCGTGAACTGATGGCCGATGGACGGGCCACCCTGTCGAATCTGGCCGAGAAGGCGAGTCTGTCGGTGTCCGCCGTGCAATCGCGGGTCCGTCGATTAGAGGCGCGCGGCGTGATCCGCGGGTACACCGCGCACGTCGATCCGGAAGCACTCGGCCAGTTGCTGTCGGCATTCGTCGCGATCACTCCTCTCGACCCGTCGCAACCCGACGACGCGCCCGCGGTGCTCCAGCACATCCCCGGCATCGAGGCCTGCCACTCGGTGGCCGGTGACGAGAGCTACATCCTGTTGGTCCGTGTGGCATCCCCGCGGCACCTCGAGCAGTTGCTCCAGGAGATCAGAGCGACCGCCAACGTTCGCACCCGGAGCACCATCATCCTTCAGACATTCTATGACAGATAGCGATTGCTAGGAATTAATCCGTTTTGGTGTAGAGGTTGCGCAAATATTTACGTACCCTCAGGGCGTGACCATCGAACTGGAACGCACCCGCCCGGCGGTCACCCCCGCCGCCCGGGTCCGCGAGATCTTGTCGGCGAGCATCCTGGCCGACGGCTTCGACCTGGTACTCGACCTCGAGCGGTCCCGCGGCTGCCGTCTCGTCGACGAGCGTGACGGCACCGCCTACCTCGACATGTTCGGCTTCTTCGCCTCCAACGCACTGGGCATGAACCATCCGGCCCTCGCGGCGGACGAACAGTTCCGTGCGGAACTGCTCACCGCGGCGCTGAACAAGCCGAGCAACTCCGACATCTACACCGTGGAGATGGCCCGCTTCGTCGAGACCTTCGTGCGGGTGCTCGGCGATCCGCGGCTGCCGCACCTGTTCTTCATCGACGGGGGCGGTCTCGCGGTGGAGAACGCACTCAAGATCGCGTTCGACTGGAAGAGCAGGCACAACCAATCCCACGGCCGTGCACCGGAACTCGGCACCAAGGTGCTGCATTTGACCGGCGCGTTCCACGGCCGCACCGGTTACACCATGTCGCTCACCAACACGGATCCGGTGAAGACGGCGCGGTTCCCGAAGTTCGACTGGCCCCGCATCAAGGCGCCTTACCTGACCGACGCCTTCGACATCGAGGAGGCGGAGGCGTGCGCGCTGGCCCAAGCGCGCCGGGCCTTCGCGGAAAACCCCGACGACATAGCGTGTTTCATCGCCGAGCCGATCCAAGGCGAAGGCGGCGACCGGCATCTGCGCCCGCAGTTCCTGCAAGCCGTGCAGCGGCTGTGTCACGAGAACGACGCGCTGTTCGTCCTCGACGAGGTGCAGACCGGCGTCGGCATGACCGGAACCGCTTGGGCTTACCAGCAACTCGGGCTCGCGCCGGACGTCGTTGCCTTCGGCAAGCGGACCCAGGTCTGCGGCGTCATGGCGGGCGGGCGCGTGGACGACGTGCCCGACAACGTGTTCGTGGTCAGCTCCCGGCTCAACTCCACCTGGGGCGGCAACCTCGCCGACATGGCGCGCACCCGGCGCATCCTGGAAGTGATCGAGCGCGACGAGCTCATCGAACGGTCCCGCCCGCTGGGCGCGCACCTGCTCGACCGGCTGGCGGGGGTGGCCGCGCGGCGCGCCGACGCCAGCGAGGCGCGCGGGCGCGGACTGATGTGCGCGATCACGCTGTCCTCGGCTCGGCTGCGCGACGAGGTGCTCACGGCGCTGCATGGCCGCGAGCGCGTGCTGATTCTGGGCACCGGCGAGCGTGGCATCCGCTTCCGTCCCCCGCTGACCGTCACGAACGCCGAGCTGGACGAGGCCGTCGAGGCGCTGGACCGGGTGCTGACCAGCCTCGAATAGCGCGTGAAGCGGGTGATCCGGGCATTCCGGTGTCTCCGGCGCGGGGTGCGCCGGAATCCCGGATCCACCTCCTAGGCTTCGCAAGCATGTCCTCTCGTCTTCACCCCTCTCCGAGCAGGTGCGGCGCGTGAACCGACAGCGCATGCACCGGCACTGCGCACCCCACCTCATGGCTTCTCTCACCGTGCTGTCCGCCGTGGCGGGCTGCGCCGCCAGCGACGCGGGCACGGTCGGCGCCGAGGCGGGACAGGCGGCCACGACCACGGTGGCCGCGCCCACCAGCGGCGCGTTCCCGCCGCACATGACCGATCTGCTCCCCGGGATGCCGCCGCCGCTCTCGCCGACCGACGTGTACGCGGCCAATCGCGAACTGAGTCCGAGCGTGGCCGACCATCGCCCGCTGGTCTACGTGCCCAACAGCCAGTCGAACACGGTCTCGGTGATCGATCCGGACACCTTCCAGGTGATCGACACCTTCGCCGCGGGCGGCCAGGAGCCGCAGCACGTCGTGCCGTCCTACGACATGCAGACGCTCTATGTCACCAACGACTTGCCGCTGGGCCGGGGCAGCCTGTTGCCGATCGATCCGCGCACAGGCAAGCCTGGGGAACCTTTTCCGGTGCGCGACCCGTACAACATGTACTACACGCCCGACGGTCGGTATGCCCTGGTCGTCGCGGAGGCGGACAAGTCGCTGGACTTCTACGACCCGCAGACCTGGGAGAAGGTCCACGCCCTTCCGGTGCCCGACTGTGCAGGCGTCGATCACATGGACTTCACCGCCGACGGAAGGTTCGGGCTGGCGTCCTGCGAATTCATCGGCCGGATGCTGGCTTTCGACGTCGCCGAGCGCAAAGTCGTCAAGGTGGTCGATCTGCCCGTCGGCCGCTCCGGCATGCCGCAGGATGTGAAGCTGTCACCGGACGGGCACACCTTCTTCGTCGCGGACATGACCGCCGACGGGATCTACACCTTCGACGCGCACACGTTCGAGAACACCGGTTTCGTGCCGACCGGCAAGGGCGCGCACGGGCTCTACGTCACCCGGGACTCCCGCCAGATGCTCATCACCAACCGGCACGAAGGCAGCATCTCGGTGTGGGACTTCGCGGCGAATGCCGTGGTGCACAAGTGGTTCGTGCCGGGAGGCGGCAGCCCCGACATGGGCAATATCTCCGCGGACGGGCGCGTCTTCTGGGCATCCGGCCGCCACCACGGCGAGGTGTACGCCATCGACATCGTCAACTGGAACCTCTTGGCGCGCATACCCGTCGGCAAGGGACCGCACGGGCTCACCATCTGGCCGCAACCCGGACGCTATTCCACGGGACACACCGGCGTGATGCGTTGATCCGGCCCGGCGTCCGTCAGGAGGCGACCGGCCGCAGGCCCAAACCACCCTCGGCGAAGCGGCGGACGGACGTCAGCCCGGAGTCCAGGGCCGGCTGGTAGCCCGCGCGCGCCCACCCGGTGATGATCGCGGTGCCATCGCCCTGGGGCGTCACCCCGACCTCGGCTACCAGCTCGGCGGTGGTCGGTTCACACACCGCCCAGGAGAAGTGGGTCTCCTCGGCCCAGCCCGCACTGCGCCGGGCCACATAGTCCGGATCGGTGATCCCGCCCGCTGCCAGCGCCGGGCGGTCATCGATGCGGTCGTCCGCGCGCAAGGCACGCAAGTACCAAGCGCCGGCGTTGATCTCGATCGGTTCCATCAGCCCTCGCCCGCTTCGCCCCGGTTGCTGCCGACCAGGGCGCCCGCGACCGCCCTGTCGAATTCCGCGGCGCGGAGTCGTCCGGCTGCGACATGATCGGCCCGCGGTGCCGTTTCCGCGCGCTTCGCGGTACCGACATGGTCTTCGGGTAGCTCCGTCATGAGGAGAAGGCTAGCGGGAGCGCCTTCGCGGCTCTGGTCGCGGCGGTCGCCGGGCGTGGCCGTTCCGCCGGACTGTCGTCCAGCCCACAGTGGTGTGTGCCGCGGGGTGGGGTTACGCTCCGAAGAGGCCACGTCCTTCGGTTTCACGCGGTGAGCTGGTGATTTTCTGTTGTCGGCGCCGTGGCAATGGGCGGGCCGGGCAGACGTCGACGGTGACTGGAGGTTCGCGATGGGGGAGGTGCGATTCGGGGGTTACCGGCTGGAGCGGTTGCTCGGCAAGGGCGGCATGGGGCAGGTGTGGCTGGCGTACGACCTGGCAGCGGCGCGACGGGTGGCGTTGAAACTCTTGCCCGCCGAACTCGCGGCCACCGGGGGGTATCGCAAACGATTCGAGCGCGAGGCCGAGGCCGTGGCACAGCTGCGCGACCCGCACGTCCCGCGGATCCACCGGTTCGGCGAAATCGATGGTCGGCTCTACATCGACATGCAATTCGTCGAGGGCACCGACCTGGCGCGCAAACTCGTGGCCGCCGGGCGGATGAGGCAGGGTGTTGCGGTCGGCATCATCGGTCACGTCGCTGTCGCGCTCGACGCGGCGCACCGGGTGGGACTGGTCCACCGCGACGTCAAACCGTCGAACATCGTCGTCCATCCCAGCGGCTTCACCTATCTGATCGACTTCGGCATCGCGCACGGGCTCGGCCAGACGGCGGTGACCACCACCGGCATGGCGATCGGCACGCTGGCGTATATGGCGCCGGAACGCTTCACCGGTGAGGTGGACGGTCGCGCGGACGTCTACTCGCTGGCCTGCGTGCTCTACGAATGCCTCACCGGCTCCCGCCCCTACGGCGACACCGATCCCGCGCAGCAGATGCACGCCCACCTGATGACGGCGCCACCTCGGGCCGCCTCGGTGTGCGCCGATGTTCCCGCTGCGCTGGATGCGGTCATCGCGCGCGGTCTGGCCAAGGATCCGAACGAACGGTTCGCCACCGCGGGGGAATTCGCCGCCGCCGCACGCGCCGCGATCGGCGCTGCCGCTCCGGACGCCGGACCGCCATCCGCGCCGTCTGGCGAAGGTCGTCCGAACGCGCTGACCGATGACCCGGCGGCGGCGCTCGTGCCGAGGCCTGTCGAGCCTATGCCCGCGTCCGGTAACCCAGCCGGGGAGGACGGCCTCCCGCAGGAACGCGTTGCCGCCGCGCGGGCCGTTCCTGACGCCGCCGACGGCTTGCCGAGGGCTCCCCAGCAGGCCGCGAATTCGGCGGCGGCTGCGCGCCCCACTCCGACAAAGGTCCTGCCGGAGCCGGGTCTGCCCCCGACCTTGGTGGGAACGAGACTCGACTGGTCTGTCCACACGCCCCGAGCCCATCCGGCTCCAGAGCAGCATGTCCCCAATCCGGGGCCTGCTGTGCAGGCCTATTCCGGCACTCGGCAGCCCTCGGCGGGGAACGGTTATCCCATTGCCGGACAGCCATACACCGCTGCTCGACCGTGGAATCAGAATCGGTCCCACCCTGCCGCGCAGGTAGGGCATCCGGGCAACGGTTGGCAGGCGCGGTTGCTTGCGCTTCAGTCGCGTGTGCTGTCCCCGAGGCCGCTTGCACCACCCCCCTATGCACGGCCGGGCGCGCCCGCGCGCAAAGTCTTCCCTGCGGTTGGACGCCCCGCCTATCCTTCGGTTCCGCGGCGACGACCGATCGCCCCGGTGCCCCGGCGACGGCCGCGACGGCGCCGGAGCTTGATGTCGAAGGTGATCGGCGCGCTGATCGTGGTTTTCCTCGCGCCCTTCGCGTTCGCGGCAGGGTGCGTCGCGCTTATAGCGGCGGGCAGCAGAGCGGGTGACTCCGGCACGGCCGCCCCCACGTTGCCGCCCTCCGTGCTCGCCGAAGAGCACCCGGGACCGTCCGAGGACCAGCGGTTGACCGACCCTGCCGCCGTGGCGCCGGCGGGCACCGCCGTCCGTGACGGCAAGTTCGAATTCGTTGTGACGAACGTCGACGCGGGCGCTTCCCGTATCGGATTGCAAACAGCCGCGGGCTCTTTCGTGACCGTCACGCTGGCCATCCGCAATATCTCCGACGAAGTGAAGTGGTTCCTACCGCTGGGGCAGCGCCTCGTCGACGCCCAGGGCACGCCCTTCGATCACAACGCCACCGCCACCATGTGGCAGAACACGCGGCAGGGCCTCGGCTACTCCTTCGAGCTGCGCCCCGGCCAATCCGCCACCACCCAACTGGTGTTCGACCTCCCACCGAACACCGGACCCGACCACCTCGAACTCCACGACTTCGTGCTGTCCGGCGGCACCCGCGTCAAGGTCTCCTGACGTTTCGCTCGCCTCCGTAACCCGGACAAGCGGAACGCTTTGCGGGCCACAAGCCCCCGCTATCTGGCGTGGCGAGCCGTCGACGGGACGGTGGCTGCACAGAGCGCCGGACGTTGAACAAGCCCGACACCGGACGCGACCACTAGGCGGCGTGGATGGTGGTCGAGAGAGCGCTGAGAACGGCATGGCGGCCGATCTGGAGTGCGGCGGACAGCAGCGCCGTGTCGCGGGCGGCGCTGTCGACATCGGGGGAGCCGGGCGGAGGGTGGATCTGCAGGACTGAATCGCCGAGGTCGGCCAGTGCTGTGTCCTCGATGTCCTGCTGACGCGGGCGTTCGAGCCAGGCACGGTAGGCGCCGGGGGCCACCGCGCGCAGATAGCCGCCGCCCACGATCTGGTGCAGACGTGAGGCGGGCGGGCGTCGCTCATCGACGCGCCGCGTGCGCAGGACGAGGGCATGCGTCGCGCCTGCTCGGACGGCGGTGCGGATCGGCACCGTCTCGGCGAGCCCGCCGTCGAAGTACGCGGAGTCGCCCAAGCTGACCGGCGGCCCGGCCAGGATGGGCAGTCCCGCCGACGCCCGCAGCGCACGCATGAGCGTGCGTTTGTCGGTGATATGCGGGTGCAGGTCGACCGCCTGACCGGTACGGGTATCGGTGGCGATCGGATGGAACGTCGTGGAGTTCGCCAGAATCGCGTCGAAATCCATCGGCTCGATGCTGTCGTACACCTGGTGCACGAGGTACCGCAGATCGAATGCGGGCCGCCCGCGCAGGAGGCGGGCCGGGTCGATGGCGCGGCGCATGATCACCGGGTCGGTCCAGGTGCGCATACCTGGAATCGCGCGCCCGCCCAGCAGCCAGCCGCCGTTGATCGCGCCCGCCGACGTGCCGTACACCGCGTCGAATACCCCCGCGAGCCCGAGTTCGTCCAGCGCGGACACCATGCCGCTGGAGTACACGCCACGGCTGCCGCCGCCCTCGATGACGAGCACGAGCCGATGCCCGTCGGCGCGGCTGGACGCGGCACGGCGCGCGCGGATCAGCTCCGCGACGGGGGAGACGCTTGACGAGCTGGTCACCGCATCACGATACGACACAGTGGCGCGAATACCAGGCCCGAAGAAGGAAGCGTGCGTGAACACAGAGGGGGCGGTCCCGACGCCTACGGGAGCGTCACGCTCTGCGGAACCACGACGGTACTGCTGGGCGCCGCCGATCGAACACCGCGGTGGTGGGTGTCCGGGATCGGCGGAGGCAGATTGTGCGCCGAGGAGTCAGGCGATCAACAGAACGGAGCGGGCGCGGACGTCGTTGTCCTGCGCCCGCTCGAAACGGTCTTCGCCAGGTGTCTACTTGATCTCGGCGAGCACCGTGCCCTGCGTGATCGCCGCGCCCGCCGCCACGGACAGGCCGGTGACCACGCCCGCCTTGTGGGCGTTGACCGGGTTCTCCATCTTCATGGCCTCGAGCACCACGATCAGATCGCCGGCCTCGACCGTCTGGCCCTCCTCGACGGCAACCTTGACGACGGTGCCCTGCATCGGAGCGGTGACCGCGTCACCGGAGGCCGCACCGCCGCCCGCGCCGCCGCGCTTGCGGGGCTTGGGCTTCTTGCGGACGATACCCGCGCCGTTGCCCGCGGCCCCGGCTGCTGCGGCGCCGACGGTGAAGTTACCGGGCAGCGACACCTCGACGCGGCGGCCGCCGACCTCGACGACGACCTTGCGCCGTGGCAGTTCCTCGTCCTCGTCGGCCGCGGCGCCCGCGCCGGCGAACGGCTCGACGGTGTTGACCCACTCGGTTTCGATCCACTTGGTGTAGACGTCGAACGTCTCGCCGTCACCCACGAAGGCCGGGTCCTCGACGATCGCCCGGTGGAACGGGATGACGGTGGCCAGGCCGTCGACCTCGAATTCGGCCAGCGCGCGCCGCGCGCGCTGCAGTGCCTGCGTGCGGTTCTCGCCGGTGACGATCAGCTTGGCCAGCATCGAGTCGAACTGTCCGCCGATCACGCTGCCCTGCACCACACCGGAGTCCACGCGCACACCGGGCCCTGCGGGCTCGTTGTAGACGGTGACCGGGCCGGGGGCGGGCAGGAAGCCGCGCCCGGCGTCCTCGCCGTTGATGCGGAACTCGAAGGAGTGCCCGCGCGGGGTGGGGTCTTCGGTGATCTCCAGCTTCTCGCCGTTGGCGATCCGGAACTGCTGACGCACCAGGTCGATGCCCGAGGTCTCCTCGGTGACCGGGTGCTCGACCTGCAGGCGGGTGTTCACCTCGAGAAAGGAGACCGTGTCGCCCTGCACCAGGTACTCCACGGTGCCCGCGCCGTAGTAGTGGGCTTCCTTGCAGATGGCTTTGGCCGAGGCGTGGATCTTCGCGCGCACCTCGTCGGTCAGGAACGGCGCCGGGGCCTCCTCGACGAGCTTCTGGAAGCGCCGCTGCAGCGAGCAGTCACGGGTGCCCGCGACCACGACGTTGCCGTGCTTGTCGGCGAGCACCTGCGCCTCGACGTGGCGGGCCTTGTCCAGGTACTGCTCGACGAAGCATTCGCCACGGCCGAACGCGGCGGTCGCCTCGCGAACGGCGGAATCGAACAGCTCGGGGATCTCCTCGATGGAGTGTGCGACCTTCATGCCCCGGCCACCGCCGCCGAACGCCGCCTTGATGGCCACCGGAACGCCGTACTTCCGCGCGAATTCGACGACCTCGTTCGCGTCCTTCACCGGGTCCTTGCTGCCCGCCGCCATCGGCGCGTTCGCGCGCTCGGCGATGTGCCGCGCGGTGACCTTGTCGCCCAGGTCCCGGATCGACTGCGGGGACGGGCCGATCCAGATCAGCCCCGCGTCGATGACCGCCTGGGCGAAGTCGGCGTTCTCGGACAGGAAGCCGTAGCCGGGGTGGATGGCGTCGGCGCCGGACTTGGCCGCGGCATCGAGAATCTTGTCGAACACCAGGTACGACTCGGCCGAGGTCTGCCCGCCCAGGGCGAACGCCTCGTCGGCGAGCTTGACGAACGGTGCATCGGCGTCCGGCTCGGCGTACACCGCGACGCTGCCGATACCGGCGTCCTTGGCCGCCCGGATCACGCGCACGGCGATCTCGCCTCGGTTAGCTACGAGTACCTTCGTGATCCGTGCGCTGGCATGGCTGGGCACTGAGCCTCCTGTGTGCATTCTTTAGGTCGCTTCTCCGGGGATGGGGTTGCTGCGCAGGCTCCGCTCCCGTAACCGACAAACTTACGTCTCGGCGAGTGTAGGCAGTCTGCCAACAGACGCCGAACTCGGCTAGCCCTACTACACAGTAGGTCGTGGCTCACAACGTACGCGGGCTGTGGTGGGGATCCCACACAGCCCTATTTGCCGCGGGTGCGTCGCGCACCCCCGCCCGAGGGGACCTCGCCCGGTTCACCCCCCTTGGCGATCGGCATCCGCACCGAGTTGCCCCACTCGGTCCAGGAGCCGTCGTAGTTCCGCACGCGGTCGTAGCCGAGCAGATAGGTCAGTGCGAACCAGGTGTGGCTGGATCGGACGCCGACCCGACTGTAGACGATCAGGTCCTCCTGGCTGGGTAGCGTGCCGTAGACGTCGTCGAGTTCGGCCCGGGAACGGAACCGGCCGTCGGAGGCGAGCGCCTCGGTCCACGGGACGTTCGACGCGGTGGGGATGTGGCCGCCGCGCAGCGCCGCGTCTTCCGGAGTGTCCGGCTTCTGGGCGAGCGCGCCGGAATACTCGTCGGGCGCGCGCACGTCGATCAGCGGCTTGCCGAGGTGGGCGAGCACGTCCTCGCGGAAGGCGCGGGCGGTGCCGTCGTCGCGGCGCACGGTCGGGTAGTCGCTGGGCCCGGGGTAGGCGGGCTCGAAGGTCGTGTCGCGTTCCTCGGAGATCCACGCCGCCCGGCCGCCGTCGAGCAACCGCACGTCCTCGTGCCCGAACAGGGTGAACACCCACGCCGCGTGCGCCGCCTGCGCATTGCCCCGATCCCCGTAGAACACCACGGTGTCGTCACGATCTATTCCTTTGGCGCGCATCAGTTCGGTGAATCGCGTTCCGTCGATATAGTCGCGCGTGACCGGATCGTTCAGATCGCTTCGCCAATCCAGCTTGGTGGCGCCCGGAACGTGCCCGATGTCGTAGAGCAGCGTGTCCTCGTTGGCCTCGATGATCTTGAGTCCCTTCGCGCCTATGTTTGCCGACAGCCACTCGGTGGTTACTAGTCGGTGAGAATGTGCGTAGGAACTGAGCGAGGGATGAGGATCTGGGGCGACGGGCACGATATGGGTCCTTCACGCGTGGGTAGGCGGCGGTGACGGCGATTGGGAAGTCTCACAGCGATGGTAAGTGTGAGACGACAGTGACTCTCGTTTCAGATCACAAATCGGATGAGGGACGAATAAGTGGCACCTAGATCCGATAAAGTCTCCCGGGAGGAGGGGTGAGCTATGTCCGATTCTTGGCCGCGGCGGCGACTGCTCGCGATCCTACGTGGCGCAAGCGAGCCTCTCGACGCTCAGGAGCTGGCCAGGATCACCGGGCAGCACGTCACCACGGTCCGGTTCCATCTGGACGTGCTCACCAGGGAATCCCTCGTCCGGCAATTCCAGCAGCCGCCGCGCGGTCGCGGGCGTCCGCGGATCGGCTACAGCGCGGTGCAGCGATCGGTCGGCTATCAGGACTTGGCGCAGGTGCTCGCCGACCAGCTGGGGCCCGATCCGCGGCGCAGATCGGAGGCCGCCGTCGCGGCGGGCCGAACCTGGGGGACCATGCTCGACATCGGTGAGCACCGGGTCGAATCGCTGGAGGACGCCAAGGACATCACGATGACGTTGATGTCGGAACTCGGCTTCGCGCCCGAACGCGACCCATCCTCCGAGACCGGGGACAAGGCGCTGATCCGGTTGACGGCGTGTCCGCTTCGCGAGCTCGCGCGAACGCACTCCGAGGTGGTGTGCGGCGTGCACCTGGGTCTGATCGAAGAGGTACTGGAGCGGGGCGGCGCGCGCGGCGAGATCGACGTCCAGATGCATCCATTCGTGGAGCCGGAGTTGTGCGTGGTGCGGATGGAACTGATCGCCGCGTCGCGCGAGCAAGCCCAGGAGACGGCCCCGGTGCCGCCTGGCGGCGACGCGGAGGCGTTCTCCGCGCCGTCAGGCCGTGTGGCCCCACAACTGCGTAACGCTGATCCCAACGTCGCCAAGCAGTCGGCGCAGCAGTGGTAGCCCGATGCCGATGACGCTGGACGGGTCGCCGTCGATGCGATCGACGAACCAGCCGCCGAGTCCGTCCAGCGTGAACGCGCCCGCCACCTGCAGCGGCTCGCCGGTGGCGATGTAGGCATCCAGCTCGTCCGGTTCCGGCTTGGCGAAGTGCACGGTGGTGCTGCTGCAGTCGACCGCTTCGGCGGTGACCTGACCGTTGTGCAGCCGCACGACGCAGTGGCCGGTCACGAGATCCGCGCTGCGCCCGGCCATGTCGCCCCAGCGGGCGCGCGCGACGTCGGGGGTGTGCGGTTTGCCCTGCAGCTCGCCGTCGACGAGCAGCATCGAATCACAAGCCACCACAACGCAGTCGGCGGCGAATTCGGGAATGCCTGCGGCTACGGCGGCCGCTTTGGCCCGTGCGAGCTCCACCACGACCACGCGGGGTGGGGTGCCCTCGGGGAGGGCGGCGGCCACCGCGTCCTCGTCCACGGCGGAGACCCGGACGATCGGGTCGATGCCCGCCGAGCGGAGAACCTCCCGGCGGGCAGGCGACGCGGAAGCGAGAATCAGACGGGTCACCCGCGCAGGTGGGACAGCTGCGGGAAGGCGTACGGGGAGAACGGCGAACTGCCGCGATGCATCAGCGTCGGGCGGCCCCACATGTCCGGAGGACCGGACGGGCCCGCCGGCGCGGCGTCGCTCGCGAGGGCGGACAGCACACACACCAGCGCGGCGAGTTCCTCGTCGGTGGGCGAGCCCTTCACGACACGGAAGAGCGGCTTCGCGGTGGCTTCGGTGGGTAGGGCGGCCGCGTCCGGGTCGGTGACCGCACCGACCTCGGCCGTGAGCGGGTCGACTGCGAGATCCAGCTCGACGGCGCTCAACACATCTTCTTCTGCCACGGTCGTCACAGTGCCAGGTCCTCTCTTCGCCTTGATCGGGATGATCACCTGATCAGGCTGTTCCCATTTTCCGGCTGTTTACGGATGAAACAATCATCCTCGGAATCACTCATTGCGTCTTTGTAACCAACGTGCGCGGCCCAATGAGGGTATCGCTCGATCACAGCGGAATGTTGCCGTGTTTCTTCGCCGGAAGGGTCACCATCTTGCGTTCGAGCAGTCGCAGTGCGGACACGATCTGGCCCCGGGTGTGCGACGGCGGGATGACCGCGTCGACGTATCCCCGCTCGGCGGCGACGTAGGGGTTGACGAGGGTGTCCTCGTACTCGTTCTGCAGCTCGAGCCGCAGCGCATCGACGTCGCCGCCTTCCTTGGCGGCTTGCGCCAGCTGCTTGCGGTAGACGAATCCGACGGCGCCGGAAGCGCCCATGACCGCGATCTGCGCGGTCGGCCAGGCCAGGTTCACGTCTGCGCCCATGTGCTTGGACCCCATGACGTCGTAGGCGCCGCCGTAGGCCTTGCGCGTGATGATCGTGATCTTGCCCACAGTGGCCTCGCCGTAGGCGTAGAGCAGCTTCGCGCCGCGGCGGATGATGCCGTTGTACTCCTGGCCCGTGCCGGGCAGGAAGCCGGGGACGTCGACCAGGGTGATGATCGGGATGTTGAACGCGTCGCAGGTGCGCACGAACCGGGCGGCCTTCTCCGAGGCGTCGATGTCCAGGCAGCCCGCGAACTGGGTGGGCTGGTTGGCCACGATGCCGACGCTGCGGCCGTCGATCCGGCCGAAGCCGACGATGACGTTCATCGCGCGCTCGGCCTGCACCTCGAGGAACTCGTCGTCGTCGAGCAGGCGACGGATCACCTCGTGCATGTCGTAGGGCTGGTTCGGCGAGTCCGGGATGATCGTGTCCAGCTCGAGGTCTTCCTCGGTGAGCGAGTCCTCGATCGCGCCGGGGATCGGGTCGGTGGCCGGGAACCGCGGCGCCTCGGCGCGGTTGTTGCTCGGCAGGTAGGACAGCAGGTCCTTGACGTAGTCCAGCGCGTCCTGCTCGCCCGAGGCGACATAGTGCGCCACGCCGGACTTCACCATGTGCGTGTGCGCACCGCCCAGGTCCTCCATGGTGACGTCCTCGCCGGTGACGGTCTTGATGACGTCCGGGCCGGTGACGAACATCTGGCTGGTGCCATCGACCATCACCACGAAGTCGGTCAGCGCCGGTGAGTAAACGTGACCGCCCGCCGCCGGGCCCATGATCAACGAGATCTGCGGGATAACGCCGGAGGCCTGGATGTTGCGGTGGAAGATCTCGCCGTAGAGGCCCAGGGAGACCACGCCCTCCTGGATACGCGCGCCCGCGCCCTCGTTGATGCCGATCAGCGGGCGGCCGGTCTTGAGCGCCAGATCCATCACCTTGACGATCTTCTCGCCGTAGACCTCGCCGAGACTGCCGCCGAACACCGTGACGTCCTGGCTGAAGATGCACACGTCCCGGCCGTCGATGGTGCCGTAACCGGTCACCACGCCATCGCCGAGCGGGCGGTTGTTCTCCAGGCCGAAGTTGACGCTACGGTGGCGGGCCAGCGCATCGAGTTCGACGAAGGAGCCCTCGTCCAGCAGGGCAAGGATGCGCTCGCGGGCGGTCATCTTGCCCTTCGCGTGCACCTTGTCGACCGCGGCCTCACCCATCGGGTGCTTGGCCTCTTCCAGCCGATTCCGCAGATCAGCCAGCTTCCCGGCGGTGGTGTGGATATCGGGGGAGCCCGCCGGGCCGGAGGCGGGCTGCTGCTGGACACTCGTCATGGCTCCGGAGTGTAACCAGTGCCAGTACTTCTCCGTAACCGAGTCCGCGCTACCGGCGAGTAAAAACCGCAGCTAGATCATATTTCCGAGGAAAACTTGCCGGTCGGTCGCCGGGCCGGAAGACGGAAAATAAGTGTCGCCCAGCGGTCGTGTCCGGATAGCCTGGGGCCAGGTGATTTTCGAGCTCAGGGGAGGAGCGTGTCATGTGGGAATGGAGCAGGACGGTCGCCGAATACGCCGCCGCCGCGGCGTGGACGTCCACGCAGAGCGCCGAGACCGAGCCGAAGTACGGGGAGCCCGAGTACTGGGCCGAGACCACTGCCGAGGAGCAGTCCGCGGAAGGCGACGGGGTAGGTATCGCAGCGCGCGACCCGATGCTGTGCGAGTACGTCCTTGCCGGGTAGCGCCTCGCGCTACGGGTAGCCTGCCGGTATGCAGAGGCCACCGTTGGATGCGGAGCAATTGCGGCGCGGCGTCGGCGAGTCGCCCGAGCTGTCGTTCTTCTCGCAGATCGATGTGGTGGAGTCGACCGGGTCCACGAACACCGACCTGATCGCGCGCGCGGCCGAGCCGGGCATCGACCACGCGGTACTGCTGGCGGAGGCGCAGGAGCACGGGCGCGGCAGGCACGCACGGACCTGGGTCAGCCCGCCCCGGGCGCAGATCTCGATGTCGGTGCTGGTGCGGCTGCCTGGCATCGACCCGGCCACGCTCGGCTGGCTGTCTCTGCTGACCGGGGTGGCCGTGGTCGACGCGCTGCGGGCGACCGCAGGCGTGCCCGCCGAACTCAAGTGGCCCAACGACGTGCTGATCGACGGCCGCAAGGTGGCGGGCATCCTCGCCGAGGTCGCGGCGGGCGCGGGCGCGCCCGTGGTGGTGGTCGGCGTGGGGCTCAACGTGAGTCTCACCGAAGCGGAACTGCCCGTGCCGCACGCCACGTCGCTCGTCCTGGCCGGGGCGGAACAGACCGATCGCACCGTGCTCGTCCGCTCGCTGCTCACCGAGTTCGCCCGCCGTTTCGCCGCCTGGCGCGACGAGGACTGGGGGATCGGCGAGCTGGCCGCCGCCTATCGCGAGCGGTGCGCCACGATCGGCACCCAGGTTCGCGCCGAATTGCCCGGCGGCCGGACGCTGACCGGCGTCGCCGAAGACATCGACGATTCCGGGCGCCTGCTCATCGGCGGTGAAGCGGTGTCGGCGGCCGACGTGACGCACTTGCGCGTGGAGCGGTGAAAACGCGCTGCGGTGTGCGCCTTTCCGGCATCCGCACCCGGTAGTGTGCGTGGCATGGGTTATCCGGAGGATGTCCTGGCGCCCGACGAACGGTTGGTGCTCCATCGTCATCCGCATTGGAAAATGCTCTTCTGGCCGATCGTGACGCTGATCGTCGCCACAGCACTCGCCGGTTTCGCGGCGGGACTCATCTCGCGCCGAGCCGAGGGGACCGCGCGCTCCGCGTTGCTGATCACGGTGCTCGTGGTGTACCTGGGGATTCTCCTATGGCGTTGCGTCGCACCGATAATCACGTGGAAGTCGACGCATTTCATCGTCACCGACCGCAGGGTGCTGGTGCGCCAGGGCGTGATCACTCACAGCGGCATCGACATCCCGATGAGCCGGATCTCCAGTGTCCAGTTCCGGCACGGGCTGTTCGACCGGTTGCTCGGCACCGGCACGCTGATCATCGAATCGTCCTCCTCCGAGCCGTTGGAGTACGACGACATCCCCTCCGTCCAGCAGGTGCATTCGCTGCTGTATCACCAGGTGTTCGAGGTGGAACGCCAGCACAACGGCCACGACGAGCGCTGGGACGACCGCCGCACCTACCGGTGAGCCCGTAACCTGGGCGTATGACCGCCGTACTGCTGGCCGAGGACGACGAGGCCATCGCCGCTCCGCTGTCGCGCGCGCTCGGCCGCGAGGGTTACTCGGTGACCGTCGAGAGTTTCGGCCCCGCCGTGCTGCAGCGTGCGCTGGAAGGCAGCCACGACCTGCTCATCCTCGACCTCGGCCTGCCCGGCATGGACGGACTGGAAGTGTGCCGTCAGGTGCGCGCCCGCGGCGCGGATCTGGCCGTGCTGATGCTCACCGCGCGCACCGACGAGGTGGACTTCGTGGTCGGGTTGGACGCGGGCGCCGACGACTACGTCGGCAAGCCGTTCCGGCTCGCCGAATTGCTCGCCCGGGTGCGAGCGTTGTTGCGGCGCAGCAGCATCGGCGACGACACGGTGGAGGTCGGCGGTATCCGCCTGGAGCCCGCGGCGCGGCGCGTGCTGGTCAACGGCGTCGAAATCGGTTTGGCCAACAAGGAATACGAGTTGCTCAAGGTGCTGATCGACCGTGCGGGTCAGGTCGTGCCGCGGGAGACCATCCTGCGCGAGGTGTGGGGTGACGCCGAGCTGCGCGGTTCCAAGACCCTGGACATGCACATGTCCTGGCTGCGCCGCAAGATCGGCGACGAGGGGCCGATGGCCGAACGGCGCATCGTCACCGTCCGCGGTGTCGGGTTCCGGCTGAACACCGACTGACATGCGCCGCCGGATTCTGCGTTCGATGCTCACCGTGCTGACGCTCACCACGGTGGTGCTCGGCGTGCCGCTGATCTACACGGCGTGGCTGTGGGTGGAGGACATCACCCGCAACGACCTGCAGAACCGGCTGGACCGGATCGCCGCGGAGATCATCTCGCAGGAGCACGGCGATGGGCTGGTGCCCGGCGAGCTGGACACCCGGTCGGTTGCTCCGCTGGTGCCCGAGAACAGCAGACTGACCATCGTCTATCCCTCGCCCGCGGACAACGCCTCCCGCCGCGACCTCGGTGTGGCCGAGGTGCCCGACCCGCTGGTCGAGTCGCTGTCGATGGGCACGTCCGGGTCGCTGCGCCTGGAGGTGCCCTCGGCGCCGATGCACGCCATGCAGCGCCAGGCGGTGGCAGTGGTGGCGCTCGCGGTGCTCGCCTCGCTCGGCGCGGCCGTCTCGGTGGCGGTGGTCACCGCCCGCCGGGTGGCCGATCCGCTGCGTGATGTCGCGGCGCGCGCCGCGCGGCTGGCGATGGGCGATTTCCGGCCCGATCCGCGCAGGCACGGCATCGCCGAACTGGATCGCGTCTCCGACGTGCTCGACTCCGCGACCGTGGAGATCGCCGGACGGCTGCAGCGCGAACACGCCCTGGTCGCCGACGTCTCGCATCAGTTGCGCAGCAGGCTGACCGCCGTGCGCCTGCGCCTGGACGAGCTGTCCGCGCACGCCGATCCGGAGGTGGTGCACGAGGCAGAGGAGGCGATGGCCCAGGTGGACCGGCTCACCGAAGCGATCGACGACCTGGTCCGCGCGTCCCGTGACGAGGACGCGGCCGACCGCGACCCGGTGCCGGTGATGGACGAATTGCGCGGCGTGGTGGCCGAATGGACCCACCCGTTCACCGAGGCGGGCCGCACCCTGACCCTGACCGGCGACGAAGCGCTGTGCGCGCCGATCACGGGTTCGCGGTTGCGCGAGGCGGTGGCGGTGCTGGTGGACAACGCGCTCATGCACGGCGGCGGGACCTGCACGGTGTCGGTGCGCTCGGTGCGGCCGGGGGCCGACCGTGAGCCGCTGGTGTGCGTGGAGGTCGCCGACGAGGGCCACGGCGTGCGCGACGAGCTGGCGCCGCACATCTTCGACCGGGGATTCTCCGCGGGCGGTTCCACGGGTGTGGGGCTGGCGCTGGCGCGGGCTCTGGTCGAGGCCGACGGCGGCCGGCTGGAATTGCAGCGGCGCAGGCCCGCGCTGTTCGCGGTATTCCTCGGGTCGTCGAAGATCCGTCTACCAGTGGTGGCGCCGGAGCCGCGGTGACTCAGTTGCGGCCGAGTTCCTCTTCCACAAGATCCGCGAATTCCGCTTCGAGCTCGCTCATTTCGTCCGGGAACACCCAGCGGCGCATCGCCCAGAACCGGAAAGCCATCTGCAGCAGGTTGCCGATGATGAACGCGCTGATGAAGTCGGCGATGTTCTCCACCGTGAAGCTCACATTGGGTTGCCGCAGGTCGAAGATGTAGCTGGAAATCCACAACGGAGTGAAGGCCAGGACCACGCCGACGCCGCTGACGCCGAAGAACAGCAGCGCTTCGTGATGGCGCTCGCGTCCGCCCCGGTTCTTGAACGACCACTCCCGGTTCAGGATGTAGGAGGCGATCACGGCGATGACGCCGGAGATGATCTTGGCGGTCACCGGCTTCTCCGCCAGCACCGTCCACTTCAGCGCGTAGAAGATGCCGCTGTCGATGACGAACGTGGTCGCGCCGACGATCGCGAACTTGATCAGTTCCCGATGCCGGTACGCGATATCTTGCAGCGGCTTGGGGAGGACGCTGACCACGTCGTCGACGAATGACACAAGACCGGAGTGTACCGGTCCCGATCATGTGGGCCGGACATGACAATATGGTCCGACGTGAGCGCTCGTTCCTTCGATCCATCGGCCATGCCCACCGTCACCATGATCGGTGGTGGCCAGCTCGCGCGCATGACCCACCAGGCCGCGATCGCGCTGGGCCAGCGGCTGCGCGTGCTCGCCGAGAACCCCGATGACCCGGCCGCGCAGGTGAGCCCGGATGTCGTGCTCGGCAGCCACACCGATCTGACCGCGCTGCGCAAAGCCGCGGTCGGCTCACACGCGCTGACCTTCGACCACGAGCACGTGCCGACCGAACACCTGGAGGCGCTGGTCGCCGAGGGCGTCAATGTGCAGCCGCCGCCGCGGGCACTGGTCTACGCGCAGGACAAGCTGGCCATGCGCACCAAGCTGAGCGAGCTGGGGCTGCCCGTGCCCGCCTTCACGCCGGTCACTTCGGTCGCCGACGCGGTGCGGTTCGGGCAGGAGCACGACTGGCGGATCGTGCTGAAGGCGGTGCGTGGCGGCTACGACGGGCGCGGTGTGTGGATGCCCGATTCCGCCGACGCGGCCGAGGCGATCGTCAGCGATCAGCTCGCACACGGCGTCCAACTGCTCGCCGAGGCGAAGGTCGACCTGAAGCGGGAGCTGTCGGCGATGGTGGCGCGTTCGCCGTTCGGGCAGGCGGCGACCTGGCCGGTGGTGGAGACCGTGCAGCGCAACGGACAGTGCGCGGTGGTGATCGCGCCCGCGCCAGATCTGCCGGAGGACACCGCTGCCGCCGCGGAGACCATGGCGTTGCAGCTCGCCAAGGAACTCGGTGTCGTCGGCGTGATGGCGGTGGAGCTGTTCGAGACGACTGCCGGCGAACTGCTGGTGAACGAGCTGGCCATGCGGCCGCACAACTCGGGGCACTGGGGAATGGACGGCGCCCGCACCGGCCAGTTCGAGCAGCATCTGCGCGCCGTGCTGGACTACCCGCTCGGCGACACCGCTCCGCTCGCGCCGGTCACGGTGATGGCCAATATTCTCGGCGCGCCGCAGGCCCCGGCCATGTCGATGGACGAGCGGCTGCACCACCTGTTCGCCAGGATGCCCGAGGCGAAGGTGCACCTGTACGGCAAGGGCGAGCGCCCCGATCGCAAGATCGGGCACGTCAACATTCTCGGCGACGATGTGGCCGAGGTCCGGGAGAAGGCGGAGCGGGCGGCGCACTGGATGTCGCACGCGGTTTGGACCGATGGATGGGATTCGCATGAGTGAAGCAGAGGCCACGACCCCGTCGGTCGGCCTGATCATGGGCAGCGACTCCGACTGGCCGACCATGGAGGCCGCGGCCGAAGCATTGGCGGAGTTCGGCATCCGCTTCGAGGTGGGCGTCGTCTCGGCGCACCGCACCCCGCAGCGCATGCTCGACTACGCACGCGAGGCGGCGCCCCGCGGGCTGAAAGTGATCATCGCGGGCGCGGGCGGCGCGGCCCACCTCCCCGGCATGGTCGCCTCGGCCACCCCGCTCCCGGTGATCGGCGTGCCGGTCCCGCTCAAATACCTCGACGGCATGGACTCGCTGCTGTCCATCGTCCAGATGCCCGCGGGCGTCCCCGTCGCCACCGTCTCCATCGGCGGCGCGCGCAACGCGGGCCTACTGGCCGCCCGCATCCTCGCCGCCCACGACCCGGTTTTGCGCACCCGCATGGAACGGTTCCAGGCCGGACTGGAACAGATGGTCCTGGACAAAGACGACGCGCTTCGTACCAAGCTCCTGGGCTGACTCGTTTCCGAGCGCCATATGCCGGAGATCCCGTTACAAGGTGGCTTCGTCAATGTCGTGGTGCGTGTCGGCGACACTGTTCGCCGCCGCCCTCATGCGCGGGCTGAGTTCGTGCACGAACTGCTCGCCCGGTTCGAGCAGTCCGGATGGACCGGCGCGCCTCGTTTCCTCGGCATGGACGACCAAGGGCGGGAGATTCTCACCTACCTCGACGGATATGTGGCATTCGACCAGGAACGATCCATGCCGATCGCGTCCCCGGCTGCCATGGCTGGGGTGGCGGAGCTGATTCGTGCGTTCCACGACGTGACTGCCGGGACCGAGCTCGCGGCGGGTGCCGAAGTGGTCTGCCACAACGACCTCGCGCCGAAGAACACGGTCTATCGAGACCTGGGCGACGGCATGCGGCCGGTGGCTTTTCTCGATTGGGACCTCGCCGCTCCAGGACGCCGGATTCATGATCTCGCGCACGCATGCTGGCAATACCTCGATCTCGGTGCCGGGATCACCGACGTTGCGACGGCCGCCGAACTGCTGCGGCTGATGTGCGACGCCTACGGAACCGACGAACGCGACGAACTCCTCGACACGATCCTGTGGTGGCAGGATCGGTGCCGGCACGGAATCGAAACAGGCGCCGCCGCAGGCGAACCCGCGATGCTGCGGCTCCGCTCGGACGGTGTGCCCGCGCGCATACGCGCCGCGCATCGGTGGGTCACCGAGCACCGCGCCGAACTCGAAGCCGCGCTGTAGCTGCTGGAGGGGCGTCAACATCGCGAACCCTCACCATGTGGAACCCGCGCAGGCGGCCCCTGACTACGGTGAGTTCGTGACTACTGGGGATATCGCGCGGCCGCGGGGCAACGACGACACCGCGTACTTTCGGCTCACGGTGGTGGATCAGGCGCTGCGGTTGTTCGCCGAGAAGGGGTATGAGGCGACGACGGTGGACGAGATCGCGGAGGCGGCGGGGATCTCGCGGCGGACGTTCTTCCGGCAGTTCCGGTCGAAAGAGGATGTGATCTTCGCCGATCACGAGTCGCAGTTGGCGCAGGCGGCCGAGTTCCTGAACGCGTCGCGCGAGGACCCGTGGGAGGCGGTGTGCTCGGCAGTGGTGCAGGTGTTCGAGCGGTTCACGCAGTGGCGGGACATCGCGGCGCGGCGGTATCAGGTGGTGCGCCGGGTACCCGCGCTGCGTGAGCGGGAGATCGTCACGGTGTTCCGTTACGAGCGGTTGTTCACCGACTACCTGCGTGAGCGGCTGCCCGATGTCCCGGATCTGGCCAGGGTGCAGTTCACCGCGGCCGTGACTGCGACGCACAACTATCTGCTGCGCCGGATGGTGCGGGGCGAGTCGGACGCGGGTGCCGTGGACTTGCGCGTGGAGCTGGCCGCGATTCCGCGCGGTGCCAGGCGCACGGCGAACGCCGATGAGCTGGTCGTCGCCGTATTTCCCCGCGACGCCCCACCCAGGCAGGTCGCTGATCTGCTGCTCCGCAAGCTCGGCACGCTCTGACAAGTCCGGAATGCGACCAATCTGACACTGAGTGCCACAGATTATCCGCACGTGGTTGCCGTATATATGGGTATACTCGATGGCAAAATGGCACTGAGTGCCGATGTGCTGGCGGATATCAGCGATCACCACCGACGACCAGGAGTGAACCCGATGGCGGGAAACCCCGATTTCGACCTGTTCAAGCTCGAGGACTTCCACGATGAACTGCGCGAGGCTATCCGTGCCCTCGCGGAGAAGGAGATCGCCCCGCACGCCAAGGACGTCGACGGCAACTCCCGGTTCCCCGAAGAGGCGCTGACCGCGCTCAACGCCTCCGGCTTCAACGCCGTGCACGTGCCCGAGGCGTACGGCGGTCAGGGCGCCGACTCGGTGGCCACCTGCATCGTGATCGAAGAGGTCGCCCGCGTCTGCGGTTCCTCCTCGCTGATCCCCGCGGTCAACAAGCTCGGCACCATGGGCCTGATCCTGAACGGCTCCGAGGAGCTGAAGAAGAAGGTGCTGCCCGACATCGTCAACGGCGAGATGGCCTCCTACGCGCTGTCCGAGCGCGAGGCCGGCTCCGACGCGGCCGGCATGCGGACCAGGGCCAAGCAGGACGGCGACGACTGGATCATCAACGGCTCCAAGTGCTGGATCACCAACGGCGGCAAGTCCTCCTGGTACACCGTGATGGCGGTGACCGACGCGGACAAGGGCGCCAACGGCATCTCGGCCTTCCTGGTGCACTCCGGCGACGAGGGCTTCGTGGTCGGCCCGCTGGAGCACAAGCTCGGCATCAAGGGCTCGCCCACCGCGGAGCTGTACTTCGAGAACTGCCGGGTGCCGGGTGACCGCATCGTCGGCGAGCCGGGCACCGGCTTCAAGACCGCGCTGCAGACCCTCGACCACACCCGCCCGACCATCGGCGCGCAGGCCGTCGGCCTGGCCCAGGGCGCACTGGACGCGGCCATCGCCTACACCAAGGACCGCAAGCAGTTCGGCAAGTCGATCGCCGACTTCCAGAACACCCAGTTCATGCTCGCCGACATGGCGATGAAGATCGAGGCCGCCCGCCTCATGGTCTACAGCTCGGCCGCCCGCGCCGAGCGCGGCGAGAAGAACCTCGGCTTCATCTCCGCCGCCGCCAAGTGCTTCGCCTCCGACGTCGCCATGGAAGTCACCACCAACGCCGTCCAGCTCTTCGGCGGCGCGGGCTACACCACCGACTTCCCGGTCGAGCGCATGATGCGCGACGCCAAGATCACCCAGATCTACGAGGGCACCAACCAGATCCAGCGCCTGGTCATGTCGCGCGCCCTGCTCAGGTGATGTTTCTGTAGATCGCCGGATGTTCGGGCGTGCCTCGATACGCATCTCAGGCCGTCTCCAGGCCGTCGAGCAGTACAGGCCGCCCGAACATCCGGTCGATCGCAACTCGCGCCCGCTCATAGCTCGACGGCACGAGATGGGTATAGGTACGCAACGTAAAACCGGGATCGTTGTGACCGAGGTACTCAGCGAGTTCGGTCACCGAGCAACCGGCCGCCAGCAGCATCGACGCGAACAGGTGCCGCAGCGCGTGCATACCGTCGATCCGGCCGCGGTACTCCAGCCCGGAATTACGGAACCTCCCCATCCACACGACCTTCGTAAACAGGTCACCGGTGTATAGCCGACCCGCCTCGCCGGTCATCAGCAGCGGCACCGTCACCAGCTGCCCGTCCGGCTTGCTCCACGGCAAGGTCACAGAGACGGGCGGGAACCTCCGAATGTGGTTGTCGATGGATACGAGTACGGCATCGGGCACCGGTACGGTACGAGTCTTGCCACCCTTCGATAGCGCGAACATCATGACGCCGTTCACATGACCCCAGCACTTACCTCGCCGGGCAACTACGTCGACGCACTGGGTTTAGAGCTCCAACAGCCGGCTCGACACCGAGCTCGCTCTCTCTTCTGTTCTCCGAGTCGATCCGCTCAACCGCTAGAACGCAGGACGTTCGGGCGTGCCTGGGAACGTACGCCCGAACCTCTGCCGGATTCACCACCTGCTCCAGGACGGAGACGACAGCACCCTTCGTGGGTTCGGTCTGCCAGAATGGTCGGCATGTGTGCGGCGTACCAGGGACTCGTCGTGTGGGACATCGACGGAACCTTGATTCCTGCTGATTTGCGTTGGCTACGAAGGGCCGTCGCTCGAACATATGGGATTCAAGAGACGGATGTCGTATTCCCGGCAGCACGCGTGCACGGGTACACCGATGAGTCCATCGTCGTCGACACGGCTGTCGCGTCCGGTGTTTCGCCAGAGCAAGCAGAACTCGGGGTTGCGCGGTTCCATGAGGAATTGGTGCTGGTCATGGCGGAGGGCGAGGAAGAGTTGGCGCGGGACCAGCCTGCGTATCCAGGTGCCGCCGAAGCGATCGCCGCGCTGGACGGGCAGGGGTTCGTGCAGACCGTCCTGACCGGGAATCTACGTGCCGCTGCGGAGTTCAAGCTCAGGGTGGCCGGGTTGAATTCACACCTCGACCTGGAGATCGGCGGGTTCGGTTCGGACGCAAGAGACAGGTTCGAACTTCCTGCGGTGGTAGCCAAGCGCTTTGCCGCTCGATATGGCGATGCACTCGACGCCGAACGAACTATCGTTATCGGTGATGCACCGAACGACATCGCCTGTGCTCGGCACGCAGGGTTCCACGTCATTGCGGTTGCGCACCGTATCGATCGTGACGAACTTGTTCAGCACTCCCCGGACGTAATCTTGGATGAGCTGGGGGCAAGCATAGTTGTTTCAGCGGTCCGCTCGTTGATCCGGCATCACTGAGTGCTGAGACCGACGATATGCTCCCTGAGTTCACGAACCGGCTGCTCGCATTTCCAGCGGTCCAGCCGTTTCAACGCGTGTTGAGCCCGCGCGATTCCTCGTCGGTTCCCGATCTCAGCCAAGCTGACATAGGTATCACCGAGCATTCGGCAGCCTGCCTCGAGTTCGCCAGACATAATGTAGGCAGTGGCAAGGTCGACACGCGCAGCCAAGGCGACATTTTTATTTCCGTCGGGGAGTAATTCCAATACCTCGGTGAGCGCCTTCACTGCTTTTCGTGCTCGACCGAGGAAGAGCCAGCACGTCCCTTCGTAGACAAGGATGCGCGTTGCATCCCAGTCGCTGAATAATCCGGTCTGGTCCGCTTCGGTGATCGAGTCCACCGCATGACATGCGCGAGTGAGGGCTTCCTGGCATTCCTTCGTCAGTTCCAGTACGGCGTACGCCTGCGCCTGCTCAGCGGCTATGCGCGCCTGGGCAGCGGGTGGCAACAGGTCGGCTACGGCAGCTGCTTCACCGAGCATTCGGAGTCCATCAACGATATCGCCATCCGCGCCGATCAGCGTAGCGGCATCCGAGCGGAGATTGCTTTCGAATATGCGCGCAATCCCACCCAGCGCAGGGTTCTCGATGTCTGCTGCGAGCCGCCGCGCAAAGGCGCAAGTCGCCAGCGCCATCGTACGGTCACCGATCGCGCTCCACAATCGACTGGCAGCAATCGATGTCTCCCCGAGTAGCAAGCCGAGTTGATTTCTTGTGCGATCGTTCTGTGTAGCTCGGAAGAGAGCTGCGACAGATTCTCGATGGGCCGCTATCAGATTTATCAGCGCATCCGGCGCAATGCTCTGTCTTTGACTTGCCAATAGGCGTGTTACAGCAGTGAAACTGGCGACCGTCCGGTCCGAAACTTCGCTGGAGCGGAGGTGCCTACTGACTGGTTCGATATTCAGAACGAGGTCGGGGTCGATTACGGTTGAAGCAGCTGCCACAAATCCCTGACCGAGAAGTGCACGACGGTTGATCACGGCATCCCAATCGTCGGTGTCGCCGGTTTGTTCGACAGGTCCGAGACCTGCGGAAGCGACGATACGCGGGTCGAGCGGTACCGGCAGAATGCGCCCGTTGACCACAACCGGCAGCATGACGGAATCTGCGTTCGGTGTGCTTGCCGACCGCGCCGAGCCGGATTGTCGATGAGACTCCTGCTGATCGGACTTTGCCTGGGCTCGCAGTGCGACGAGTGCGCCGTGCGCATCGAGTGCAGTGTCGATCGCCGCTACGAGCTCTTGCGAGGGGAGGTTGGCGTTCTCCCATTCGGTCATGGATACGTACTGCCGCGAGTAGCCGATCCTGGTGGCCAGTGCGCGTTGGCTCACCCCGGCTTCGAGCCTGCGCCGCTTGATTTCTCGCGCCAGCCGATCGGCGACGGCCGCTGGTCGCGGATCGGGTTCGGTCGGTACCCCCTTGCGCATGGGGTCCATTCTGGCTCACCGCAAGCGGTGGCAAGTCGCCTTTCGGGGGAGTTGCCACCTTCCTGATCTGCGGTGCGCGGCGGTTTCCTCGGAGCAGGGCAGATGTGGGACCTGCCCCGGAATCGAGGGGAGATCGAAGCATGACAACGACGACTCGGCACGGGCTGGCGCTGTTGGACGCGGCGCAGCGAGCGCGGATGCGGCCGGAGCTGCTGGATGTGGTCGAGTACCGCAAATCCGGGCTCAGCGTGAACTGGATCGTGGGGTGTCCGCTGGATTGTGGGTACTGCGTGCGGCACTTGTTCGACAACTTCGAGATGAAGGTGCCGCGTGCGCTGATGAGCGATGAGCAGGCCGCAGCAATGCTGACTGAGCACCGTTACTTCCGTCCACATGTGACGCCGATCCAGTTGCTCAACCGGGCCACCGATCCGATGTTGCCGAGGGTCAGACCGCATACCCTCTCGATGCTGAAGTTGCTGGACGAACGCGGCTTGACCAACCACGTCCTGGTGATCACCCGCTGGCGGGTCGAACCAGAGGACTGCGCGGTGCTGAACACGATCAGGAATTTGAAAGTTACTGTGCTGGTGACGTATTCGGGAATCGATGATCCGCGTATCGAGCCGGTGGATTCCGGTATCGCGGCCAGCTCGTTGAAGACGGCTTTCGCGCACGCCGACCGGTATCGGGTGGTGCTGTACTGGCGACCCATCGTGCCTGGGCTCAACGATTCGACGGCTCACTTGCAGCGGGCGCTCGAGCTGAGCCGTCATGCCCACGCGACGGTGTTCACCGGGTTGTTCTTCAAGGATCAGATCCGCGATTACTACCGGGTGAACGGGCTGCCGGAGCCGTATCCAGAATCCGCGCGGCGGAAGGTGTTTCCCGAGCTGCTGGAGCGGCGGATACTCGGCGCTGCCGAGACGGTTCGGGCCGGATCTCCTCTGTTTCGCAAGACCAGCTGTGCTGTTGCCTTCGCGCATCGGGTCGCCGACTACAACGGTCACTACGGTATCCGGGAGTTGTGCGATATCTGCCCGTCGGCTCAGCAGCGGCGCTGTTCGCAGGCATGGCGGCGACCCGAAGAACAGCGGGTGGCCGAACAGGCCGACGAGCTTGGCGGCAGCTTCGTAGAGATCAATCGCCGCGCCATCGTCGTGTCCGGCTTGGATGAGCAGCGGCGCTACTTCATGCAGCATGGCCTCGGTTACCAGGTTCATGACGTCGATAAACCACATCACCACCGACGTCACGGCCGCGCCGATCTCGGCTGGCCCACCACGAGAGGAGCACGATGACAACCTCAGCGTTTCCGAATGCATTGCGGGACCGCCAGTTCGCCGTGGTCGATGTGGAGGGCAACGGACACAATCCGCCGGAGATCGTCGAGATCGCCGTGCTGCCCGTCGATGGGCCGGTCACCGTCGAATCGTTGCGGTCCTGGCTGGTCAAGCCGCATCAGCCGGTCACGTCGATTGTGACGCGTAAGGTGCACGGGATCACCAACGCCGACCTGGCCGACTGCCCGCCCTGGGATGAAGTCGCCGAGGACATCGGCGCGATGCTGGCCGGCCGGATCGTGGTCGCCCACAACGCGACTGTGGAACGTCGGGTGCTCGCGGCGCATCTTCCCGACTGGAATCCGTTCCTGATGCTCGACACTCTGCGACTGGCGAAGTCGGTGTGGCGTGGCCTGCCGTCATCCGCGCTGGACAAGCTCATCGAACGCGGGCAACTGGACACCTCCGCTGTGGCCGGGCAGGGCTACCACCGCGCCGGGTACGACGCTTGGGCAGCCTGGCAGTTGCTGTGCGCGTTGGTCACCGACGGCGACCTGGACTGGCCGGATGTAGTCGCAATGGCTGGGCTGCCGGAATTCGTTCCGGCAACCGAACCCGAAGGCGGTCTGTGGTGAGCGTGATCGAACGACCGGTGACGATCGCCGTGGTCGGTACCCATTCCACCGGCAAGTCCACCTTCCTCGCCCGACTGGCCCACGACCTCCGACGGTCGGGCCTCGCGGTCGCAACCGTCGCAGACCTCGGTGAGCTGGCGCAGCGGATGGGACTGCCGATTCTGTGGAACCACACCTGGGCGTCCACCTTGTGGATCATCACGCGTGGAATCAGCAACGAAATCGAAGCCTGGCTACACGCCGATGTCGTCCTCATCGACCGAGCGGTCCCTGATGCACTCGGCTATTACCGTGCGGCCCTCGAATACCGAGGCGAACGCGAAAACCCCACCCAGTGGGCTCATCTGGAAATGGTCGCGGGCTCGCACAGCGACTGCTACGACCTCATCTTCCGCACCCAGCTCGACCCGGAAATACCACTGGGAACCAACAAGGTCCGGGATGGAAACCAGCAGTTCCGAACACTCGCTGACCGCCACATCGAAACCGTCTTACGTGACCTGGCACTGCCCTGGCTACCGCTCACCGCCGAAGGGCACGACACAGCACTCGCCCTGGCCTGCGACTTCGCCGCCCAGCGCCTCGGCGGCCCGATACCCCGGCCCGAACTCACCGCATCGGTCGAGGAGTAAGCACGATGACATACGAGCTGGTCAACCGAGTCGATTGCCGCAACACCGATTGGCTCTCCTCCAGCGTGCACGCCGCGCACAACGCGATGCAGGTGCATCTCGAGTGCCGCGTCGGGCAGTGTCCGGCGAAGACGGTCGCGTTCTGGATGCTGGAGTCGTCCGGCAAGCTGGTTCGCGATAGCGGGCGGTCGCGATGAACGACTATGCGCTGAGCCCGGAAGATCTGGCTCGGCTGGCAGAGGCACTGCGGAACATGCCCGACACGCTCGACCCAAATCCACCGGACGAGTTGGCCGACGCACCCACCTCGTGGTTGTGCGATCAAGACGGCCGCTGGTGCCCGGTCTATCGTGACGGGCGGATCGGCGACCCGTTCAGCTTCATCCAAATGCTGGCCGCTCGAGGTGAAGAGGGCGAGTCGATCATCGAGGCGCTGATCGTTACCGACTGGGTCGATTCGCCACTCGGCGAAAACGATCTCGACGACGGCTGACGGCCGAAACCGGAAAAGCCGCACGGCGACGAGCCGAAACCTTTGGCTTCAACTCTCCACAGCTCAACATGCTGGTCAGCGTGCCGGAAGCGCGCTATGGACAACCAATAAGCGGTGGTCCGTAGCGGGCCGGAACCAGTTAGGGGACCAAGTCGGCGTATTCGCGGTGTTCGGCGATGTACTTTTCGACGTACCAGCAGGTGGGGATGACGGAGAAGCCTGACTTGCGGGAGTCGTCGAGGGCGTAGGCGACGACTTGGGCGGCGATGCCGTGGCCGCGGAATTCGGGGAAGGTCAGGGTGTGGTGGAAGTCGCGGACCTTCTTGTCCGCGTTTTCGGCGTAGTCGGCGTAGCCGGCGAGGGTGTCGTCGAGGTAGATCTCGAAGCGGGTGTCGGCGACGTTGTGTTCGAGCCTGGTCGTCATGATGGAGTAGAACTCCTTGGCGGCGGGGAATGTTCCGTTGGCGCGGTTACAGGATCGCGCCGGGGTTGAGGATGCCGTTCGGGTCGAGGGCGTCCTTGATGCGCCGGGTCAGGGCCATCACGTCGGGGCCGAGCTGGTCGGGCAGCCAGGCCTTCTTCAGCCGGCCGACGCCGTGTTCGCCGGTGATGGTGCCGCCGAGGGCGATGGCCAGGTCCATGATCTCGCCGAAGGCGCGGTGGGCTCGTGCGGTGTGGTCCGGGTCGGACGGGTCGTGCACGATCAGGGGGTGGGTGTTGCCGTCGCCCGCATGCGCGATCACCGACACCGTCACCGCGTTGCGTTCGGCGATCGCGGCGATGCCGGTGACCAGGTCACCGAGCCGGGGCAGTGGGACGCCGACATCCTCCAGCAGCAGGGGGCCGAGCTTTTCCACGGCGGGAATCGCGAAACGCCGTGCGGCGGCGAAAGCTTCACCCTCTGCGGGGTCGTCGGTGTGGAAAACCTCTGTCGCGCCTGCCTTCTCGCAGGCGGTCGCCATGATCTCCGCCTCGCGCCGAGCGAATTCGCCGGGTGCGTCCGACCGCGCGACCAGCAGCGCGGCAGCTGTGCGATCCAGGCCCATCCGCAGCTCGTCCTCCACGGCGTTGATCGACACCGAGTCCATGAACTCGAGCATCGACGGCCGCAGTTCGCCGGTGATGGTCAAGATCGCCTCGGTGGCGGCGGTGAGTGTGCCGAAGCTCGCGACGACCGTGCTCTGCGGCGGCTGCGCGGGCAGCAGGCGCAGGGTGAGCTCGGTGATCACCCCCAGCGTGCCCTCGCTGCCGACGAACAGCTTGGTCAGCGACAACCCCGCTGAGTCCTTCAGTCGCGGACCGCCGAGCCGCACGACAGTGCCGTCGGCGAGCACAACCTCCATGCCCAGCACATAGTCGGTGGTGACGCCGTACTTCACACAGCACAGGCCGCCCGCGTTGGTCGCCGCGTTGCCGCCGATCGAGCAGATCTCGAACGACGACGGATCGGGCGGATACCACAGTCCGTGCTCGGCGACCGCCCGCTTCACCTCCGCGTTGAGCAGACCGGGCTGCACCACGGCCGTCCGCGTCACCGGATCGACCGTAATCGCGCGCATCCGCTCGGTGCTCAGCACGATCCCGCCGTCGACGGCGGTCGCGCCGCCGGACAGTCCGGACCCGGCGCCGCGCGGGATCACCGGCACGCGGTGGGCGCTGGCCCACCGCAGCGTTGCGGCCACGTCATCGGTGCTGGTGGCGCGTACCACGGCCAGGGCGCTGCCCGCGTCCGGATCACGCGCCCAGTCCTGCCGGTAGCTCGCGAGCAGACCGGCGTCGGTGAGCACCGCGCCGTCGGGGAGGGAGGCGATCAGGTCTTGCAGGTCCACAACCTTCACGCTAGCTCCCCGTGCCGGATATTCGCTGATCGGGCGGCCGGTCAGCGGCGGCGGTATCGTCCCGGACGCTTTGAACGGCAGATCCGCCCGCACGATCCGTCCGACCCGGACCACACCGCACGAGCACACCGCGCCTTCGGCGAGATCATGGACCTGGCCATCGCCCTCGGCGGCACCATCACCGGCGAACACGGCGTCGGCCGGCTGAAGAAGGCCTGGCTGCCCGATCAGCTCGGCCCCGGCATGATGACGCCTGACTCGGCGAAGTCCGGAAGGCGTACTCACGGCTCGCAGTGCCGACGATGGCTTGGCTCGACCGTACGGTGGGTGGACTCCAGACGCGGGTCAGCTGAGCTACCGGCCGGTCTCCCGCTGCTCATCTGACGGACACCTGCCGCTGGCAGGCTGATCGCGTGCACGAGCTGTCCGAGACCGCCGACACCATCGCCGATCGGTTCACCCGCTGGTGCGAGGCGGTCGTCCACCGATTGCCATTCGGTCTGGACCGTCTCGTCCCCCCGACCTTCCTGGGCTTCGCGCTGATCAACAGCTTCACCTTCGGCGTCGACCTAGTGCTGCTCACCCTCCTGCATGGCGGGTTGGGGCTGCCGGTCTGGCTGTCGGTGACCGTGGCGTACGTGTGCGCGTTCGGCCTCAGCTTCGTGCTCAACCGCACCTTCAACTTTCATTCGCACGCGCCGGTCGGCAGGCAGGCAGCTGTTTACGTCGTGGTGGTCGTCATCAACTACCTGGTGTTCATCCTCGGCGTCGGCAGTGGGCTGACCGCGCTTGGCGTGGAGTATCACCTGTCCCGGCTGCTGGCGGGCGGTTGCGAGGCCGTCTATATGTACAGCGCGATGCGGTGGGTGGTGTTCCGGCGTCGTGCGATTGAACCGGAACCGCAACTGGCGCCTGACGCGACGTGAGGTCCGGTGTACCGCTGGTAGCGCACCGGACCGTCAGTACGTGCGGAATCGATTGGGGTTCAACGATTCTTGACCGCGTGATCACGTAAGGTGAATGAACCTCCAGCCGAGGGGCGGTGGACATGGTCCACACACCGCGCCCAGGAAGGAGGTGGTGGGGGATGGCGAAACATCGCCGGAAGAAGCACGAGACCCCGGTCGACTACGGCATCATCCTGGTAGTTGCTGCCGTGATCGCCGGGGCGCTCATGCTGGTCCGCTGGTTGCGGGCTAAGTAATCCCATCTGGTGGGGCCGTCTTGCAGGGCGGTCCCATCGCCAGCATCACTCACGTGACCGTTCCAGTGTAAAGCCGCCGTGCAGGTGTTGCATAGCTGCGATCCAAGTCGGGTGGCCGACAGAGGCGATTCTGGGCGAACCCCGTGGATGCTGTGGTTTCGATATCGATCGTGCGGTACGCGACCAGGACTGCCCAGTTCTCGGCCTCGAGCAGCGGTTGGGAAAGCTCATGTTGCCCTGGGGCCGATCAACTCCTCGATGTGTGCTCCATCCACGACGATCACATCGTCGTCGGTGAGCGCCCAGTGGTCGACGCCTTCGGCGCGGTAGTGCGCGGCGAGTCGGTTGCTCTCGCCCTCCGGATCGGTGGCGGAATCGATGTGCGGGACGATCGCGCGATCGACCAAACCCAGTCCGTCCCATTGTGGTTCGATACCGCAGGCAGGCTCCACCTCGGCGGGATCGTCGACCGAGTCGATGCCGTGCAGGTCCGGTGTGAGCACACAGGCGCCCGCGCTGTAACCCGCGTAGGTCAGCGCGTCGTCGGCGAGTAGCCGCGTGAGCGCGAGATCTGCTCCACTGCGGGCGAATTGGGCGCGCAACACGAAAGTGTTTCCGCCGCGCACCCATACGAGGGGGAACTCGGCAAGACGGCGTTCGAGTTCCGCGGCACGGCCTACGAAGTCGCGCAGATCGATCTCCTCCGGAGTCCATCCGAGGTTGCGCAACGGCACCAACTCGCTGGTGACCGCGGAAGCTCGCATGACGGGCCATGCGTCGCAAGCGTTTCCGATGACCGCGACCCGGCCCGGCGGTCCGGCGAGCGCGACCAGCCGATCGTAGTGCGCCCCGAAACGGTAGCTGGACAAGAAGAGGCGCACGGGGGTCAGATGGTGAAAGCCAGGTGGCGAACGAGCCGGTGCCCGAGTTCGGCGTCGCCCTCGATGGTGATCTCGCCGAGGTGTTCCTCTGCCTTCGTCCGTCCGCAGCCCAACCGCACGAAAAGCCGGGAATCCATGCCGATTTCGACAGTGGCGGGTTGGTCGAACTCGTCCACATACTTCGCGCGGCCCGCCACTTGGATCCGCAGCGCTCTGGCCAACGGACCGGTCAGCGCGAAAGCGATCCGCGCGCCGTCCGGCGCCTCACCCTTTTTGGCCACCACGCGCGGAATGCCGAGCACGAACTCGGCGAACGCCAGCTCGCCGCGCGGGCCGCCCTCCTCGACCCGCACGCCCAGCGCGTCGGCGATGTCGAGTTCATGCGTCCAGCAGTCGAACAACCGCACCCGCATGAACCGGCCGTAGCTGATCTGACCGATCGGTGACACGGTTTCCTTCGCCCACTCGGCGTCGCCCATCGCCGCGAGTGCCGATCGCCTTCGGTCGATGACGTCGCGGTAGAACTCGAGCAGCCGGGCGCCCGGCAGCGGGCGCAGCCGGTCCACCCAGATCTCGTTGAGCACTGCGGTCTCGTTGCGCACATAGGGAAGCGTCCGCACGTCGGTCTTGACTCTGGTCGGGTCGTGCGCGGGCGGACGGTCGCCGAGCAGCCAGGACTCGGTGCCGATGACGTGGGCGACGATGTCGAACACGCTCCAGCCGGGCAGCGCCGACGGGGTGCGCCAGCCGTCCTCGTCCAGCGGGGCGACCAGCGCTTCGATCGCGTCCCACTGCTGCGACAGCAGGCTGATCTGCGTGGTGCGGTCCAGCGTCTCGGTCATCCGTCGGCTTCCTTTTCCGGGCCTGCGCCCTCGTTGTCCAGTGCCGCGATGCCATCTCGGATGGCGGCGGCAGTAGTGACCGGGTCGTGCGGACGCCGCAGCAGAAAACCTTTGGCGAAGCGGAGCGTGTCGCCGTGCCGGCGGGGGATCACGTGCAGGTGGACGTGCGGGACCGTCTGAAACGCGGCGATTCCGTCGTTGAGGACCAGGTTCGCGCCGTCCGCGGCGAGGCTGCTGCGGCGGATGGCCAGCGCCAGCCGATGTCCGGCCCGGAAGATCCGCGCGCCGAGCTCGGCGTCGAGGTCCTCCAACTCGGCCGCGTGCCGCTTGGGGATCACCAGCGTGTGGCCACGGGCAACCGGCCGGATGTCGAGAAACGCGCAGAGCGTGTCGTCCTCGTACACCTTGGCCGCCGGAGCCTCGCCTGCCACGATGCGGCAGAAGACGCAGTCGTTCACACGCTGGACCATACGGCGTACGAGTCGAGTGGAACACCCCTGCGTTCTGATCGAACATGACGCACGTCACTGCTCGGGGACACGCCGAGGCCCTGACCAGTTGTCGAACCTCGAGGTAAGTAAGGGACTTTTCCGTATGGTCTTGCCGCGTTCACCTGCGGAGACCACGATCACACAGCGAAAGGGAAAACGAGTAGACCGCGGTTCGGCAGTCGGCGGCCCGCTCCGCGACGACGGGTCGATCCCGGTGTCGCGGCGCAATCCGCCCGGCGTGTGTGACGGGCATCTCAGCTACGCTCACCGCGAGCCGGGTACAGTTGCGAGGATTTGGACGAACTTACTGAACGGTCATTAAGTCCGCTCGTCTACCCGTTGCCTGAAGCTCAGTACGAGAAGGAAGTCTGAAAGTGGAGACAACGCAGAGCGTAGGCGATCCATCGCCACGCGGCGCGCGTGTCGGAGTCGTCCGCGAATCCGCCGCGGGTGAGCGCCGTGTCGCATTGGTGCCGAAGATCATTCCGAGCCTGGTCAAGCAAGGGGTGGAGGTTGTCGTCGAGTCCGGTGCCGGGCTCGGTGCGCTGATTCCCGATAGCGCCTACGAGGAGGCGGGTGCCTCGATCGGGGACCCGTGGTCGGCGGATGTGGTCGTGAAGGTGGCCCCGCCCAGTGACGACGAAGTGGGCAAGCTGTCGTCAGGGCAGACGTTGATCGGGTTCCTGGCGCCGCGGAATGCGGAGAATCAGATCGGCGCGTTGCAAGCGGCGGGTGTTCAGGCATTCGCGGTGGAGGCGATTCCGCGGATCTCGCGTGCGCAGGTGATGGACGCGTTGTCGTCGCAGGCGAACGTGGCCGGGTACAAGGCGGTGCTGCTGGCCGCCTCGGAGTCGACCCGGTTCTTCCCGATGCTCACCACCGCGGCGGGCACGGTGAAACCGGCGACGGTGCTGGTGCTCGGCGTCGGCGTGGCGGGGTTGCAGGCGCTGGCCACCGCCAAGCGTCTCGGTGGGCGGACCACCGGGTACGACGTGCGTCCCGAGGTGGCCGATCAGGTGCGTTCGGTCGGTGCGCAGTGGTTGGACCTCGGCATCGATGCCGCCGGTGAGGGCGGGTACGCGCGTGAGCTGACCGAGGAGGAGAAGGCCACCCAGCAGCAGGCGCTCGAGGACGCGATCAAGGGCTTCGATGTAGTGATCACGACCGCGCTGGTGCCGGGACGTCCGGCGCCGCGGTTGGTGACCGCGGCCGCGGTGCAGGGCATGAAGCCAGGCAGCGTGATCGTGGACCTGGCCGGGGAGACCGGCGGCAACTGTGCGCTGACCGAGCCGGGTGAAACCGTGGTCAAGCACGAGGTGACCATCGCCTCGCCGTTGAACCTGCCCGCGACCATGCCCGAACACGCCTCGGAGCTGTACTCCAAGAACATCGCGGCGCTGCTGGAACTGATGCTCGTCGACGGCAAGCTCGCGCCGGACTTCAGCGACCAGGTGCTCGCCGATTCCTGCGTCACCCGTGTTGCGACCGAGGCGGTGGAGCCCGCTGAGCCGGCGGAGTCGGAGGCGGCGGATTCGGACGCGGCTGAGGCAGCAGCGGAGTCGGCGGAGGCGAAGGACGCGACCGAGGCGAAGGTGGAGAGCTGATGTACACCGAACTGTTGGCGAATATCGCGATCCTGGTGCTGTCCGGGTTCGTCGGCTTCGCCGTGATCTCCAAGGTGCCCAACACCTTGCACACCCCGCTGATGTCGGGCACCAACGCCATTCACGGCATCGTCGTGCTCGGTGCGCTGGTCACACTGGGCAAGATGGACGACCCTTCGATCGGTATCCAGGTCATCCTGTTCGTGGCGCTGGTGTTCGGAACCTTGAACGTGGTCGGTGGTTTCGTGGTCACCGACCGCATGCTGGGGATGTTCAAGGGCAAGAAGCCGGTTGCGGCCGATGCGTCGGAGAAGGCGGGTAAGTAAGCCATGGACAATCTCGTCAATATCCTCTACATCGTCGCGTTTTCCCTGTTCATCTACGGCCTGATGGGCCTGACCGGGCCGAAGACCGCGGTGCGCGGCAACTGGATCGCCGCGATCGGCATGGGCATCGCCGTGGTCGCGACCCTGATCGCGGTGCGCGACACGAGCAACTGGATCCTGATCATCGCCGGGCTGGTGCTGGGTGTCGTGCTGGGCGTGCCGCCCGCGCGCTACACCAAGATGACCGCGATGCCGCAGCTGGTGGCCGCGTTCAACGGCGTCGGCGGCGGCACGGTCGCGCTGATCGCGTGGGCGGAATTCCTGGACACCACCGGCTTTTCGGCGTTCAAGCACGGTGAGGAACCGACCGTGCACATCATCGTCGGTTCGTTGTTCGCCGCGATCATCGGTTCGGTGTCGTTCTGGGGTTCGCTGATCGCGTTCGGCAAGCTGCAGGAGATCCTGCCCGGCAAACCGATCGGCGTCGGCAAACTGCAGCAGCCGCTGAACCTGCTGCTGCTCGTCGTCGCCGTCGTCGCCGCGGTGGTGATCGGCGTGCGCGCCGCCGACGGTGGCGCGGCGTGGTGGTGGATGGTGCTGCTGCTGCTGGCCGCCGGTGTGCTCGGCCTGATGGTGGTGCTACCGATCGGCGGCGCGGACATGCCGGTGGTCATCTCGCTGCTCAACGCGTTGACCGGTTTGTCGGCCGCGGCCGCGGGTTTGGCGTTGAACAACACCGCGATGATCGTGGCGGGCATGATCGTCGGCGCGTCCGGCACCATCCTGACCAACCTGATGGCCAAGGCGATGAACCGGTCCATCCCGGCCATCGTCGCGGGCGGATTCGGTGGCGGCGGCACAGCGCCGGGCGCCGGGGGTGGGGAGCAGAAGCAGGCCAAGGCCACCTCCGCCGCGGACGCCGCGATCCAGATGGCTTATGCCAACCAGGTGATCGTTGTGCCGGGCTACGGCATGGCCGTCGCGCAGGCCCAGCACGCGGTCAAGGAGATGGCCGAGTTGCTGGAGAAGAAGGGTGTGGAGGTCAAATACGCCATCCACCCGGTCGCCGGTCGCATGCCAGGGCACATGAACGTGCTGCTGGCCGAGGCCGAGGTCTCCTATGACGCGCTCAAGGAGATGGACGAGATCAACGGCGAATTCACCCGCACCGACGTCGCGTTGGTGATCGGCGCCAACGACGTCACCAACCCGGCCGCCCGCGAGGACGCCGCCAGCCCGATCTACGGCATGCCCGTGCTCAACGTCGACCAGGCCAGGTCGGTGATCGTGCTCAAGCGCTCCATGAACAGTGGTTTCGCCGGTATCGACAACCCGCTGTTCTACGCCGACCACACCTCCATGCTGTTCGGCGACGCCAAGAAGTCCGTCAGCGAAGTCACCGAAGAACTGAAGGTCTTGTAGGCCAGAGGTTTTGCCCAGGACGCCCCTCCACCGAGCCTCGGTGGAGGGGCGTCCGGCGTAATTCGATGGACACCGCGGACGGTCAGCCCGGATCATGCTCGGAGTGTCCGCACGTCATGAGCCGCTTCGGTTGATCGGTCCCGGGCAGCCCGCGGTCGATCCCGCCGAGCGGCTGCCGTGGACCATCACGGTCGATTCCACCTATTCGGTCCGCGACGCGATCGATGCCCTCGCGCTCGGTCCGTTCCTGCGCGGCGACCAGCCGTGCGCGCGCACCGCGCATCTGGAGCGAGTGCGTCCCGACGCGCCGCTGCGCCCCGCGCGCGCGGTCGTGTGGTGCGCACGGCGCGCGACGACGACAGCAGCGCGACCCTGGTGGTCGGCGCCGGGTGGTCGTTGCGATCGGTGCGCTGGTCGGGTGGATCGGCGCTGGTCGAGGTCACCGCCGTCACCGAATCGCTCGCGGACGAATTGCTCGCCGAGGCGATCCGCGACGCGGCCGCTCCACCGGAGGTGGGGGAGACCGTCGAAATGGGGTTCTGGCATCTGCACAGCCACGGGCCGCAACGGCGCGCTCGTTCGATCTCCGCGCCCGAGTGGTCCGCGATCCGCGGCAATTACGCGGCGGAGGTCGCCGCCGCGATGGACCACCTCATGACGCTCACCGCGGACGACGTGCGCGGCAGGCTGGTGCTGCTGCACGGACCTCCCGGCACCGGGAAGACCACCGCGCTGCGCGCACTGGCTCGGGCCTGGGGTCCCTGGTGTCAGTTCGATTGCGTGCTGGATCCCGAGGTGATGTTCGGCAAGCCCGGATATCTGATGGACGTGGCCGCGGGCGTCGACGGTGACGGCGGTGCGCGCCGCTGGCGCATGCTCGTCTTGGAAGACTGCGACGAGCTGATCCGCAGTGAAGCGAAAGAGGCTGCGGGCCAGGGGCTTTCCCGGCTGCTCAACCTCACCGACGGCATGCTCGGCCAAGGCCGTGACGTGCTGGTCGCCATCACCACCAACGAGGATCTGTCCCGGCTGCACCCGGCGGTGACCCGGCCGGGGCGGTGCCTGGCGCGGATCGAGATCGGGCGGCTGTCCGCGGCGGAGGCGGCGGCCTGGCTGGTCAGCGAGGGGAGCGACGCCTCCGCGGGCACGGACGGCGCGACGCTCGCCGAACTGGTTGTGCTGCGTGACGGTGACGTTCGGATCGATGCCGTCGCACGAGATGCGGTGAACCCGGGGCTGTATCTGTAACCGTGTCGAGCCCGCTTACTCGCATTCGGGCGCGGTGGCAGAAATAAACCGTGCGGTATCTCATGCGGCGGAGCCCGTGCCGATGGGCTAGATTCCTTGGGTTCGCCCGCCGCCCAGTGCGGACGGAAACACGCGAGACCCGGGGAGGGGATCCATGACCACACCACCGAACTATCCGTATCCAGGTCAGCCCGGCGGCCAGCCCGGCTTTCCGCAGCAGCAGGCCGGGGCGCCGCAAGGCCTTCCGGGCCAGGCGCCGGGTTACCCCGGTCAGCAGGGATATCCCCAGCCGGGATATCAACCCCAACCGGGTTACGCGCCGCAGGGCGGCTTCCCGCCGCCGCAGCAACCGGGCTACCCCGCCGGCGGCTTCCCTCCGCCGGGGCCGCCGCCACAGCAGAATCGCGGCGGCGGTGGCGGAATCGGGAAGATTCTCGCCGTGCTCGGCGCGGTGGTGGTGATTGGTCTCCTGATCGTCGGCGGCCGGACCGTCCTGCGCTCCGACGGCGAGAAGATCGAGATCGGCCAGTGCGCGAAGTTGTCCGGCACCACCGTCAAGGCCGAGTTCGCGATCAAGGACTGCTCCGATTCGGAAGCCAATTACATAGTGGCGCAACGGATCGACAGCTCGAACGCGGACTGTCCGACCAAGGACTACGCCAGCTACTACCAGACCGGCGGCGACGAATACACGCTCTGCCTGCGACTGAACGTCAAGGAAGGCGACTGCATCGACGGCGGCTTCCTCGGCGCCAGCACCAAGGTCGCCTGTGGCGCGTCGGCGGACTTCAAGATCGGCCGGATTGTCCGCGGTACCGCGGACGTATCCGCGTGCGGGTCGAAGGCGACCGAGAACGAGACGATCGTCTACCCCAAGCCCGAACCCATCACGTTGTGCTTGGTGCCACCCAAGTAGGCCGCAAGGGTGATTGTTAACGTGGAAGCATGACCAGCGTCGGCGCGCGGCTCCTGCGGACCAGGTGGTTCGTGCGCGCGCCGATCCTCGCGTTTCGCGCGCGGCTCGGATTCCTGTTCGGGGGGCGGCTCCTACTGCTCGAACACACCGGCCGCACGTCCGGCCGCCCGCGTTATGTGGTGCTGGAGACGGTTGCTCGGCCGAGCCGGGACCGCGTGGTGATCGCGTCCGGATTCGGCAGACAGGCGCAATGGTTCCGCAATGTCGTCGCCGACCCTCGCTGTCATGTGAGTATCGGTGCGCGCCATCGCGTTCCGGCTTCCGCCCGGGTGCTCCCTCCGGACGAGGCCGCAAAGGTTCTCGACGGCTACCGGCGCGATCATCCGAAGGCGTACCGGAACCTCGGCCGGATCATCGAGGAAGCCACGGGCTCGGCCATCGATCAGGTGCCACTGGTCGAGTTGTCCTTCCGGTCTTGAAAACCGCTCAGTGCGAAGGTTTCCGCGGCGTGGCCACCACGCTCGCGTATCGGCAGCACAGCAGCATGGCCACCAGCGGTACCACCATGGCCGTGGTCAGCGATACCACCGCGGTGAGCCAGCCGATCACCGTGGGACCGGCGAGCAGCCCGAGATAACCGACGCTGAATACCCGGGACATATCGGTGGCGGCGGTGTCCGAGCCCAGATTGCCTGCCGCGGTGAAGATTTGCGGGACGCCGCCGGAGAGTCCGAGTCCGGCCATCGCCCAGCCCAGCAGCGTCAGCGGAACCCACGGCGACACGATGATCACTGCCGATCCGATGGCCGCGATCAGCGCGCCGTAGCGAACCACCGCCACCCGGCCGAACGCGTGGCTGACCCGGTCGGTGCCGAAACGGCCGACCGTCATGGTGGTGGAGAAGGCGCCGAACGCGAGTGCCGCGGTCGCTTCGTCGGCGCCGAGATGCTCGCGCATCTGCAACGTGCTCCAGTCGGCGGCCACACCTTCGGCCAGCAGCAGCGCGAAGGCGATCGCGGCCAGGGCCAGTACCTTTCGGCTGCGATCGCGGGTTTCGGTACGCACGGTGTGTTCAGCCGTGTTCCGGTCGGGCTCGCTCAGCGGCGGTACGGCCGCTGCGGCGGCGGGCCAGGCCGGTGCAGGGTTGTGCTCGGGGCCGACATCGAGCACGGCCGTCTCTCGCTCGAATGCGGTCGAGTCGTGCTTGCCGAGCTCCACATCGGGCAGGGGAGCGTCACGCTCGGTCGGGAGGTCGCGAATGGTCGTCTCCGCGTCGAGCGTGGTGTCGCGCAGCAGCCGCGGCACCAAAGCGAGAGTCAGCGCGACGCAGCCTGCCGCGGCCAGCGCCAGCGTCAGCCGCAGGTCCCAGCCCGCGCGCAATGTCGCGGCTCCGACCAGCGAACCGAGCAGCCCGCCGCCGGAGAACAAGGCGTGAAACGCGGCCATGATCGGCCGCCGGTAGGCCCGTTCCACATGCACCGCTTGGGTATTCATGGAGACGTCCAGCGCGCCGTTGCCGAAACCGAAGCAGGCCAGCGCGAGGGCGAGGGTGACGGGTCCGGTGGCCAGGCCGGGCCCGAGCACCGCCACCGAGGCGATGCACGCGGCCGTACCGACCAGCGTTCGGCTGCCGAACCGGTCGGCGAGCGGACCCGCCAGCCGCATGCCAACGATGCCCGCACCGGCCATCAGCAGGATGAACATCCCCAGCGTCGACTTCGCGACGCCCGTGCGGTCGGTGACCACCGGGATGTGCACCACCCACATGGCGAGCAGGAACCCGTTCAACGCGAATACCGTGAACACCGCGGCACGCGCGATGCGGATCGGACGCTCGACCGTCGGGCTCGACACCACTTCGACGGTACCGACGAACGATCCGCTCTCGCCAGCACGCCCGCGGACCGGTCCAGGGCGCCGTTGACCTGGTGGTGCGTCCGTGCGTGGCGCTCGCCGTTGCGCGTCACGTCCGCGGGCATGCTCGTTGCCAGAGTCAACGCTTCATCGCGCCGGGACATTCCAGACCCCGGTGATCGCCGCCTCCACGACGTAGTCCGCGAAATCTTTCGGTTCCCGTCCGCGTGGCCGGTGCCGCTGGCGACGCGGATGAGGGCCCCCGGCTGAGACGGAACATCGTTGAATGGCTCATGATCATGCGCGATCGTCTACAGTTGACGGGGTGGATGTGCTAGCCAGTCTGCTCGAAGGTCCTCGCGCTCGCGGTGCGTTCGTGATGTGTTCGCTGCTGGACCCGCCGTGGTCACTGCGGATTCAGGACCAATCCCCGCTGACGGTGCTGTCGATGATCCGGGGCGGCGCGTGGATCGTCACCGACGAGGGCGCGCCGCGCCAGCTCGGCGCGGGTGACGTGGCGATCTTCCGCGGGCCCGCCCCGTACACGGTGGCCGACGACCCGGCGACCGAACCGCAGATCGTCATCCATCCCGGCCAGGTGACGAAGACGCCGGACGGCGAAATCCTCTGTGAGACATTGAGTCTCGGTGTTCGGCAGTGGGGCACCGACCCGGAGGGGGCCACCATGATGGTCACCGGGACCTACGAGTCCGCGGGCGCGGCCAGCGACCGGCTGCTGCGCGCGCTCCCACCGGTGATCGTGTTGCAACGGGGCGACTTCGACAGCAGAGTGCTCGACATCCTGGTCGACGAGGCGAACAAGGATCAGCCCGCGCAGAGCGCGGTTCTGGACCGACTGCTGGATCTGGTGCTGATCGCCGCGTTGCGCGCGTGGTTCGCCGGCAACGACGCGCCCGCCTGGTACCACGCCTACGGTGACCCGCTGGTCGGCAAAGCGCTGCGCCTGCTGCAGCACAACCCCGCGCACGGGTGGACGGTCGCGGGCCTGGCCGACGCGGTCGGAGTATCCCGGGCCGCGCTGGCCCGCCGGTTCACCGATCTGGTCGGCGAGCCGCCGATGGCGTTCCTCACCGAATGGCGGCTGGCGCTCGCCGCGGACCTGCTCCAGGAATCCGACGCCACCATCGAGGCGATCGCCCGCCAGGTCGGGTACGGCAGCGCCTTCGCGCTGAGCACCGCGTTCAAGCGCCACTTCGGCGTCTCCCCGCGCGACCACCGCCAAGGCATTACTCCTATTGAGCTATCGTCGGCCGGGTGACGCAGCAGTATCCGGTGCTCTGGCCGGTCCCCACCCGGTGGGCCGACAACGACCACTACGGACACGTGAACAACGTGACGTACTACTCGTACTTCGACACCGCCGTGAACGCGTGGTTGATGCACGCCACCGGCACCGACATCCGCGCGCTGCCCGCGCTCGGTGTGGTCGCGCAGACCTCCTGCCAGTACCTCGGTTCGATCAGCTTCCCGGATCAGCTGCAGGTCGGCTTGCGCGTCTCGCGGCTCGGCCGGTCCAGCATCACCTACGATCTGGCTATCTTCCGCGAGGCCGACGGTGGCCTGGAACTGGCCGCGACCGGCAGCTTCGTGCACGTCTACGTGGACGCGGAGACGCGTAAACCGGTCGAGATCCCGGACGTCATCCGCACTGCCGCCGCTGCGCTCGTCACGGACCGACAGTCCCCGGACCACGGCGTCACAGACGGCTGAGGAGCGTCAGCGGGTCCTCCAGCAGGCTTGCGGTAGTGGCGAGGAAGCGGGCGGCCAGTTGTCCGTCGATCATCCGGTGGTCGAAGCTCACGCCGAGCGTGGTCACCCATCGGACCGCGAGTTCGTCGCGGAATACCCACGGCCGCTTGCGGATCGAGCCGAGACACAGGATCGCCGCCTCGCCCGGATTGACCAGCGGTACCCCGGCGTCCACACCGAAGACGCCGACGTTGGTGATGGTGAAAGTGCCGCCACGCAGGTCGGCGGGTGTGGCGCCGCCGGAGCGGGCGGTGTCGGCCAGCCAGCCGATTTCGCGGGTGAGATCGCGCAGGCTCAGCGTCTGTGCCTCTTTGATGTTCGGTACGAGCAGGCCACGGTCGGTGGCCACCGCGATGCCGAGGTTCACATAGTGTTTGGTGACGATCTCCTGGTTCGCTTCGTCCCAGAAGGCGTTCATCCCGGGACAATCCGCGAGTGTGGCGAGCGCCGACTTGGCGACCAGCGCCAGGAGTGTGGGGGTCAGGCCCGCAAAGGTTTTCGTGCTGCGCAGATGGTCGAGCAGCTCCATCGAGGCGGTGCAGTCGACGGTGACGAATGTGCTGGCCTGCGGGATGGTGCGGGCGCTGTTCAGCATCGCAGCGGCGGTGCGCTTGCGGATGCCGCTGATCGGGGTGCGGACCTCACGCGCGGTCGGCCGGACCACCCCGGCATCGGCGACGGCCGTTGCTGCCTCGGCGTGTTCGACCAGACGTGGCTGGGAGACGGGCACCGCGCCGCGCACGTCGTCGACGGTAACCGCGCCGCCCGGCCCGGATCCCGCGACGAACCACAGATCGATGCCGAGTTCGCGTGCGAGTTTTCGTGCGGCGGGGGTCGCCGCCGGGCGCGCCATGCCGAGTGCCGAAGTCGGTCGTTCGGGCTCTTGGGCGGCGGTGTCTGCCGCGACATCCATCGTTCCGGGTGCTGTGTCCTGTCGTTCGGGGACCTGGGCGCTGGCACCTGGATCGGTTGGGGTGGCTGCCGTGACGTCGCTTGTGTCGAGTGCTGGACCGGGTCGTTGGGGCTTCTGGGCGGTGCCCAGTTCGGTTGGGGTATCTGCTGCGACATTGCTTACGCCGAGTGCTCTACCCGATTGTTCGGACTCGCGGGGGACGTTGCCCGGCTGCGCGGTATTCGCCGCTGGCTGCGGAATCCTTTGCGCTGGTGGCCCTTGGGGCTTGCGCCGCCGAGATGTTGCTTCCTCCTCGGGGCCGTAGCCCACCAGGACCGAGGAGCGGCCCGGCTCCCCGGTGGCGTCATCGGGTGCCGTTTTCCGCTCCTGCTCCACGCGAATGAGCGGTGCGCCGACCGCGACCGTGTCGCCCGGCTGCGCCAGTAATTCGACCACCCGGCCCGCGAACGGGCACGGCAGCGACACCACCGCTTTGGCTGTCTCCACCTCCGCGATGGTCTGGTTCAGCTCCACCGTGTCGCCGACTTCCACCGCCCAGGACACCAGCTCGGCGTCGGTGAGCCCCTCCCCGAGATCCGGCAGCCGGAACTCCAGCACGGACGCCGGAAGAGGCTGGCGGGCATGGTCTTCCACGTGGGCACCTCTCACTACGGCGAACCCGCGTCAGGCGGCGAGGGAGCGGTCGACCGCGTCGAGAATGCGGTCGGGGTCGGGCAGGTGGTGCTTCTCGAGCTTAGCCGGGGGATAGGGGATGTCGAATCCGCCGACCCGCAGGACCGGTGCTTCGAGGTGGTAGAAGCAGCGCTCGGTGATCCGCGCGGCGATCTCGGCGCCGAGCCCGGCGAATACCGGCGCCTCGTGCGTGACGACCAGCCGCCCGGTCTTGGCGACCGACTCCTCGATCGTGTCGAAGTCGATCGGCGAGAGGCTGCGCAGGTCGATCACCTCGAGCGCGTGGCCCTCCGCCGCGGCGATCTTCGCGGCCGACAGCGCGGTCGCGACCGTGCCGCCATACGCGACGACGGTCGCGTCCGTGCCCGTCGTGCAGACCCTGGCGCGGTCCAGCGGCGGCCCGCCGTCACGGTCCAGCGCGACGAAGTCGACATCTGCTTTGTCCCAATACCTGCGCTTGGGTTCGAAGAAGATCACCGGATCGTTCAGCGCGATCGCCTGGCGGATCATCGAGTACGCGTCCGCCGGGTTGCTCGGCGTGACGACGCGCAGGCCCGCGGTATGCGCGAAGTAGGCTTCGGGCGATTCGGAATGGTGCTCCACCGACCCGATGCCGCCGCCGAACGGGATGCGAATCGTGAGCGGCGCGTTGACCTTTCCCTGCGTCCGGTAGTTGATCTTCGCCACGTGCGAGACGATCTGGTCGAACGCGGGATAGACGAAGCCGTCGAACTGGATCTCGCACACCGGCCGGTAGCCCCGCAGCGCCATGCCGAAAGCTGTTCCGATGATGCCGGATTCGGCCAGCGGCGTATCGATGACGCGATTGTCGCCGAAGTCTTTCTGCAGCGTGTCGGTCACCCGGAACACCCCGCCGAGACGGCCGATGTCCTCGCCCATCAGCAAGACCTTCGGGTCGTCCTCCAGAGCCCGCCGCAAGCCGGTGTTGAGCGCGGCGGCGAAGGTGGTGATCATCGTGGGACTCCTTCTCCTCGTGCGGAGGACTGGCCGGGATCGCCGGTCGAGTACTCCTCGTACGCCCTCCGCTGTTCGGTGATCAGCGGGTGCGGGGTGGCGTAGACGTGGTCGAACAGCTCCGTCGGCGCCGGGTCCGGCATGTCGATGGTGGCGCTGCGCACCGCCTGGGCGACCTCGTCGGAGCGCTCCGCAACGCGCCGGGCGAACGCCTCCTCCCACAGGTCCTCGCGTTCGAGCAGCTTGCGCATCCGGTCGATCGGATCGCGCCGCGCCCACTGCTCGGTCTCGGCGGTCGAGCGGTAGCGGGTGGGATCGTCCGCCGTGGTGTGCGGCCCCATCCGATAGGTGAGCGCCTCGATGAACGACGGGCCGCAGCCCGAGCGCGCCCGGGCCACTGCCTGCCTGGTCACGGCGAGCACGGCCAGCACGTCGTTGCCGTCGACCTGTTTGCCCGGCATGCCGTATCCATCCGCGCGGCGCGCGATCGGGGTGGCGCTCTGCACGCGCACCGGTTCGCTGATCGCCCAGTGATTGTTCTGGCAGAAGAACACCACGGGCGCGCTCCAGCTCGCGGCGAACCCCATCGCCTCGGCGATATCGCCCTGACTGCTCGCGCCGTCGCCGAAGTAGGCGATGGTGGCGATGTCGGCGCCGTCCAAGTGCGCGGCGAACGCGTAGCCCGTCGCGTGCAGGCCCTGCGATCCGACGACGATGTTCGGGTTGGTCATGTTCACCGCGTGCGGGTCCCAGCAGTGGTGGGCGGCGCCGCGCCACAGCCGGGTGAGGTCGGTGGGCGGCACACCGCGGCAGTAGGCGACGGCGGTCTCGCGATAACTGCAGAACACGTAGTCGTCGGGATGCAGCGCGTGCGCCGAACCCACCTGGGCGGCTTCCTGCCCGAGTAGTGGCGCCCACAGTCCGAGCTGGCCCTGCCGTTGCAGCGCGGTGGCCTCGGTGTCGATCCTTCGCGTGACGACCATGTCCTCGTAGAGGTCGCGCAGCTGTTCGGGGCCGACGTCGGCGACCAGCGCGGCATGCTCGGGGTCGAGCACACGACGACCATCCGGCTGTACCAATTGGACCGGATACTCGGACTTGCCCGTCATCGCTGCTCACCCCGTCGCGCCACAAAGGAATGTGTTCTATCTCACAGCATCCACCAGAACGCGAACTGCGCAAGTGCTTGACAGGCGAATGGGCAGAATGCTCAATTCCGCACCCGCGAATGGTGTCATACTGCGTTGTATGACCAGAGAAAACGTCGGCGTGACCCTGGACGCCACCGACGCCAGGCTGCTGCTGGAGCTGGTCGCCAATCCCAGGGCGACGGGCGTCGAGCTGGCCGCCCGGCTCGGCCTGTCCCGCAATACCGTGCAGGCTCGGCTGTCCCGCTGGGAGGCCGGTGGCGTCCTCGGCAGTTTCGAGCGCCGCGTCGAGCCGCGGGCGCTGGGTTATCCGCTCGCGGCGTTCGTCGCGGTCGTCGTCGATCAGCATCGGCTGGATTCGGTCGTCGACGAACTCGCCGAGGTGCCCGAGGTGACCGAGGTGTGCGGCATGACCGGGCTCACCGACCTCACGGTGCGGGTGGTCGCGCAGGACGCCGATGACCTGTATCGCATCGCCGGGCAGATCCTCAAGATCCCCGGCGTCGAGCGGACCAATATGGCGCTGGTCATGCGCGAGCTGGTCGGTCCGCGTACCGCGCCGCTGTTGGATCGCCTGGCGAATTCGAGCTGAAGGTGACAACCCCGCCAGGCCGAGCAGGGGCGAGTCAGCCGCCCTAGGGTGAGGGGATGGAGATTGTGGGCAAAGTTGCCATCGTCACAGGGGCGGGTGCTGGGATCGGGGCGGCATTGGCCAGTCGGCTCGTCGCGGGTGGGGCGCGGGTGGTGCTCGCCGACCTCGACGGGGCGAGCGCGGCGCGGGTCGCGGAATCGCTCGGCGCGGACGCGGTAGCGGTCGGTGGCGACGTGGCCGACGAAGCGGTGATCCGCGGGCTGATCGAGCGTGCCGAGGCCGAGTTCGGGCCGGTGGATCTGTATTTCGCGAACGCGGGCATCGGCGGCGGCGCGGGTCTGGACAGCACCGATCAGCAGTGGGCGGCCGCGCTCGAGGTCAATGTGCTGGCGCATGTCCGTGCCGCGCGGCTGCTGGTGCCCGGCTGGCTGGAGCGCGGCGGCGGCTATTTCGTCAGCACGGCGTCTGCGGCGGGCCTGCTCACCCAGCTCGGTTCGGCGCCCTACGCGGTGTCCAAGCACGCGGCCGTCGGTTTCGCCGAGTGGCTGTCGGTCACCTACGGCGACCGAGGGGTCCGGGTGAGCTGTGTGTGCCCGATGGGCGTTGACACCCGGCTACTGCACGGCGGACTCGTCCCACCGGAACACGCCGCCGCGGCCGAGCTCGCGATGAAAGCCGTCACCAGCTCGGGCGCGGTGCTGTCCCCGGACGAGGTCGCCGAGATCGTCCTCACCGGCGTCGCGGACGAGCACTTCCTGATCCTCCCGCATCCGGAGGTGCTGAAGATGTACCGCCACAAGGGCTCCGACTACGACCGCTGGATCGACGGCATGCGCCGCTTCCAGGCCACGCTCCAGGCGTAGCGGCAACCTGCCGGGGTCGTCGACAGCCGAGACTCGTGTCTCCGGCAGTAGATGTGCGTCCAATGCCGCACTGTGCCCAGCACAGGGCGGGCAATGCAGCACAACGCGGTGCCATCTAGCGCAGCACCTTGCGCACCAGCAGACCGGCGAACAAGGCCCAGAACGCCGCGCCGATTCCGGCGAAGCCGACGCCGGACGCGGCGATCACGAAGGTGACGACTCCGGCTTCGCGGTGTTCGCCTGCGCTCAGTGCCGCGCTGAGCGCCGCGGCGAGTGTTCCGATCAGGGCCAAGCCCGCGACGGTCTCCAGCGTGCCCGCCGGAGCGGCCGCGACCAGGGTGACCAGAGCGGCCGAGCCCAGCGCGAGCAGTAAGTACGTCACGCCCGCGGTGACGGCCGCGATCCAGCGTCGCTTCGGGTCCGGGTGCGCGGCGGGCGCGGCCGAGAGCGCGGCGCTGATCGCGGCGAGATTGATCGCGTGCCCGCCGGCGGGCGCCCCGATGACGGTGCCGAGGCCGGTGACGCTCATCGCGGCGCGCCACGGAACCCGGTAGTCGAACGAGGCCAGCACCGCGGTGCCGGGAATGTTCTGCGACGCCATGGTCACGATGTACAGCGGGATCGCGACGCCGATCAGCGCTTGCCAACTCCAGTGCGGCAGCGTGAGTTCCAGCGACGGAACCATCGCGCCCAGGTCGAGCGGCTTGTGCTGGACCGCGATGCTGATCGCGGCGCCGGCCGCCGCGGTGGCGAAGGCCGCGATCACGGCCCAGCGCTGGGCATACCGTTGCAGCACGAGCCAGACCAAGATCACCGGAACGACCACCGCCGGGCTGGACTGCACCGCCCGCACCGGAGCCAGGCACAGCGGCAGCAGCACGCCGGCCAGCATGGCCTGCGCGATCTCCACCGGGATCGCGGCCACCAGTGCGCCGAGCCGCTGCCACAGTCCGGTGATCACGATCAACACCCCGGTCACCACGAACGCACCGATCGCCGCGGGCCACCCGCCCACCACGGCCCCGGTGCCCGCCAGCAGCGCCGCACCCGGCGTGGACCAGGCCAGCGTGATCGGCATCCGATACCGGTAACTCAGCAGCATCATGCCGATCGCCTGCGTGACGCACACCGCGAGCAGGCCCGACGCCGCCTGTGCCGCACTCGCCCCCACCGCGGTGAGCCCGCTCAGCAGAACGGCGAACGAGCTGGTGAAACCCACCAGCGCCGTCACAGCGCCCGCGCCGAGCGGCTGAACGAGACCGGTCTTCGCATGCTCGGGTTCGCGCGCGGTGGTGGCCTTGGCCGTGGAAACGTTCGACACTGGCGGGATATTGCCCCTGCTGACCAGGCCGTGTCGCCAGCCAGTGCCCCGAAACTGGCCTGACCCGCGGCGCCCGGCTCAGCGGGACGCACTGCGGTACGCGCGAGTATGGCGACATCGGCCCATTCGGATGCGTAGGGTGGGGGAGTCGTGCGCGAGGATGCGATTCAGGACGAGGAGCTGGGTTGAGCGCGGTACTGATCTCACCGGGGGAGCTTCGGGAAGCATTGGCGGACAAGCGGCTTCACCTGCTGGACGTCAGATGGGCGCTGGGCGACCCGGATGGGCCGCAGCAGTATCTCGACGGCCATATCCCCAGGGCCGTGTTCGTCGATCTGGAAACCGAACTGGCCTCGCCGCCTTCGCCGGCCCGCGGCAGGCACCCGCTGCCGGACCCGGCGCAACTCGAGAAGTGCGCGCGCAGCTGGGGGCTGTGCGATGGCGATCCGGTGGTGGTCTACGACGCCACCGGCGGTATGGCCGCCGCCCGCGCGTGGTGGCTGCTGCGCTGGGCGGGCGTCGCGGACGTGCGCATTCTCGACGGCGGACTGCCCGCGTGGACCGGCGCGGGCGGGCCGATCGCGACCGGCGCCGAAGCGGACCCCGAGCCGGGCGATGTCGAGTTGAGCCCCGGCGGGCTGCCGGTGATCGACGCGGACGCCGCGGCACGCTGGCAGGGTGTGCTGCTGGATGCCCGCGCGGGCGAGCGCTACCGCGGTGAGGTGGAGCCGATCGATCCCCGCGCCGGACACATTCCTGGCGCGCTCAGCGCTCCGACCGCCGAGAACCTCGACGCCGATGGCCGCTTCCGGACAGCGGACGAACTGCGCGACCGCTTCGCCGGATTCGGCTCCGGGCCGGTGGCGGTGTACTGCGGGTCCGGGGTGACGGCGGCGCATCAGATCGCCGCACTCGCGGTGGCGGGCGTCGAGGCGGCGCTGTATCCCGGTTCGTGGTCGCAGTGGTCGAACGATCCGAAACGGCCGGTGGCGACGGGGAACTGACGGCGGCGGCCGCTACAACCAGGCGCGCGCCAGGAGATCGTCGTCGGTGACCTCGCTCACCCGAGGCGGGAACCGGGTGGCCGCGATGGACTCGATGTGCGTTCCGTCGTGCCCGATCACCCACGATCCGCCGCGTTCCTCGCACTCGGCGATCTTGGCGAAGGTGGTGAGCAGGAAGGTGACCGCCGCACGCGGGTCGCTTGTCCGCGCCAGACGCTGGGATTCACCAGGTCGCGACAGGTCCAGCCACACGCCGCACTGTCCGTCGCACCGCATGCCGACGATCTTGTCGGCGTGCACGAAGGTGAACTTACGTCGTTCCCACGCGGTCGTCGGTGTGAAGCTCTGTTCGAGGACCTGGAGCAGAATCGTCATGCTGCTTCCTCCGCTTCCCTTGACACCAAGCTGCGGTTCTCCGCGATGACCAGCGGATATCCAGTATCTTCCTTTTCCGGTCCGTTGGGTACTGCCCGTGTGTTCCGCCGGGGCGGAGTCTTCTCATCCTCCGGCCCGCGCCGTCCCGCCCGGCGCATTCCTGCCTTCCCGGTACTGGCCGCACCTTCGAAACTACGCCTGACCTGCGTTGTTCGCTCGCTGCGGCAGGTCGTCGGCGTGTCCGCGGTTGGCACCAGCCGCCACTCGGGAAGCATGCGACGCGCATGCCGGAGCGTGGCGCGCGGATCACCGATCTTGGTCGCCTGCGTATTCCTTTGGACGACACCAGGTCTGGGCGTACTACGCCGCCCGCGCTGGAGCGGCCACCCTGGCGACACCTGGACTCGACGCTGATCAGTGTCCGTTCTGTCGGCGGATATGCCGATCGGAACCCTGGTCCGGGCCGATACCCGGGACGGCCCGCAGGGAGCCGTGGACGTGTCGGACCCGCCTGCTTGGATGGGGTCATGCTGCACGGTCTGTGGTCGCCGGGCGGCGGGTTGCTGCTCTGGCACGACTCGCCGGTCGCCGTGCTGCCCCACGAACTGGCCGCCGCGCTTCCCGACCCGCTGGGCAGCGTGCTGCGTGCCGCGAAGTTCCGGCATCGTGCCGACGTTCTGGTCGCGGGGTCCGGCCAGACCGAGCAGGTCCGGGCGCATGCGCTGACGCCCGCCGCGGCCGCGCAGGTACTGCGGCAGCGCCTGCCCGACCAGGTCGTCGCCGGTGATCTGCGTTTTCTTGCGCACGTTGCGCGCGGGGTCGAGCGCTGGGTGCGCGCCGGCCGGGTTGTGCCGGAGTTACGCAGGGAGGACGGCGAGTGGTGGGTGCGCTGGCGGCTGGTCGGTGGGGAGCGGCAACGCGCCTGGCTGGCCGAACTGGCCGTCGCCATGCCGCAGGCGCTGCGCGTCGCCGGGCGGGCGGCCGCGCTGCTCGACGATCTGGTCACCGAACTCACCGATCCGATCGCGCGAGCGCTGGTCGATCTGCCCGGCACACCGCATCCCCTGGTGGCTGCCCTGGTCGGCGATACACCGCTGGACAACGGCAGCTATCAGGTGGCCGAGGTGCTGGAACAGTGGCGTGCCAGCCTGACCGGCGACGAACCCGAGCTGGTGCTTCGCCTGCTCGAGCCGGATGGCGAATTCGGCGCCGACGACGAGACGGTGGCGCTGTGGCGGTTGGAGGTCTGCCTGGCCGTTACCGGTGAGGCGCCGAAATCCGTCCCGCTGCACGATGACCCGAACCTCGTCCGGATCGCGGTGGACAAACTCGGCGCGGCGCAGCGGGCCTACCCGCGGTTGCGCGATCTGCCGAGCGATCCGCGCAGCCTGGATCTGCTGCTGCCCACCGAGGTGGTGCTCGACCTGGTGGTGCACGGCGCGCACGCCCTGCACGCCGCGGGCGTCCGGCTGTTGCTGCCGCGGGCGTGGAGCGTCGCCGAGCCGAGCATGCGGCTGCGGGTGGACAGCGCGGTGCCCGCCGCCGAGAGCACCGTCGGCATGCGTGGCCTGGTCTCCTACCGCTGGGAACTCGCGCTCGGCGACATCGTGCTGAGCCCGGCCGAGATGGAACGGCTGGTGCGCGGCAAGTCCGATCTGGTCCAGTTGCGCGGCCAGTGGGTGCAGGCCGACCACAAGGTGCTCGCCGCCGCGGCCCGCTATGTCGCCGCGCACACCGACGACTCGCCGATCACCTTCGCGGACATGCTCGGCGAAATCGCGGGATCACGGGTGCAGCAGGTGCCGATCGCCGAGGTCACGGCCTCGGGCTGGGCGGCGGACCTGCTCGATGGCGCCCACGCGCCTGCGCCGGTCGCGCCGCCGGTCGGGTTGAAAGCCGAACTGCGCCCCTACCAGGAACGCGGTCTGGCCTGGCTGGCCACCATGAGCCGGATGGGATGCGGCGCGATTCTTGCCGACGACATGGGGCTCGGCAAGACCGTTCAGGTGCTCGCCCTGCTGGTACACGAGCGCGAGACGGCGGCCGACACCGAGCCGCCGGGCCCGACCTTGCTGGCGTGCCCGATGTCGGTGGTCGGCAACTGGCAGCGCGAAGCCGAGCGATTCGCGCCCGATCTCCGGGTATGGGTGCACCACGGCGCGGGACGTCTGGCGGGCGCCGAACTCGATGAGACGATCGCCGCGGCCGATCTGGTGATCACCACCTATGCGCTGCTCGCCCGGGATGTCGAGGAACTCGGCAGGCAACCGTGGGACCGCGTCGTCTTGGACGAGGCGCAGCACATCAAGAACGCGGGCACGCGGCAGGCGCGGGCGGCGCGGTCGCTGCCGGCGCGGCATCGGCTGGCGCTCACCGGAACTCCGGTGGAGAACCGGTTGGAAGAGCTGCGCTCCATCATGGATTTCGCGATGCCGAAGGTGCTCGGCAGCCCGCAGTCGTTCCGCGCGCGCTTCGCGGTGCCGATCGAACGCGAGCGCGACGAGAACGCGATCAGCCGTCTGCGCTGGCTCACCCGGCCGTTCGTGCTGCGCCGGGTGAAGACCGACCCCGCGGTGATCAGCGATCTGCCGGACAAACTGGAGATGACGGTGCGGGCCAATCTCACCGTCGAGCAGGCCGCGCTCTACCAGGCGGTTGTCGACGACATGCTCGCCAAGATCAAGGATGCCGAGGGGATGGCCCGCAAGGGAGCCGTCCTCGGCGCGCTCACCCGGCTCAAGCAGGTGTGCAACCATCCCGCGCATTTCCTCGGCGACGGGTCGGGTGTGCTGCACCGCGGCGCCCATCGTTCCGGCAAGCTCGCCCTCGTCGAGGACGTGCTCGACGCGGTGCTGGCCGACGGCGAGAAAGCGTTGCTGTTCACCCAGTTCCGTGAGTTCGGCGAACTCGTCGCGCCGTATCTGATCGAGCGCTTCGGCGCCGAGATCCCGTTCCTGCACGGTGGGGTGCCGAAGAAGAAGCGCGACGACATGGTCACCCGGTTCCAGGAGCCGGAGGGACCGCCGCTGATGTTGCTTTCGCTCAAGGCCGGTGGCACGGGACTCAACCTCACCGCCGCCAATCACGTTGTCCACCTGGACCGCTGGTGGAATCCGGCAGTGGAGAACCAGGCCACCGACCGCGCGTTCCGGATCGGGCAGCAGCGCAACGTCCAGGTGCGCAAGCTGGTCTGCGTGGACACCATCGAGGAGCGGATCGATGAGATGATCACCGGCAAGCGGCAGCTCGCCGATCTGGCCGTCGGCGCGGGGGAGAGCTGGATCACCGAGCTGAGCACAGACGAGTTGCGCGATTTGTTCACCCTGGGCGCCGCGGCGGTGGGCGAATGAGTCCCTTCGTCGACTACTCCGAGTACGGGAAGAAGCTGCCGGTGCGCGGCGGGGTGGCCGCGCGCAGCAGCCGCGGCGCGTTCGGGCGCACGTGGTGGGGCAAGGCCCTGGTGGACTCGGTGGAGCGGATGGCGGAGCCGGGGCGTCTGGCGCGCGGCCGCAATTACGCCAGGTCGGGTCAGGTGGTGAACTACCGGATCGAGCCCGGTGCCGTGACCGCGGAAGTGCAAGGCAGCCAGCCGCGTCCGTTCACGGCGGTGTTCTCCGTGCGTCTCCTGCGCGAGGACGAGCTCGAGCTGCTGATCGAGACCATCCGTTCTGCGCCGGGCATGCTCGCCGAGATCGCGTCGGGGGCGTTACCGACCGGCCTCGGGCCGCTGTTGCTGCCGACCACCGCGGCGGACCTGGATTTCGCCTGCAGTTGCCCGGATCCGGGCTGGCCGTGCAAGCACGTGGCCGCGGTGTGCTATCTGCTGGCCGAGCGGCTCGACGAACGCCCGCGCGAGATTCTCACCCTGCGTGGCCTCGACCTGGACACACTGATCGGCGGTATCGAACGCGATGCCCACCCTGCCGTCTCCGATGACCTGTACGGCGACCACATCGTCTTGCCGGATCTGCCGAAGCCCGAATTCCGTCCCGCGCCAGAGGATCTGGATCCGCTGCTGCTGCGCAAGGCGCTGCGAATGACCGCCCACGACGAGGCGACCGCCGCGACCGGCCTGCGCGAACTCACCGCGCTCTATCGCCGGTTCGACGGCTGAACGGCTTGGTAGGCACCCGGAATCGGGGCTGTCGGTTCAGCGCCGGATAATCGGGGCGGGATCGAGTCCGGCGCAGCGAAGGGACCGGAGACTTCCCGACGCCGGGTGCCTTTCTCAGTCTCCCGCGCGGCCCTTCCGTATGGAACTGCCCTCGCACTGCCCTTTGTGCCGTAGTTGACGCGTAAACCAGTGGTCCCACGCCCCAACGCGCTCTGCTGCACGGGAAGTGAATCGCCAGATGCACTGGAGCCCAAGCGATTGACGCCATCTGCGACAGCTCGCGGTGATCGGAGTGCAATGCGCGGCTTCCACGCTGGTGGCCTCAGCGCTGAGCCGGGAACAGGTTCCCGACGGCATCGGGCCGACCAAGCCTTGACGTCGTGCGACGACTCCAAGAAATACGCACCGACCAGCGCATATCTTCTGTTATAGGCTGGCAGGCGTGGCAATGAACAGCCCACCGGCAGCGTTGCCGCGCGACGACCTCGGAACACCCGTCGACGTCCGCACCCCGCCGCGCCGGGTGGTTTCACTGGTGCCGTCGCTGACCGAGGCGGTGGCGATGACGTGCCCGGAAATCCTTGTCGCCGCGACACAGTGGTGCACGCACCCGGCGGACTTGGCGGTCGAACGGGTCCGCGGCACCAAGAACCCGAACGTCCGGCGCATCATCGAACTCCGCCCGGACCTCGTGCTGTGCAACATGGAGGAGAACCGCCGCCTCGACGTGATGCGGCTGCGCGCGGCGCGAATTCCGGTGTGGGTCACCAAGATCGAAACCGTCGACGAAGCCATGGCCTCTCTCGCCCGGCTCTGTACCCAGGCCCTCGGCATCGGCGTGCCGCCGTGGCTGGTCGACGCCGAATCCGCTTGGGGGCCACCGCCACCCGAGCCGGAATGCGCCGCGGTGATCCCGATCTGGCGCAACCCGTGGATGGTGGTCGGACGCGACACCTTCACCGGCGATATCGCGCGCCGCCTCGGGTTGCGGCTGGTGCACGCCGTCCGCCCCGAGCGCTATCCCCGCCTCACCGACGCGGAGCTGACCGAGGGTGTCGACCTCGCGGTGCTCCCCGACGAGCCCTACGTTTTCACCGAATCCGATGGGCCGGACGCCTTTCCGCACATTCCGGTTGCGTTGGTCGCGGGCCGCACCCTCACCTGGTACGGGCCGTCCCTGGCGTCCGCCCGCGACGAGCTCACCGCGGCACTGGGGCGCGCGCGGCTGCCGAATCGGCCGGGTACGTAGTCGAACCAGATGTAGTGGGTGCCGTCGGCGTTCACGCTGAGTCCGCCCGTGCCTGTGATACCGCCGGTGCCGCTGGTGGAGACGATCGCACAAACTCCCGCTCAGTCCGCGATCCGGTATACCCGCTGTGCGGTAGTCCGGAAGACCTGCTCGAGTTCCGGACGTCCGCCGCCGTGACCGGTGATCGCGGTCGCGATCGTCTCGATGCTGCCGGGAATTGTGGTGATCGGCTTGTCCACGGGGAAGTTCGAGCCCCAGATGAGGCGATCGGCGCCGAAGACATCGAATGCGTGCTCGACCAGCGGGCCGACCCGGTCGAGCAGCTGTGGGACGGGTGTCGGCGTGCCGCGGGGCGGCACCGGGTGGCCGAGAATCGGCATCATCAGCCCGCTGACCTTAGCGACCACGTTCGGGTGCGCGGCCAGCGCGCTGAGATCGTCGCGCCATCGCACCAGCAGTTGTCTGCGTCGTCCGGGATGGGTACCGGTGTGCTTGCCGACCGCGCCGAAAATCCCCGCGGGCGTGCCGAGATGGTTCAGCACGATCGGCACCTCGGGATAGCGCTCGGCGAGAGCGGTGACGTCCGGGATGGCGTGCGAGTACACCCATGCTTCGAAAGACAGGCCGCGGTCGGCGAGGTGCGCGAAGCCGTCCAGGAACGCTTTGCTGGTGAGTTTGCCCGGCGAGTCGGTGAACGACCGCACGCCCGGATCGGGATGGTGGGCGACCATCGTGCGGATGCCGCGCAACAGCGGCGAGGCGGCGGCGTGCGCGTCCAGTAACTCGGGGAATCCGGGCTCCGCCGGGTCGCCACCGGCGAGGATCGCGCCCAGTCGCGGCGCGGCCTCCAGCGGGAGGCCCGCCACCCAGGCGGTCTCGCCTGCCTTGCCCAGCGGCCCCGGCTGTGACCATTCGACCTCGATGTGCGCGATCACCTCGATCGGAGTGTTCCCGGCATCGGCGCGGTAGTCGAACGGTAGGTAGGGCCGCAGATAGGCGACCGGGTCGCCGACGAATTCGCGGTCGCGTCGCGGTGCGAGGCGCTTGGCCAGGTCCACCGGCACCGGCAGCCGCCGCAACAGCTTCGCAAGCCCGCTGAAATCCCTGGGCGTGGTGAACGGGTCCCACTGGTGGATGTGTGCGTCGATGATCCGAATGCCCGAGAGGTCCATGTCTGCCGTCCCAACCGCGCTGAAGGTCTGCCCGGCCGATTGTCACACGTCCTGCGGGCCGGGGCCGGGAATCAGCGCGACCCGTAGGCGGCCAGGAACGTACGGATCGCGGCCGCGGCGATGCTGTCGAGTTCATCGGCGGGGACCGGGCGCGTCCCGAGCCGGGAGTGAGCCTCCAGCGGGGCGGTGAGCAGGGCGAGCAATTGCTCGGCGGCCTCCGACGGGTCGGTGACGCGGAGCCTGCCCGCGAGCGCAAGCCGGGCGAGTCGATCGGCCAGTGCATCGGCGACCGTGCGCGAAGTACGCGTGAGAACGGTGTCGACCAGGTCGGGAAACGCCGCGAGCTGGGCATAGGTGAGCGCGCGCAAGGCGCGGGCGCGATCACTCGCGCAGACCTCGAGCAACCGGTGCGCCGCGTCGGTCAGGGCTGCGGCCAGATCATCCCCGGGCTCGCGCAAATCCTCGACGATCGCCGAGGTCTGGGCTGCGACAGCGTCGGCCGCGGCGAGTACGGCGTGCTCGAACAGCGTCTGCTTGTCGTTGAGATGGTTGTAGACCGTCGGTTTGGCGACGCCCGCCTCGTCGGCGATCTCCTGCACACAGGCTTTGTCGTAGCCGCGGCGAGCGAAGACGGTGAACGCGACGTCCAGGATCGCCTGTCGCTTGTCGATGCGGCCACGCGCCGCCGTTGGTCCGGCCATCCCTGCATGCTATCGGCTCCGACGATCTGAATGAACTCACAGGTTCAATCTTGTGTATCTACCGATAAGTTCTCTAGATTGAACCGATAAGTTCAATCTAGGAGGAGTTCATGATCGTTCACCTGCTGCGCTTCGGTTTCCGCCCCGAGACCACCGAGGAGCAGAAAGCCGAGGTCCTCGCGGCGATGCGGCGTACCGCGTCGGTGGAGTCGGTGTCCTTCTCGACGGTCGGCCAGAACCTCGGCGACGCGTCCGAGGGCCTGACTCACGCCTATTGCGTGGGCATCGAAGACCTGGACGCCCTGGAGCGCTACCTGCACGATCCGGTCCACTTGGCAGGCGATCCGCGGATAATCCCGCACTTCGCGAAGATCGCGATCGGTCCGGACGTCTCCGATCAGCCCGATCCCGGACTGCGCGAGAAGATCATGGCGCTGCACGAGGCGAAGCTCGCGAAGTACCCGGAGTGGGCCGCGCTCATGGACACCATCCCGGAGGTGCGAATCTTCTGACGGCTCAGCGCCTTCCGCACCTCACACGTTGCGGCGGTACTGCCCGCCGACGCGGAAGAAGGTGTCGGTGATCTGTTGCAGCGTGCACACGCGGGCGGCGTCCATCAACACCTCGAAGATGTTGTCGTCGGTGCGGGCCACCGCCTCCAGACGGGCCAGCGCGGCGTGGGCGTCGTCGCGGTGGCGCTGCTGGAACTCGCGGACCCGCCGCAGCTGCGACTGCTTCTCCGCCTCGGTACCGCGCGCCAGCTCCAGCACCCGGTGCGGTTCGCCGTGTGAGTTGCGGAAGGTGTTCACGCCGACGATCGGCAGCGAACCGTCGTGTTTGCGCTGCTCGTAGCGCATCGATTCGTCCTGGATCTTGCCGCGCTGGTAACCGGTCTCCATCGCGCCGAGCACGCCGCCACGCTCACTGATCCGGTCGAACTCGACCAGCACGGCCTCCTCGACCAGGTCGGTGAGCTCGTCGACGAGAAAGCTGCCCTGCAGCGGATTCTCGTTCATCGCGACGCCCCATTCCCGGTTGATGATGAGCTGGATGGCCAGTGCGCGGCGCACCGATTCCTCGGTCGGGGTGGTCACCGCCTCGTCGTAGGCGTTGGTGTGCAGGCTGTTGCAGTTGTCGTAGATCGCGATCAGCGCCTGCAGGGTGGTGCGGATGTCGTTGAAGTTCATCTCCTGCGCGTGCAGCGACCGGCCGGAGGTCTGAATGTGGTACTTGAGCTTCTGCGAGCGTTCGTTGGCACCGTAGCGGTCCCGCATGGCGACGGCCCAGATGCGCCGGGCCACCCGGCCGATGACCGAGTACTCCGGGTCCATTCCGTTGGAGAAGAAGAACGACAGGTTGGGCGCGAAGTCATCGATGTGCATGCCGCGCGCGAGATACGCCTCCACATAGGTGAACCCATTGGCCAGGGTGAAGGCCAGCTGGCTGATCGGGTTCGCGCCCGCCTCGGCGATGTGGTAGCCGGAGATGGACACCGAGTAGAAATTGCGGACACCGTTGCGCACGAACCACTCCTGGATGTCGGCCATCATGCGCAGGCTGAACTCGGTGGAGAAGATGCAGGTGTTCTGACCCTGGTCTTCCTTGAGAATGTCGGCCTGCACCGTGCCCCGCACGGTCGCCAGCGCTCGGGCGCGGACGCCGGCCGCCTCTGCGTCGGTGGGTGGGCGTTCCTGTTCGGTCGCAAACCGGTCCAGCGCCTGGTCGATCGCCGCGTTGAGGAAGTACGCCAGGATGGTCGGCGCCGGTCCGTTGATGGTCATCGACACCGATGTGGCCGGCGCGGTGAGATCGAAGCCGTCGTAGAGGACCTCCATGTCGTCGAGCGAGGCGATCGACACCCCGGACGTGCCGACCTTGCCGTAGATGTCGGGGCGCTCGGCGGGATCGTGACCATAGAGCGTCACCGAATCGAATGCCGTGGACAGCCGTTTCGCGTCGGAGTGCTCGCTCAGTACCTTGAACCTGCGGTTGGTGCGGAAGGCGTCCCCCTCGCCCGCGAACATCCTGGCCGGGTCCTCGGTGTCGCGCTTGAACGCGAATACCCCGGCCGTGTAGGGAAATCGGCCCGGCAGGTGCTCGGCGCGCAGGAACCGCAGCAGCTCACCGTGATCGGTATAGCTGGGCAGGGCGACGCGCGGAATCGAATTGCCGGACAGCGTTTCCCGGCGCAACGAGGTGTGGATCTCGCGGTCGCGTACCCGCACCACTTGCTCGTCGCCCCGATAGGACTCGGCAAGCACGGGCCATTCGGCCAAGAGCGCGGCATTCGCCGGGGTGAGGTCGGCGCGTGCGCGTTCGGCCAATTCCGCGACGGCGTGGTCATCGGGCAGTTCGGCCGCCACCTGCTCGAGGCGTTGCAGGCGTTGCGCCGCGACGACTTGGGCGGCCGTCTCGGCGTGGTACGCGCGTACGGTCTCGGCGATCTCGGCCAGATAGCGGATCCGTGCGGGCGGAATGAGCTGGGCGAAGCGCGTGGAAACGCGGGTATCGACCTTCGGTAGCGTGCCGGGCTCCAGCGGCAGCCCGTGCTCGGCGAGCAATCCGGTCAGGTGCTGGTAGAGCGCCGTCACTCCGTCGTCGTTGAATGTCGCGGCGCTGGTGCCGAAGACGGGCATGTCCTCCGGCGTTGCCTGGAACTCCTCCCGATTGCGGAGCAGCTGCCTGGCCACGTCGCGCAAGGCGTCCGCCGCGCCGCGCCGCTCGAATTTGTTGATCGCCACCACGTCCGCGAAATCCAGCATGTCGATTTTCTCCAGCTGGGAGGCGGCGCCGAACTCGGGTGTCATCACGTACAGCGACACGTCGACGTGCTCGGTCACCGCCGCGTCGCCCTGGCCGATGCCCGGCGTCTCCACGATGACCAGGTCGTACCCGGCGGCCTTGCAGGCGGCCACGATCAGATCGATATTGTCGGGCAGTTCCCGTCCGCCGCGGGTGGCCAGGGAGCGGAAGAAGACGTGCGGCTGCCTCGCCTTCGCTCGGCCCGGCGCGGGCTGTGGGCGGACTTCGTCCGGCGGCGTCTGTTTGTGCTCGCTGTCCAGCGCGTTCATCCGGATGCGGTCGCCGAGCAGCGCGCCGCCGCCGCGCCGCCGGGTGGGGTCCACCGCCAGGATCGCGACTCGAAGGCTGTCCTGTTGGTCCGAACGCAGTCGGCGCACCAATTCGTCGGTGAGCGAGGACTTTCCGGAGCCGCCGGTGCCGGTGATGCCCAGTACCGGCACGCGCCGCGCCGCGGCGGCTTGGGTCAGCTTCTGCCGGTCGGGCTCCGGCAGCGTGTTGCTCTGCAGGCAGGTGATGACGCGGGCCAGCGCGGATCGCTCGCCCGCGAGCACCGCGTCCACCGCGGGCGGCTCGGCCGCCAAGTCGATATCGCAGTCGCGGATCAGCTGATTGATCATCCCCGGCAGGCCGAGTCGCTGCCCGTCCTCGGGGGAGAAGATGGTGACGCCGGATTCGGCCAGCCGTGCGATCTCCTCGGCGACGATGACGCCACCTCCGCCGCCGAAGATCCGGACGTGCTCGGCCCCCGCCTTCCGCAGAGCGTCCGCCAGATATTCGAAGTACTCGACATGACCGCCCTGGTAGGAGCTGACCGCGACGCCCTGCGCGTCCTCGGTGAGCACCGCGTCCACCACCTCGCTGACCGCACGATTGTGGCCGAGGTGGATCACTTCCGCGCCCTGGCTCTGCAGGATGCGGCGCATGATGTTGATCGCCGCGTCGTGCCCGTCGAACAGCGCGGCGGAGGTGACGAAGCGAACGGGATGGACGGGCGTGTAGAGCGCGCTGCGGTCGGCCACGGGATCCCTCCGGAGTCCATTGGCGCCCGATACTAGGACGTCAAACTAATTCTACGGTGACAGCGATCACATCGCTAGGTGATCCTGTACGGAGCTCGTTCCCCGCCCGACCCGCTCGCATCGGGGAACTCGACTGGGTTCAGCGGCGGGCGAGTACCGCCGCCACCGGGAACCGGCATGTCCACCGAGGATCACCAGAAGACCGTCGCGGAACGCACGCCGCTGGGCCGCGTCGGACAGCCCGAGGAGGTTTCGGCGGTCATCGCCGTGGCCCACTGCCACTCGTGCCCGTGGAGCCGAGTCTGGTTGCGTCGCCCAGCGCACGACTTGGGGCGGTGACTGGTCGAGTTCTCCCTTGCGTCACGTGGTTGCCGACTCGGACACGCGGTTCGTGTTCCTCGCGGAGGTACTCGAGGCGATCAACCGCGCCAGCCGTGACGCAGGTGGCCCTGAATTCGTCACCCGCTCGATAACCTCCTCGACCGCCAGGTTTCCGACGGCGACGGTGCTCTCGCAACGCCTTGTGGTGGCGCTGGTTCGTGACCGGTGTGCCGAGCCTGCGTCATCAGGAGCTCGACTCGCACAGTCGAGTTCGACGACTACCAGCGCTGCGGCGATGGCGGTACGCGGCCGGTCTGCGTCGTCGGAGTCGCGCATGTGGTTCCGCCAGATCGACGCCAGCGCGCGAGTACGGGCTCGGGTTGTCCGGAGCTGATTCTGTTGTCCGAGCTGCCGACTCGGACATACTGGGCGCATGCTGAGCGACGACAGAGCGGATACCGCGGTAGGGCGGCTGGTCACCGAGGGTGTGCTGTCCCGTGAGCAGGCCGATGCCGTACTCGCGGCGCTCGCTGTCGAGCAGGCCGCGGCGGCGCGCGGGAAGGTGCTCGCCGAGATCGCCGCTTACCTCGGTGCCGGTCTGGTGTTCGGCGGGATCTTCCTGGTGATGGCTTCGTCCTGGGAGGACCTGGGACGGCCGGTCCGGGTGGGGGTGCTCGCCGTCGTGGCGGCCGGGCTGCTGTTCGGCGGAGTGCTGCTCGCCGGCGCGTTGTTCACCCGCCAGAGGGCGCACGGCGCCCGTGCCCGGCTCGCGGCGGCGTTGTTCGCACTCGCGTCCGTCGCGCTCGCCGGGGCCGTCGGCACCGCGTTCGAAAGCGGGAGCTTCGATGCGGCTTGGGTTTTCGCGTGCCTGGCGGGAGCTGTGGTCGCGGTACTCGGTTACCTCGCGCTGCCGTCGGTGCTCGGCATGCTCGTCTGCGCCTGCTTCGTGCCCGCGGCCGTCGCGGGGATGCTCACCGAGGTGTTCGACCTCGACGAAGTGTGGGGCAGCGTGGCCGTACTGCTGCTCGGTGGCGCGTGGTTCGCGCTGACCAGAATCGGCGCTCTGTTCGAAACCCAGGTCGGGTATCTCATCGCGATCGTCACCTCCGTCGCGGCCGCCCAGAGCATCGACGTCGACGGCCGAACCTGGGCTTCTGCGCTAACGGGCCTGGTGGCGCTGGTCTGCTTCATCCTGTACGCAACCCAGCGGTCGGCGGTACTCATCATCGGCGGTGCCGTATCCGTGGCACTCGCCGCCGGAGAGGCCGTCGCCGAATGGACCGACGACGCACTCGGCGCGGCCGCCGTGGTCGTGGCGATCGGCGCCATCACCCTCACCTTCGGCGCATTCCAGCTCGCGCGGTCCCAAAAGCCCGGCTAGCTCCGCGAGTGGCACACCATGGAGGCCCCTTCTCGCGTTTTGCCGCAGCAATGTGCCACTCGCCGGGTCAGCCGGCGCGCCGAGTGGGCGTCGCTGGGCTAGACGCGGTGTCCGCCACTCGTCGGACTTGCTCACCGGAGTCGCTCCGGCGGTCCACGGGCATGGGCGTGGGATGGATCACATCGCCCTGAACGGTCTGTTGATACTTGGATGTCCAACTATAGGGTGACCACATACCGCGTTGCGGTGTTCGATCGGCTAGAAGGACAGGACTGGCATGGTTCGCGAACTCACACACTTCATCGGCGGGCAACATGTGCCGGGCGGGTCCGGCAAGTTCGGCGATGTCTTCGATCCGAATCTGGGGCAGGTGCAGGCCCGGGTGCCGTTGGCGAGCAAGTCCGAAGTCGAGGCGGCCATCGCGAATGCCGAGGCGGCGCAACCGGAGTGGGCCGCGTTCAATCCGCAGAAGCGGGCGCGTGTGCTGATGAGGTTCCTCACCTTGGTGCAGGACGAGATGGATTCGCTGGCCGCCCTGTTGTCCTCCGAGCACGGCAAGACCATCGCCGACGCCAAGGGCGACATTCAGCGCGGACTGGAGGTCATCGAGTTCGCCACCGGCATCCCGCACCTGCTCAAAGGTGAGTACACCGAAAGCGCGGGCACCGGCATCGACGTCTATTCGATGCGCCAGCCGCTCGGCGTGGTCGCGGGCATCACCCCGTTCAACTTCCCCGCCATGATCCCGCTGTGGAAGGCCGGTCCCGCGCTGGCCACCGGCAACGCGTTCGTGCTCAAGCCCTCCGAGCGCGACCCCTCGGTGCCGCTGCGGCTGGCCGAGCTGTTCCTCGAAGCCGGTCTGCCCGCCGGTGTGTTCAACGTGGTCAACGGGGACAAGGAGGCCGTCGACACGCTGCTGCACGACCCGCGGATCAAGGCCGTCGGGTTCGTCGGCTCCACCCCGATCGCGCAGTACATCTACGAGACCGCGACGGCGAACGGCAAGCGCGCCCAGTGCTTCGGCGGCGCGAAGAACCACGCGATCGTCATGCCGGACGCGGACCTCGACGATGTCGCCGACCAGCTGATCGGTGCGGGCTACGGCTCGGCGGGCGAACGCTGCATGGCCATCTCGGTGGCCGTTCCGGTCGGCGAGGAGACCGCCGATCGCCTGGTGGCCAAACTGACCGAGCGGGTGCACAAACTCAACGTCGGCCGCTCCGACGACCCTGGCGCCGACTTCGGCCCGCTGGTCGGCCAAGACGGGGTGAACCGCGTGAACAACTACGTCCAGCTCGGCATCGATGAGGGTGCCGAGCTGGTCGTGGACGGCCGCGGGCTCGTGGTGGAGGGCGCCGAGGACGGTTACTTCGTCGGCGCGACGCTGTTCGACAAGGTCACCCCCGACATGCGGATCTACCGCGAGGAGATCTTCGGTCCGGTGCTCAGCGTGGTCCGCGCCAAGGACTACGAAGCAGGGTTGCGCCTGGCCAACGAGCACGAGTACGGCAACGGCGTAGCGATCTTCACCCGCGACGGCGACACCGCTCGCGACTTCGCCGCGCGGGTGCAGGTCGGCATGGTCGGCATCAACGTCCCGATCCCGGTGCCGATCGCGTACTACACCTTCGGCGGCTGGAAGCGTTCCGGCTTCGGCGATCTGAACCAGCACGGTCCGGATTCGATCCGCTTCTACACCAAGACCAAGACGGTGACGCAGCGCTGGCCCTCCGGCCTGAAGGAGAGCAACGCGTTCGTCATCCCGACGATGGACTGACGCCGATGTTCGACTTGGACAACGACGAAAGGGCGATCCGCGACACCGCGCGCGGCTTCGCCGACGAATTCCTCGCCCCGAACGCGCTGGAATGGGACGAGCAGAAGCATTTCCCGGTCGACGTGCTGCGCAAGGCGGGCCCGCTCGGTCTCGGCGGCATCTATGTCCGCGAGGACGTGGGCGGTTCGGGTCTGCGCAGGCTGGATGCCGTGCGCATCTTCGAGCAGCTGGCCACCGGCTGCCCGGCCATCGCCGCCTACATCTCCATCCACAACATGGCGACGTGGATGATCGACCGCTACGGCGACGAGGAGCAGCGCAACCGCTGGCTGCCTCGCCTGACCACGATGGAGCTGCTGGCCAGCTACGCGCTGACCGAACCGGGCGTCGGCTCGGACGCGGCGGCGTTGGCCACCAAGGCCGTTCGCGACGGTGACGACTACATCTTCAACGGCGCCAAGCAGTTCATCTCCGGTGCGGGCGCCACCGACGTCTACGTTGTCATGGCGCGGACCGGCGACGCTGGGGCGCGCGGGATCTCGGCGTTCATCGTGCCCGCCGACACCCCCGGCGTCTCTTTCGGCGCGAACGAGAAGAAGATGGGCTGGAACGCGCAGCCGACCCGTCAGGTGATCTTCTCCGACGCCAGGATTCCGGCGGCGAACCGGCTCGGCGCGGAAGGCGACGGCTTCCGCATCGCGATGAACGGACTCAACGGCGGCAGGCTGAACATCGCCGCGTGCTCGGTCGGCGGCGCGCAGGCGGCGCTGGACAAGACGGTGCCGTATCTCGCCGAGCGGCACGCGTTCGGCAAGCCGCTGCTGAAGAACCAAGCGCTGCAATTCCAACTCGCCGATATGCGAACAGAATTGGAGGCCGCGCGCACCCTGCTGTGGCGAGCCGCGGCGGCACTCGACGCCGACGCGCCGGACAAGGTCGAGCTATGCGCCATGGCGAAGCGCTTCGCGACGGACGCCGGTTTCGAGGTGGCCAACAAGGCGCTTCAGCTGCACGGCGGCTACGGGTATCTGGCCGAGTACGGCGTGGAGAAGATCGTCCGCGATTTGCGGGTGCACCAGATCCTCGAAGGCACCAACGAAATCATGCGGGTGGTCGTCGCCCGCGCCGTGGTTGGAGCCGCATGAGCGAGCGA
>NZ_BDBA01000055.1 GCF_001612745.1 Nocardia amamiensis NBRC 102102 | reverse complement strand
GCCGCCCGCGTCAACGATCTGCTGCTGCCGATCGTCAAGGGCGTCGGTTCCGAGCGGGCCTACCAGTACCTGACCGAGTCGCTGCAGACCCTGGGTGGTTCCGGCTTCCTGCAGGACTACCCGATCGAGCAGTACATCCGGGACGCGAAGATCGACTCGCTGTACGAGGGCACCACCGCCATCCAGGCGCAGGACTTCTTCTTCCGCAAGATCGCCCGCGACCGCGGCGTCGCGCTGGCCCACGTCGCCGGAAAGATCCGCGACACGGCGCAATCCCCCACCGGCAACGGCCGCCTGAAGGCCGAGAAGGTGCTGCTGGCCACCGCGCTCGAAGACGTCCAGGACATGGCGGCGCGCCTCACCCAGCATCTGCTCGCGGCGCAGGAACAGCCCGCGGAGCTGTACAAGATCGGGCTCAACTCGGTGCGGTTCCTGCTCGCCGTCGGCGACCTGCTGGTCGCGTGGCGGCTGATCGTCGCCGCCGAGATCGCCCTCGCCGCACTCGATTCCGGCGCCGAAGAGCAGGACCGTGCGTTCTACCAAGGCAAGGTCGCGGTCGCGTCCTTCTTCGCGAAGACCGTCCTGCCGCATCTGAGCGCCGAATGGTCGATCATCTCCGATGTCGACACCAGCGTCATGGAGCTCGACGAAGCAGCGTTCTGACATCACTGCCTGATCCGACGGGGAAACCCGTCCCCGGCGCTTACCGTTGCCGCGGCCGGCTCACCACTGGCCGCGGCAACGGACATCGCGGGTGCTTCTTCGTTCGCCGAACAGCCGCGCTACTGGTCGTCTAACATTCCACTGTGCCGTCGCAGTAGCGGATGGGTGCGATGTTTCTCCCCCGAGGCGGCATTTCGTGGCCCGGTCCTGCACATTCCGGAGCCATCGACGATGAAGGTTGCCTGCGCTTCAGAGCAAGAATTCCAGCACTTCACCGAGCTGAACTATCTCGTTGACGCGACCGCACCGTGTGCATCGCTGTTCGGACAACAAAGTTCCATCCGGCAGGACGGAGGACCGAGGAGATGGCACTCGAGGAGTACCGGCCGGGAACGGCTTTTCCCGGCGTCATCGGGCGAACGATCGATGTGTCGAGTCCCGCGTGGCCCGAACCGGTGCGCGCGGTCCCGGGGGCACCGAACCTGCTGTTCATCGTGCTCGACGACACCGGCTTCGGTCAGCTCGGCTGCTATGGCAGTCCCATCTCCACACCGCATATGGACGGCCTGGCGGCGGGTGGACTGCTGTACAACAACATGCACACGACGGCGCTGTGCTCACCGTCGCGCTCGTGCATCATCACCGGGCGCAACCACCATGCCAATGCGATGGCGGGCATCACGGAGATAGCCACGGGATATCCGGGATACAACGGCAACATTCCGTTCGAGAACGGATTCCTCTCCGAGATGTTGCTGCAGCACGGCTACAACACCTACATGGTCGGCAAGTGGCACCTGGTGCCATCGGAGCAGGAATCGGCTGCCGGTCCCTATGATCGCTGGCCGCTCGGCCGCGGTTTCGAGCGGTTCTACGGCTTCCTCGGCGGCGACACCAGCCAGTGGTATCCGGACCTCGTCTACGACAACCACCAGGTCGAGCCGCCCGCGACCCCCGAAGAGGGCTACCACCTGACCGCGGATCTGGTCGACAAGGCGATCTCGTTCATCGCCAGCGCCAAGCAGGTCGCCCCGGACAAGCCGTTCTTCTTGAACTTCTGCACCGGGGCGACCCACGCACCGCACCATGTGCCGAAGGAGTGGGCGGATCGCTACCGAGGCAAATTCGATGACGGCTGGGACGCCTACCGCGAGTACACCTTCGAGCGCCAAATCCAGCTCGGCGTCATACCACCGGACGCCCGGCTCTCCCGCCGCGACCCGGATGTGCCGGAGTGGAACTCGCTGTCGCCTGACGCGCGTCGGCTCGCCGCGCGAATGATGGAGGTCTACGCCGGATTCGTCTCCCACACCGACCACCACATCGGACGATTGCTGGAGTTCCTCGAGCAATCCGGCGAGTTCGACAACACGCTGATCATGCTCGTCTCCGACAACGGAGCCAGCGCCGAGGGCGGTGTCACGGGGACCACGAACGAGCTGCAGTTCTTCAACAACGCTCCGGAACCGCTGGAGGACAGTCTCCGAGCCATCGACGAACTCGGCGGCCCGACCACGTTCAACCACTACCCGTGGGGCTGGACCTGGGCGGGCAACACGCCCTTCCGGCGATGGAAGCGCGAGACATACCGCGGTGGCGTCAGCGATCCGTTCCTGGTCCATTGGCCTCGGGGTATCACGGCGCAAGGTGAGGTGCGAACCCAGTACGCGCATGTGATCGACATAGTTCCGACGGTCCTCGACGCGTTCGGAATCGAACCACCGGCCGCCATCAGAGGCGTGTCCCAGTCCCCGCTGCACGGTGTCAGCTTCGCCCATACGTTCGACGACGCGACCGCGGCGACCCGGCACCACACGCAGTACTTCGAAATGCTCGGCCACCGCGCGATCGACCACCACGGTTGGCGTGCCGTGTGCCCGTGGCCCGGGCCCTCCTTCGCCGAGGCGGGCCAACCCTTCGGCAGCCCCATCACCGCGGACGATCTCGGCAAGCTGGACGCCGACCACTGGGAGCTGTACCACATCGCCGAGGACTTCGCCGAGACCAGCGACCTCGCCGCCGAGCACCGCGACAAGCTCATCGAAATGATCTCACTGTGGTACGTGGAAGCCGGCCGATACGACGTGCTGCCCATCGACGGCAGCGGGCTGCAAAGGCTGCTCGTGGAGCGCCCGCAGATCACCCCGGCCCAGACCAGTTACACGCTGCGGCCGGGCACCGAGACGCTGCCCGCCGCCGTCTCGCCACGGGTGTTGAACCGCCCGCACAGCGTCACCGCCGATGTCGAGATCCCGCCCGGCGGCGCCGAAGGCGTCCTGCTCTGCCAGGGCACCAACGCCGGCGGCTGGTCGTTCTTCGTCAAGGACGGCCGATTGCACTACGCTCACAACTACGTTCGGCGCACCACCCACCGAGTCTCCGCCACGGAGATCGTTCCCGAAGGCCGCCACGAACTGCGCTTCGAATTCGAACCCACCGGTGCGCCCGACTTCGCCAACGGCAAAGGCACACCGGGCCGCGCTCGGCTCTACATCGACCGCGGTCTGGTCGCCGAGGCCGACTTCCCGTTCATCACTCCGGTCGCTTTCAACCCCGGCGGGATGACCTGCGGCGCCAACCCGGGCTCGGCCGTGACGCCCGACTACCAACCGCCTTTCCGGTTCAGCGGCACACTGCACACCGTCGTCGTGGACCTCTCCGGAGAGCTGATCACCGACATCCACAGCGAGATGCGCATGCACATGGCGCGGCAGTAGGGCGCGTCGGACACCTTTACACGACCGAGGTGCGGGCGAGATTCCGCCCAGCGGCAAGGCCGGCGCGATGCGTCCTCTGGACAGCCGCCAGCCGCGCTTGAATTTCGGGGAGCGAGGCTCGCCGGTCCACCCCCATCTGCGCCGCCCGCATCACATCCGCCGCGAGCTTGGTATCCATACGCTCGATGGTGTGGATCATCCAGCGCAGCTCCGCGCCCTCCCGATGGAACAGTCTCGCGAGCACATAGGGAGTTCGCTCACCCAAAGACACTTTGAGACGGCCCGCGGCTTCCCGCCAGGCCATGGCCAAGATATCGGTCACAGAACCGGACCCGCGTCGCGAATATTATTCGGGCTGGGTAAATCTGGTTCGGCACCGTGCACCAGGTCGACCCGCCAAATGGATCCGTACCTGCCCACGCCGTCACCGCACCTTCCCAACCGGATCCATACTTGTGCGTCGTCTGGAGACCGGAATTCTCCAAGTGAGTGGTCTTACACGCGATGGCGTGCAGCTCATCACCAGGATCCGGTGGCGTACCGGGGCCGGTTCACCGGGGCGGGACATCCCGTCGCAGTACGAGTCGCGGCGGGCGATCTACGCACTGTTCCGGCGCTGGCAGCGCGCCGGGGCCTGGGTGTTCATCCTGAAGATGCTGCAGGCCTTCGCCGATGCCGCTGGCCGCATCGCCTGGCACGTGAGCGTGGATTCCACGATCGTGCGCGTTCATCAGCCCGCCGGCCGCCGCCACGGTAACCAGCAAGCCGAACCATCCGGCGGATGCCACGACGAGCCAGCCGACCACGCGTTCGGGCACTCACGAGGCGGGTGGCTGGCGTGGGTCAGGTTCTCGAGTCGCCTCACCTGTCGGTGGCCTAGGTGAGAATCCGTCCATGCGCGACAACATCGTGTTGACGGGATTCACCCGGAAGGACCAGCACACCATCGAAAGCTGCTCCGAAGACCGCGGCGTGCAGTCCAGCCGGTTCGAGGCAACGCCCGGTTAGTAGCGCTGCAGGGACTCGATATCGGTACTTCAACGGCCCCGGATCCACAACAGCAAGGAGAGAATGATGGCGGAGATCATCCGCGACGCGGCGAACGACGTCGACAGCATCAACAGGCTCACGGGGAGCAGAAAGACACGGGCTGCCGAGATCCCCGACAGCCACATCGACCTGCTCGACAAGAAGAGCTTCGCGCATTTCTCGTCGCTCGGGCCGGACGGCGAGCCGCAGTCACACCCTGTGTGGTACGACGCAGCGGGCGGACAGCTGCTCATCTCTACCGGCACCGACCGGCAAAAGTACCGCAATATTCAGCGGGACCCGCGGGTATCGGTCTCGATCCTCGACCCCGAAAACCCTTACCGCTATCTGGAAGTGCGCGGCCGTGTAGTCGAGATCGAGCCGGACCCTCAGAAAGCGTTCCTTGACCAGTTGGCGCGCAAGTACCTTGATCAAAACACCTACCCCTACGAGGAGAGACGAAGCGTCGAGCGGGTAATCATCCACATCCAGCCCGATCACGTTGTGGCGGGCTGAGCCTTCGATCGACCTCGGCAACGCCGGACATCCTCGTCTACGGAATCAATCATCTCCGATGACGACCAGATCATCGCCGACCACGACTGATCGCTGCCATCAACCATTAGCTCCGAGACGAGTGAGGGCGAGCACCAGCCCGCCCTCACTCCACTTCGAAACACTGTCGAACAGCGACCTGCCAACTCGGACAGCCTATTCACGGCCGGTGAAGTAGGTGGCCAGACGCTCGGTCAGCGGCGTCCGGGCGGTCGTGCAAACGGGCCTACGCTGCGAGGCGTGTGCGGCGATCGGGATCGGCTAGCAGCAGAACAGGCGCCACAGCCTCCGGCGCTCTGCTGAGTGGCGTTGCGCGCTTGACGTGCAACGCCACTCACCCGGAAACGGGGCGAGTCAGCTGTCTGTCGTCCTGACGGCTCAGAATCCCCCAGCTCGTCCGTGGGTGATCTTTGCTGCGGCAGTCAGCGAGCGCGGGTTGCGATCAATACTTCGATGCCGAGGGGTTCGGTCGCCACACCGGAGGGGTATCGACCCAGCAGCGCAGCGCGCAGTTCGGCGGCAAATGCCGCGCAACGTTCCTCGGAACCGAATTGGGCTGGGTTGGAATAGGAGTAGGAGAATTGCAGCCCGATGATCGCGTCGACATCCCGGTCGATGCTCCATTCCCACCGGAGAACGTCGACATCGTGGAACGGTGAATGAACCAGAACCTCGTAGTGACCTTCCTCGGAGCGGTGGTAGGTGCCGGACCCAGCGCGGCGGCGCGGGCCTAAGTACTTGGCGCGGACCGATGTAACGACGTCGTCCCACGGTGGAACGGCGGCGTTGGCGAACAGTTCTCCGGTGACAACGACCACCGCACCCTGCGGTCGGATTCGGGTGTCGAGGTCGGACAGCAGCGCGGCGCGGTCGGTCCAATGGAACGACTTGCCCATGACGACCAGGTCCAGCGGCGGCAGATTCAACGCATCGAGATGGTAGGAGTCGCCGCGCATCCACTCGATATTGCGGCTATCCGTCGCCCGTTGCTCCCCTTCTTTCAGCATGTCGGGGTCGGGGTCGACGGCGAACACCGTGGCCACCGCAGGGGCGAGCGGTATCGCGATCTGTCCAGTGCCGCAGCCTAAATCGAGGACGTGCTGAGTGCCGTTCAGCCCGAACCGGTCCCGAAGCTCGGCGAAGAACTCCGGTGGGTAGCCAGGGCGGTACAGGGCATAGTAGGGCGCGGCGCCGTGGAACAGCTCGTCAGGTCTGTACTGCATCAGTCGGCAACACCTGCCGAGTTCGCCAGTGACCGCAGGCTGGTGTCGACCCGACGTTGTTGTTGCGCTGTCGTCCGAATCGTGGCCTTGACCGTCAGAGAGGCACGGAAGTGCTCCGGGCTGGCGGCGCGAGACTCGTACAGTGCGTCGATTGCCGAGTCCGGGTCGCCTGCCAACAGGTACGCGCGAGCGGAATCGAGCCAGAAATATCGCCGCTCTTCGTCGCGGCCCACTCCATTCTCTCCGTCGCCGTCATCGACAGAACGGGATGGCGTCGATGATCGCGCGCGCACCCTGACGCAACAAGTCCGCGCCGACAAAGAACCCCAATGCCTCCGGCTCCTCTCCGACGCCCCAGTGGTGGGAATCGAGCCACTGCGAGCCGTTGGCACTGAACACGCGCCCGCGCAACGATATTCGGCCAGTGGGCTCGATGGCGGCGTATCCGGCGATCGGTGAGTTGCAGTGGCCCTGCAACGCGTGCAGCATGGCCCGTTCTGCGGTGGCTTGTTGGTGAGTGCTGGGATCATCGAGCCGTGCCGCGTGGTCGAGTAGTTCGGTGTCGTCGCCGCGGCATTGCAGGGCAATGATGCCCGCCCCCACGGGCGGGCACATCGTTTCGAGGTCAAGTGTTTCGGTGATCCGGTGCTGTTGTCCGACCCGGTGCAGACCAGACACGGCCGCGATCAGAACGTCGACGTGCCCCGCCTCCAGGCGGGCAAGTCGAGTGTTCACGTTGCCGCGCAGCGGCTTGATCGTCAGGTGCGGGTAGTGCAGGTGGAGTTGCGCGGTGCGGCGTACCGAACTGGTGCCCACCACCGTTCCCTCGCCCAGCTCCATGAGTGGCGCGCCGGTGCGGGTGATGACAGCGTCGTGGATGTCCCCGCGCGGCAGGAACCCGGCGAAGGCGAGGCCTGCGGGCACAGGAATATCACCGGGAATGTCTTTGAGGCAGTGCACTGCCAGGTCGGCTTCGCCGTCGAGAAGGGCGCGGTCGATTTCCTTGACGAACGCGCCCTTCCCCCCGAGCTTGGACAAGTCGCCCATCCAGCGATCACCAGCCGTGGTCACCTTGACCAGCTCACTACCGACGCCGAACCCCGCGAGCAAGGTGGCGACTTGTTCGGCCTGAGCCAGGGCCATCGGACTCGATCGGGTGGCTATCCGGATGATGCGCGAACGCGACATGGCGGCGACTCTACACCTGGGCCCGTGCAGCGATGATTATGCCGCTGTCCCATGACAACCGGGCCACGTGCAAGCCATCCTCGTCTCCGATCTCTGCCAGGAAGCGGTCGACGCGTGGTTGATGGTCGTTCGGCCAGGTTGCTTGCGGTAGCAGGTCGTCCACAACGTACAGTCCTCCCGGCGCCAGGTGATCGATGAGCAAGCCTCGTTGTGCGAATTTCCCTGGGCGGCAGTCGATAAACACGAGGTCGAACCACGTGCCGTAGTAGCTGTCAAGCCAGCCCTGAGCATCAGCGCAATGCAGTGTCGCCCGGTGGTCACGCATCAGCACGCCCTGGGCAATCGCGCATGTGACGGCGTCGGACTCGACCGTGTCCAGTCGGGCGTCCTGGCTCATCCCCGACAGCAGCCACGCCGCCCCGACGCCTGTGCCGGTGCCGAGTTCGAGGATCCTGCCGTCGGGTTTGCTGGCAGCCAACATCCGCAGTAACGCGCCGGTCCGGTTGGTGCACGACATTCCGAACTGAGCCGCTTGCGCGGCATCCTGTGCGGACCGCACAAGCGGAGGGACCATGGCAGGCTCATCGATCATTCCGAGCCGTCCTGGGTCAGCAGGCGGGCGAGTCGGAGCGCGTCGTAGGTCATGATCAGGTCCGCGCCCGCCCGCTTCAGCGATCGTGCGTACTCCAGGAGGAGAACATCAGGGGCGTCCGCGAACAAGCGGGACTCACCGGGACATCGACACCGCCATCTCCCACATCCGCCAACTCGACAAAGCCGCCAGCGGCCTCGAATACGTCGAACAACCATGCCGCACAATCGAAGAACTGGCCGCAGTCTGCCGCCAAGTCGAGGTGCGCATCGCCGCCGAAAAATCTATCCGCCGCGCCGAAGACCCCCTACGCGTCGCGGTCGCAGGCGCCGCCGACATCGCCGTGATCAAATGCACCCCGCTCGGCGGCGTACGGCGCTCCCTGCAAGTCGCCGAAGCAGCCGGACTGCCCTGTGTAGTCTCCTCAGCCCTGGAAACCAGCGTCGGCCTCGCAGCGCAACTCGCCCCTGGCCGGAGCCCTGCCCCGAACTCGACTACGCCTGCGGGCTCGGCACCCTGTCCCTACTCGAAGGCGACATCGTGACCGACACCCGCTCGTTTCGCCCGGTCGACGGCTACCTCCCGGTCCTGCGCACACCACCCACACCCGATCCGGCACTGCTCGAGGCGTACGAACTCACCGAACCGAAACAATCAGCCTGGTGGCGAGATCGACTCACCCGCGTCCGCGCCGTACTCGACAACATCAGCCCCCAGCTGACGCGCCGCCGGAACTACTTGCCGCCGATCGTCACCCACGACAGGTGGGTGGCGTGCTATGCAACGCCACCCACCTGGCTTCGTCGGCCCAGCGATCGGAATGGGTTAGTTGTCGGTCGACCTGACGGCGTAGACCTCGTACAGTTCTGTTCCGGCCAGGCTCGGGTCCTGTCGTGTTCACGCGGACAGTCCGTGTAGGCGCAATAGTTCGCAGAACTGCGCCAGTCGGTCGTCGCGGTCGTGGACCTCGGCGACGACGGCGCGGATACGTGGCCAGTCCGCTTCCGTGACGCCCGACTACCAACCGCCTTTCCGGTTCAGCGGCACACTGCACACCGTCGTCGTTGACCTCTCCGGAGAGCTGATCACCGACATCCACAGCGAGATGCGCATGCACATGGCGCGGCAGTAGGGCAACCGCTCGGTCGGTAGAACCTCCCCCGCCTCGGTGTGCGGGGTCGGTCCGGCGACCTACCGTGCGTCGCCTGGTAGCTCGCGCATCAGCACATCGAACTGTGGGGCGTCCGGCCAGGATGGGCGCAGCCATCCGACCCTATTCCAGCCCCATCGCCGATAACGTTCGTAGGCGCGCTTGTTGTCCGCTTCGACGAGCAGTGTCGCGCGCTGTTCGGTTCTGGAGCTGAGCAATTCGTCATGCAGAGCGCGTGCGATGCCCTGGCCGGCATGCTCTGCGCACACCATGATCTCGCTGAGCCCGAATGTGCGTGTGCCGTCCTCGGTTGTGAACTGCTCGAGGTCGCCGCTGTCGAGATGCAATCCTGTCCACCATAGCGCGTTCGGGGGTAGCGGCCAGCCCCAGATTTGGCCTGCGGGCTTACCGCCGACTCGCGCAAGCACATACGCGAATCCGCTGTTACGGGGATCAGTGTAGGAATCGAACCGGCGCATGAACTCCGAGGGCGAGTCGAACGGATCTCCGGAGGCGATGGCATCGACATATGAACGGCGGTAGATATCCTCGACCATCTGGCGTCGGGAACGTGCTTCGGCAGCGGTGCAATGTTCGAATTCCAGCCCCTTCGGCGAGCCGGTCATGCGGTGATCGCTTTCTGACTCAGGGAGTCGTACAGGTCGCGGAAATCCGCACCGGCGGGCAGTCGATCGACCGCTGTCCGAACCGGCTCGAGCCGACGCAGTGTGCGTGTCGACGCGATGGCGGACAGGTCCATCAATGCCGGGTATCCATGCTCGAGTGCGCCACTGATATCGCCGAGACCAGCCCTGGTCGCGGCCGACCATGCGCGGACGATTGTGGCGTTACGCATTCCAGCGGGTCGGTCTACGGCAGCCGCGTACAACTCGACAGATCGACTCAGCTCACCCAGGTCAGCGTAGCCGCGGGCCTCGGCTGACGCGACTTCCGAGTGAGTCACGAATCGCAGCCATTGCGGAACCTCCTCCAGCGGCTGGAACTGCATGGCCTGGTCCAACTCACGCCATGCTGTCGCAATAGCGCGGGTGAACGCCATCCGGTCGCCAAGCAGACCGTACGCCTGCGCGTCACGAACGGCGATCAACGCATGGATTCGACCTGGTGGGCGACCGCGCACAAGGTCACGGGCACGATCGGCCAGTTGCAGCACCTTGTAAGGGCTGCCGCCTAGGCCGGCACGCGCAAGAGCACAAGACTGATTCGCCGCAGTCAAGCAGGTGTGCGCGATGAGATCATTGTCGTTGGCCTCGGTACCGAGCGCCATCGCGTCAGCAAAGCACCGGCGCGCAAGCGGGTGCCGATCGGCGTCGAAGGCCAGCCACCCGGCTTGCACCGCAAGCTCCCCGGTCGCCCCGGTGAAGGCATTCCCGGTGGAGGTATCGAATGCACCGGTTTCGAGCCGGTCTATGGCGTGCGCCAGCTTCTCGACGGCAAGATCAACCAACTGGGCTCCGCCTCTGCGCTGATCCTCCTGAATGAGTGCATCGACACCGGCCAAGAGCCGATGGACGTCGCCCATGCCGATTCGGCCGGGACTTTCGGGGATGAAGATCGTGACAGCTCCGGCCGTAGCCAACTTGCCGAACTCACGCCGCTTCACGTCGTCCTCGACTTCCCACGCAGCAGTCCCGAGATCACTTGTCTGCGGTGGCTCGTCTGCGCCCGAGACCGCAGTGCCGCTGAGAACAGGATGCCCGTCCAGGAGCGAAGATGCACTCGCGAGAGCAGCCCGGAACCGTTCGAGCTGGCTGGCGTCGAGTCGGCCGAGTTGCTCGTCGAGCGCGGCTGCTGACTTGCGCACGACCGGACGATCGGCCGATGTCTTCTGTTCCCACTTCTGGATGGTCTCGACGCTGAACCCGAGGATCTCGGCAAACTCCTCCTGCGTCATTCGCAGGGCAGCCGTGCGCAGCGCTCGAACCTCGGTTCTCGTCCATTTCTCGATGACGATCATCGGCCACCCCCCTTGTCCCGCACCTGCAACAGTCGGTACGGGAACAGTACAGCCTCTGTACGAGATTCGTGCCTTGGATCACATGCCGAACACGGTGAAGCTAGAGGAACCCCGCCGCCGGACGGACGCAGTGCCGCTCATCGGCTCCCCGGCGGCGGATTCCTACTAGAACACAACGCGCACAAGGGGTATCGAGATGCCCGCGGAACTCACAGTCATCGTAGTCATCGGATCAGTATTCCTGATCGCCTGGCTGATCACCGGCGCCCTCCATCGGCATGGCCCTGCCGACACGAGTGTCGACGACGATGGCACCAAATGCCTAGCCCACGACCCACACGCCGCACCGGCACGCCCCTACGCGGTGGATGAGGCTCATTGGATCACGCAGGAGCACATCGACTGTGACGCGATCTCCTGCGCCGCGAAAGGTGCCGCGATCCGCGTGCTCACCGAAGCCGGACGCATGAAGCCTGGGAGGGACGTCCGGTGATCGCCGTAGCCACAGCAGAAACGCGGGCCCGCTGGGAGATCACCGTCGCCGACTGCACCCTGACACCCGCTGTCGAGGGCATGGAGCATGCCCGCTACCTGCTGTCCGCACACTCCGGCCACGGCGGCTGCGAACAGTACATGACCGCCCTCGCCTACGGGTCGGTGGTGTGCGCATGATCAACGACAACCACCTGGGCTTCCTGCAATCCAACGACGGCACATGGTCTGTCGTGGGCCCGGACGGATGGCCGATCGAAATCCGCTCCTACGACAAGCCGGAAGACATGACGCGAGCCCTCGGCGTGCCCACGATTGATGTCGAAGCCGTCACGGTCACCGACACCGAGAGGTCATCAGACGGTTTGCCGCAGCGTACACCGTTCATCGGGCCACCGGTTGCCGGATTCGGGCAGCCAGCCGAACTGGTCCGGCTATTTGCAAGAGCCGTGCGCGAATGGGCGGGAGCGTACGACGCGGACCACCACGCCTACAACGTCGCCGAGCCGCCGCGCTGAAAACCATGCAGGGGTCCCGAAAGGACGAGCTGGATGCCCTGATCGAGGAGCCGATTTCCTCGATTGCGGGTGTTGGAGGGACCAGCCCTCAACAACCCGGACATTGCCGGAACAGAAGGAACCAATGATCATCGCCACGGCGATCCGCACCGCTGCGCTCACCAGCACGCTGTTGCTCGGCACAGCCACCATCGCCCACGCCGACGCCCACACCGCGAAGGACGATGTGGTGTGCTTCCCGCACGCTATCGAACCGCGCAAGAACGGCCACAACTCGATTGCGTCGATTTCGTACGGGTTCAAGGTGCACTGCACCGGTCGGCCCTCGCTGCGCAGCGTCACCACCAAGCTCTGGCGGTACGATGCCTCGGACGGAAAACGGTACTTGCACGCCGAACGCACCGACGCCTCGACCGCCCCCGACGTGGAAACGCTGTACTCCGCGTCATGTTCGAACGCGGGAATCCTGTACGGCTTCCATACGCAGGTGATCGTCAACGCGTTCAACGGCAACTGGGACCACGGCGGCGACAACAGCGCCACCATCTCCGCGATCTGCTGACATTACAGGGAAGGGGACAGCCAATGGACGCTCTGGACCATCCAGCGGTCACCGTGGCGCTCGATGCCCTCGCGGACGCTGACCGGGACCTCACCCCGGTCAGCGTCGTCATCCGCGACGACATCGCCGCTGTCGTCATCGACGGCAACCAGGGCCGGTACATCGTGTTCGTTCACCCCGACGGTGACCAGTGGGCGACGCACGGAACCATGTTCGGCGCACCCCGGCCGTCTGGGCCTCGGAACGACCGCACCTCGAGCTGGGAGCCGTTGCAGCGACTCGGCACACGGTTCCGTTCCGCCAATGCCGACCAGTCCGGCGAAGGCTGGTTCGCGGTGATCGGCCGCGCCGCCCACGACGCGGTATGCCTGACGGTGAGTTCCTCGCTGGAGAAGCAGGTCGTACCGATCGCAGCGGATGGTTTGGCGTTTGCGGTCATCCGCGCCTACGGCAGCGACGAACCGCACATCACCGTGACGACCCGCGACGGGCGGGCGATCGCAGTCGCGCCAATCGCGGCGTGATACGAAGTCCGACGGCAACTAGAACTTCCAGTTGTGGCATGTCCGAGCCGTTTGGCGGCATTGCGGAGTCCGCAGTGACCTGCCGACTCGGACAAGCTATTCACGGCCGGTGAAGTAGGTGGCCAGACGCCCGGTCAGCAATCTCAATGCCGAGGCGTCGATACGTGGTCCATCGGGCCAGGAATCGACATCGAACCAGTGCAGCGTTTCCGGCATGCCGTCAGCCCGGGCGAACACATGCTGGTGGAAATGCGTGACGCTGCGACCGGCGACCGCGGAGAAGACGAACTCGGGTGAAAGTTCGCGCCGTAACGCATACGCGGCGCGGCGAACCGCCCATCCGACCGCAGATGCCTCGGCGTCAGTCAGATCCGCCAACGTCGGTGCATGCCGCCTGGTCTCGACGAACAGATACCCCGGAACCGGCCTGCCCTCGGTCAGCGGTCGATGCGTCACCACTACCAACTCGTCGGCAAAGATCACCGGACCGACGAGACGGCCGACACCTCGATGCTTGTCACAGATCAGACACGCACTCCCCACTCCGCAACACTACCGCTCAGCTACTACCACACGAGTCGACCGCAGCCACTTTGGAACACGGGCTAGCAGGCTGCCGAGCACACTACTCACGCGAGCTGATCCACGGCGTCCGGACGGTCATGCAAACGGTCCTGCTCTGCGATGCGTGTGCGGCGATCGGGATCGGCCAGCAGCAGAATAGGCGCCACAGCTTCCGGCGCTCTGCTGAGTGGCGTTGCACGCTTGACGTGCAACGCCACTCACCCGGAAACGGAACGATTCAGTTGTTTGCCGTCCTGACGGCGTAGACCTCGTAAAGTTCGGTTCCGGCCAGACTCGGGTCCTGTCGTGTTCGCGCGGGCAGGCCGTGTAGACGCAGCAATCCGCAGAACTGCGTCAGCCGGTCGTCGCGGTCGTGGACCTCGGCGACGACGGCGCGGATACGTGGCCAGTCTGCTTCGGCGATGCCGTGCAGCACGTCCAATTCCGCCCGCTCGACATCGACCTTGAGCAACCCGATCTCGGCTGTTGGACCGTGCTCGGCCAATATTGCCGAAACAGTGGTGATCTCGACGTCTATTTGCTCGCCCTCGTGCAGGCCGTCGGTGATGAGTGCGATCGCTTCGTCGTTCAGGCCGCTGTTGCGCAGATAGATCGCGGTGGCTTCGTCGTCGGCTTCGCGGTCGGCGTACAGACCCGAATTCGCCGATGCCCGCGGGTACCAGGTGAACGGCGCGATCCCGGGCGCCGCTCCGATGGCAACCTGCAGTGGCACGCCGTCAGGGACATAGGCGGCCACATTGCGCTCCAGGCAATCGAACGTCATCGGAGCCGGCTCGGCGGCGATCACGCGGACGCCGGGGCAGGTGTCGGCGAACATCATCGCGCTGAGTCCGATATTCGCACCGATATCCAGTGCGACGTCCCCCGGTCGTAATCTCGCGGCGGCACGCCGATAGAACCCTTCCGTCGACATCTCGCCCCACAGCATCCGCGCCTCGGCCGGACTCGTGCAGGCCACCATCCTGCCGTCGTCGAGCCGGAGTTGCTGGAATTGCTGGAGAGTCGTCAGCATTCGTTCATGCACCTTTCGAGGATCGGGCCGATGACGGCCAGTGCGGACGGATGGGTCAACTCGAGATGACGTGCTTCGACGACCGTGTTGTGCAGGTCGCCCGTGATGAATGGTCGCCACGTCTGCACGACGGCGTCGTGGTCGACGCGGTCTTTTCCTGCGGTGAAGAAGATCAAGTCTCCGTCGAAGACTTCCGGCCGGTAGTCCTGGGCGATGCCGCTCGCGGTTTCGAAGCTCGCCATGACCCGATCGATCTGGTCGGCGGTGAACATACCGGTCGCGGTCACCTGATCACGGATGACAGCCCATGCCCGCTCCTGCGTGTCGGCTGTCACGTCGGCGCCGATGTCGAACAGCTCACGCCACCCGCCGAGCAGGTCTGCCATCAGTTCGCTCGGCGCGGCCTCCTCCGCGGTGGTGCTCAGCGCCTCGGCCATGGCCTCCGATGTGCCGACGGCGCTGTCCATCATGGCCAGCGTGCCGACCTGCTCACCACCGCGCTGGAGCCGCACCGCGATGGCGTGCGCGATCGTACCGCCCAATGACCAGCCGAGCAGGTGATACGGACCGGCGGGTTGCACTCGGCGAATCTCCGCCACATAGCGTTCAGCCAATTCATCTATGGACTGCGCCCGTGGTTCACCCGCTACGACGTGGGGATCCTGCAAACCGTAGATCGGCCGGTCCTTGTGCAGATGTTCGACCAGTCCGCCGTAGAACCAGGCCAAACCGCCTGCGGGGTGCACGGCGAATACCGCGCGCTGCGGGCCGTTCGCACGCAGCGGAAGCAGCACTTGCAGACCGGAGCCGCCCTCGGAGCCGTCTGCCCGGCTCGCGAGCGACATCGGCGTCGCGTCGTCGAACATCCACGGCAACGCGATCGTGACGCCGCGGGACCGCAATTCGGTCACCACCATCGTCGCCAGCAGCGAATTGCCACCGAGGTCGAAGAATCCGTCCGACGCTCCGACCCGCTGGATGCCCAGCACCTGCGCATAAACGTCGCAGATCGTACGCTCGGTGTGGGTCCGCGGCGCGGTGAACTCGCTCGCCGACTCGTCGAAGTCGGGCGCGGGCAGTGCTTTCCGGTCGAGCTTGCCGTTGACCGTCAACGGCAGCTCGCGCAGCACCATGATCGCCGACGGCACCATGTAACTCGTCAGGACCTGCGCAGCGGCGACCCGGACTTCGCCCGGATCGATCCGCTGTCCGTCGGCGCCGACGACGTATCCGATCAGCTGGTCCACGCCGCGGTCGTGGCGGTGCACCGCGGCCGCTGCCTGGGCGACGTGCGGATGGCGCAGCAGTGCCGACTCCACCTCGCCCATCTCGATCCGGAAACCGCGCAACTGTACCTGCGCGTCGGCGCGGCCCGCGTAGAGCAGCTCCAGTCCACGCGCGGACTTCCGCCACCGGCCCACGTCACCCGATCTGTACAACCGGGTGCCGCGCGGATCGAATGGGTTCGCGACGAAGCGTCCGGCGGTCAGAGCGGGGGCTCCGAGATAGCCACGCGAGAGTTGCCCACCGGCCACATAGATCTCGCCGACGGCTCCGATCGGCACCGGTCGCAGCCGGTCATCGAGGACGTACACCCGCAACCCCGGCAGCGCGGTCCCGATCCCGGCCGATTCGGCCTGCGCGACCTCCGAGAACGTCACATGCACAGTGGTCTCGGTGATCCCGTACATGTTCACCAGTCGCGGCGACCCCGGCGCGTGCGCGGCGAACCAATCGCTCAACCGCGACGCGTCCAGCGCTTCGCCACCGAAGACGACGTAACGCAAGGCGAGTTCACCGGCGGAGCAACCTGATTCGCGGTATCTACGCTCCGCATCCGCGAATCCGTAGAACGCCGAGGGCGTCTGACTCAGGACCGTCACGCGCTCCCGTGCCACGACGTCCACGAACGCCTCGGGCGACCTGGAGGTTTCGTAGTCGACGACGACCACCTTGCCACCGGTGAGCAACGCGCCCCAGATCTCCCACACCGCGAAATCGAAGGCGTACGAATGGAACATCGTCCACACATCGTCGGGACCGACATCGAACCGCTCGACCGCGTTCGTGAACAACGTGACCGCTTCCCGATGGCTGACCGTCACCCCCTTGGGGCGGCCGGTCGAGCCGGAGGTGTAGATCACATAGGCGATGTTGCCCGGCCGCGCAGCGGACTTCATTGCCGTGGAAGTGCTCGCGGAGCCGACACAATCCTCGACGAGCACGACCGGTGCCGCGTACTCCGGTACCGCCGAGGCGATCTCGGCCGACGTCAACACCGCCGCAGGGCCCGCGTCATCGAGGACGAACCGCAAGCGCTCCGACGGGTACGCCACATCCAGCGGAAGGTAGCCCGCACCGGCTCGCACGACGCCGAGCAGGCCCACGATCAACTCGATCGAGCGCGGCAACGCCACGGCCACCAGGGCATCCGGTCCCACACCGTGTCCGGCGAGGCGAGCAGCCACCGCGTCGGCGCGCCGATCCAGCTCCGCATAGGTCAGCCGCGACTGCCCATCGGTCACCGCGACCGCGTCCGGCTGTGCGGCGGCCATGGTGGCGAACAGTTCCCCGAGTGTCGTCTCCGGGACCGCGAGGCCATCGTTGCCGGACGCGTCGAGCAATTCACGCCGCTGTGCCGGACCCACGAGGTCGATATCGCCGATGGCGATCTCCGGGTTCGCGGTCACCTCGTCCAGAATCCGCACGAACGACTGCCCGAACCGAATCATCGTCTCTTCGACGAAGAGATCGGTGGCGTAGGTCAGCCGGCCCACGATGCCGTCCGGACGACCCTGGTCACCGAGCCGCTCGACAAGCGTCACGTTCAGGTCGGCCTGCGCCGGCTCGAACCCGTTCTCCACCCGCTCGACCGTGAGCCCCGGCAGCTCCAATGCGGCCTTGCCGGCGTTCTGGACGTCGATCGTCACCTGATACAGCGGAAGATGCGCGGTCGACCGTGGCGGATTCACCGCTTCGACCACCTGCTCGAACGGCACGTCCGCGTGCGCGAACGCGGCCAGGTCCGTTTCGCGCGTGGCGGCCAGCAATTCGGTGAACGACTGCCGCGACGACACGCGCGACCGCAAGACGAGCGTGTTGACGAACATGCCGATCAGATCGTCGAGTTCGCGTTCCCCGCGGCCTGCCACCGGAGTCCCGACCGCGACATCGTCGACGCAGGCCAGCCTGGACAGCACCACGGTCAACGCGGCGTGCAGCACCATGAACACCGTCGCGTTCGACTGCCGTGCGATCGCGCCGACACGCGCCTGCACCGCGGCGGGAATCTCGAAATCCACCGTGCTGCCGCGCATGGACGCCACCGGCGGCCTGGGCAGATCGGTCGGCAACTCGAGCAGTTCGGGCAGCCCGTCGAGGGTGTCGGTCCAGAAGCGCAACTGCCGGGACATGACCGAGCCCGGATCGTGCTCGTCGCCGAGCACTTCGCGCTGCCACAGTGTGTAGTCGGCGTACTGGACCGGAAGGACCGGCCACAACGGCTGCGTCCCTTGCCTGCTCGCCTGGTAGGCCAGCGCCACGTCCCGCGCGAGCGGGATCATGGACTGTCCGTCGGCGCAGATGTGGTGCACGGCGATCACCAGCACGTGTTCGGTGGCATCGAGTCCGAACAGCTCGATGCGCAGCGGGGGCGCCTGCGTCACGTCGAAGCTCGCCGAGACCGCGGCGACCGCCCGCGGCATGAGCTGCTGTTCGTCGATCCTGACCGCGGTGAGTACGGGCACGACCTCCTCGGCGGAGACCGTGACTTGATGCGGTGTTCCGTCGGTCATCGGGAACTTGGTTCGCAGTGACTCGTGCCGGTCGACGACCAGTTCGCACGCGCGCTGCAAGGCGTCGAGATCGAGCTCGCCCTTCAGCCGGATCACCAGCGGAATGTTGTACGCGCCGATCGAAGTGTCCAGCTGATTGAGGAACCACATCCGCTGCTGCGCCAGAGACAGAGGCACCAGAGCGGGCCGGGTGCGTGGCTGCAGTGGCACCCGAGCCCGCCGCTCGAAACTCGCCAGACGCGCGGCGAGCTCGGCGACGGTCGATGCGTCGAACAGGTCCCGGACGCTGATGCTCACACCGAGCGCCGTCCCCAGCTGTGCGGTGACCCGGGTCGCCGACAGCGAGTTGCCGCCGAGGTCGAAGAAGCTGTCGGCTGCGCCGACCCGTTCGACGCCCAGAACAGTGGCGAATACGCCGGCCACGCGTCGCTCGGCCTCGGTCCGCGGCGCGATCCACTCCCGGCCCTCGGAGAATTCGGGTGTGGGCAGCGCCAGGCGATCGAGCTTGCCGGTCCTGGTGAGCGGGAGTTCGCCGAGCACCATGCACACGTCGGGCACCATGTGCGCGGGCAACCGCAGCCGCGCCGCGTTCCTGACCTCGTGCGGATCCACGTCCTCGTCGCCGATGAGGTAGCCGACCAGCCGGTCGATGCCGCGCTCGTCCTTCCGCAACAGGACGACGGCGTGTTCCACACCGGGATGTTCGGCGAGGACGGCTTCGATTTCACCGAGTTCGATGCGTTGACCACGGATCTTGACTTGGAAATCGCTGCGGCCGAGGTATTCCACGGTGTGCTCGGGTGTCCAGCGGGCGAGATCGCCGGTGCGGTACATGCGCGAGCCCGCCGGACCGAACGGATTCGCGACGAACGCACCCGCCGTAACCGCAGGCCGGTTCACATACCCGCGGGCCAGTTGCACGCCCGCGAGATACAACTCCCCGACCACGCCGACCGCTACCGGTCGCATCCACGCGTCCAACACGACGGCCTCGACGCCGCCGATCGGACCACCGATCGTCACGACATCACCGGGCTGCAGCGGAGCACTGATCCCGGCCAAGACGGTGGCTTCGGTCGGCCCGTACCCGTTCAGCAGTTGCCTGCCCGGAGCCCACACGGCGACCGTTTCCGGTGTCACCGCCTCGCCTCCGGCGATCAGCACTCGCAAAGAGTCCAGTCCCTCGGGCGACATCGTCGCCAGCACGCTCGGTGTGATGAACGCGTGCGAGACGCGCTGCGCCCGAATCAATTCCGCGAACTCAGGGCCGCCGAACAGGTCCGCGGGCGGCAACACCAGCACGGCGCCATTCGTATGGGCCAGCAGCACCTCGAGAACCACCACGTCGAACCCCGGAGCAGCCGCTTGCAGTACTCGCGAGCCGCTGTCGACGCCGAACCGACCACGCACTACCGCCACGAAATTCGCCAATCCCTCATGGGTTACCGCGACGCCCTTCGGCGTTCCGGTCGACCCCGAGGTGTAGAGAACGTAGGCGGTATCCCGGACGTGCGGAGTCCGGACCCGTTCCGCATCGGTCACCGCGGTAGCCGATCGCGCCGCGATCGCCTTCTGGGTGTCCGGGTCGTCGAGAACCAGTGCCAGGACCGAGTCCGGCAGCAGCGTCCGGGACGACTCGACCGTGAGCGCGACCCGCAGCTCGGCGTCCGCCACCATGTGCAGGACGCGCTCGGCCGGATTCCGCGGATCGATCGGGAGGAATGCCGCGCCCGCCTTGGCCACCGCCCACATGCCGACCACGAATTCCACCGACCGGGCCATCGCCAACGCGACCTGATCGCCCGGACCAACACCCCGGTCGATCAACTCTCGCGCGACACGATTCGACCAGGCGTCCAACTCGACGTAGGACAGCGTGTGCTCGCCCGAAATGACCGCTGGTGCATCGGGATTCACGGTCACGCCAGCGGACAGCAACGCCGCCAGCACGCGCGGTGACTCGGCCCGGCCGCCGGAAGCGGGCACCAGATCACGCCGCTCGCCGGCGGACAACAGGTCGACCGCGCCCAGCCGCGACCGCGGATCGGACGTGATGGCGCGCAGCACGGTCTCCAGACGCGCGGCCAGCCCCGACGCGGTCCGGTCATCGATGCGGGCCCGCTGGTAGCGAATCCTGACGTGCAACTCGTCGGTTTGGTGCGCCTGAACGGTGATCGGGTAATGCGCGGCGTCGCTTCCGTCCGACGAGACCACCCGCATGCCGTCGATATCCGCGTCGCCGAGCCCGCTGCTGTCGACCGGGTACGACTCGAAGACGACCAGGGTGTCGAACAGCTGGGCAGTACCCGCGGCCGCCAGGATCCGGGACAGTTCGACCTCGTGATGGTCGAGCAGGCGGGTGTTGTCGGCCTGCAACCTGTTCAGCGCGTCCTCGATGGTCCAATCCCGGCGCACCTGCGCCGCGACCGGAATCGTGTTGATGAACAGGCCGATCATCGACTCCACGCCCGGCAGGTCGGCGGGACGCCCCGAGACGGTGCTACCGAACACCACGCGTTCGGTGCCGAGCAGGTTCCCCAGGACCGTTGCCCAGGCGAACTGCACGATGGTCGCCATCGTGACCGCTCGGGCCCGGGCGAACTCCACCAGCTCGGCCGTGACGGCGCGATCGAGCACGACCTCGAGGTCGACCGGGATGTCGACCGTCGTATCGGAGCGCGAATCGGCGACCAGCGTCGGTTCGGTGAAGTCGCGCAGCACATCTCGCCACACCTCGACGCCGGTGGCCAACTCACGCCGATCCAGCCATTCCAGATATGTGCGGTATGACGCGGCGGCGGGCAACAGGTCGGTCCGGGCGCCCACGGCGTACAAGCCGATCAGTTCGCGCCACAGCAGCGGCAGCGACCAGCCGTCCAGCAGCAGGTGGTGGGCGGTCAGCACCAGCCGGTAGTCCTGTGGCGCCACCGCGATGAGCAGGAACCGCAGCAGCGGCGGATCGGCGGGATCGAACGGAACCGCCCGCTCGGCGGCGATCAGCTCCTCCGGCGTCGTCGTGCTGCCGGTCAGGTCGATTCTTCGCCACGGCACGGCGGTCGCGGCGGGAACGACCTGCGCGGGAACGCCGTCGGCCGTCCGCACGAAGGCGGCGCGCAGGTTGGCATGCCGCGCGAGCAGCGCCGCCGCCGACCGCTCGAGCCGGTCCTCGTCGACCACACCGGCCAGGCCGAGCACCGATTGCGCGGTGTAGACGTCGATGTCGCCTGCCGCGAGTTCGGCGTGGAAGAGCAGTCCAGCCTGGAGCGGTGCCAGTGACCATACATCGGTCAGCGTTCCGTACCGGTCGGCGAACGCGTCCAGGTCGGACTGCGTCACGTCGACGAGCGGCACGTCGGACCGGGAGAATCCCCAGTCGTCGTGCGCCCTGGCCGCGGCGGCGATCCCGGTGACGGCGTCGACCCACTCGTCGACGAGTTCGGCTACCTCGTCGTGATCGAGCAACCGCGCGGCATATCCGACGTGCGCCGACAGCTGTGGTCCTGCTCCCGTGTCCACGATGTTCACGTCGATCGTGACCACCGCTGCCGCCGGCATGTCGGAATCGAACGCGGCTCGCCGGTCGAACTGCTCGTCGGTCGGAATCCATGCGAGGTCGGACAGTGACGCGAGGTCGACGCCGACTCGGCCCAGATTGTTGAAGCTGATCTGCGGCTCCGGCAGCGCGGAAAGCCGGTCGGCCGTCTCGGTGTTCAGGTAGCGCAGCAGACCGTAGCCGATCCCCTTGTCGGGGATGTCACGCAGCTGGTCTTTCACGGACTTCACCGCCGCGCGCGGGTCCGCCGCATCGATGCCGCTCAGCTCGAGCGCCACCGGGTAGGTGTTGGTGAACCAGCCCACGGTGCGGGACAGATCTGCTCCTTCGGCGATCTGCTCCGCGCGCCCATGGCCTTCCAACAGGACTTTCATGCCCGCGTGCGCGACGGCGCGCCGACTGCGCCAGCGCGTCAGCGCCATGGTCAGACCGGCCAGCAGCGCGTCGTCGACGCTGCCGCGGACCGCCGCGGGCACCGTGTCGAGCAACGCCGAGGTCACATCCGCCGGGACGGACACCGTCAGATGACGGACGGTCGACTGGGTGTCGACAGCGGGATCCAATGCCGCGCGGCCGAGCAGCGGATCGTCCGCCCCGCTCATCCGCTGCCACAGCTCGAGCTCATCGGCGCGGGCCGCGGCGGCGTCGGCCAACGCGTGCGCCCAGCGCCGCATCGAAGTGCCCTGCGCGGGCAGCTCGACCGTTCGTCCCTGGGTGACCTGCTGCCAGGCAGCGGCGAAATCAGGGATCAGGATCCGCCAGGACACCGCGTCGACGGCCAGGTGGTGGATCACGATGAGAGCGCGCGCATCGGCGTCCACACCCGATTCCGGAAGCAGGCAGGCGACCTGCACCATCCTGCCTTCGGCCGGGTCGAGGCAGGCGGAGGCCTCGGCGAGCGCCGATTCCAGTACGGCGGTGAACCCGTCGGTGCCCGGCGCTTCGCCCGTGCGGAAGGTGCGGGTCAGCACCGAACCGGCGGCGTCGACGGTGCTCGCGGGCAGCACCTCGAGCTGTTGTGCGCGCAGCCGCGAGCGGAGCATGTCGTGCTGATCGAGCACGGCTCGCACGGTCGAGGTCACTTCCTCGACGCGCGCGTCACCTGGCAAGCGCACCAGCATCGACTGGGCGAATCGCGGTGCAGGCCCGAGCCGCTCGGTGAACCAGGAAACAACGGGCGTGAACGGGATTTCGCCCACGCCGCCCCCGGGCAGTTCCTCGAGCACGACCCGTTCCGCGGCGGCGGCCACGGCGGCCAGCGCTCGAACCGTCTTGTGCTCGAAGATGTCCCGGGCGGTGACGACGACACCGGCCGACTTCAGCCGGGACGCCAACTGGATCGACAGGATGGAATCACCACCGAGTGCGAAGAACGAGGTGGTCACCCCCACCGAGGCGATGCCGAGCACGTCCGCGAACGCGGCCGCGATGGTGCGCTCCAGGTCGGTTTCCGCCGCGACGGCATCCTCTTGCGCGGGCTGGAACACCGGTTCTGGCAGCGCTTTCCGATCCACCTTGCCGGTCGAGGTGATCGGCATGCGGTCGAGCACGGTGGCCGTCGACGGCACCATGTGCGCGGGCAGAACCGCGGCGACGTGATCCAGCACGGCGATCGGTTCGACGACCGTTCCCGGTTCCGGCACGATGTAGGCGGCCAGCACAGGCTGCCCGCCCGGTCCGCGGCGGCTCACGGTCACGGCGGCGGCCACCCGCGGATGGGTGAGCAGTGCGGCGTCGATCTCACCGAGTTCGATGCGCTGGCCGCGAATCTTGACCTGGAAGTCGCTGCGGCCGACGTACTCCAGTGCACGCCGTGCGTTCCAGCGGACGATGTCGCCGGTGCGATACATCCGGGAACCGGGCTCACCATAGGGATTCGCGACGAACGCGGCCGCCGTCGTGCCACGCCGGTTCAGGTATCCCCGCGCCAGCTGAACACCCGACAGGTACAGCTCCCCCGCGACCCCAACCGGCACCGGACGCAACCGCGCGTCCAGAACCATGGCTTCGGCACCCCGGATCGGGCCGCCGATGGCGATGGGTTCGCCAGGCCGCACCGGGTCGCTCATCGTGATCACGATCGTGGTCTCGGTCGGACCGTAGATGTTGTGCAGCTGCCGTCCCGGCGCCCAGGCGGCGATCAGGTCCGCGGGCACCATCTCGCCGCCGACCGCCAGCATCCGCAACGAGCCGAGACCGGCAGGCGACATCGTCGCCAGCACACTCGGTGTCAGGAACGCGTGCGACACCTGATGCCTGCGGATCAACTCGGCCAGGTCCGGTCCGCCGAACACCTCCGGTGGCGACACGACCAACGACGCGCACGCGGCATGCGCCATCAACGCTTCGAGCAGGACCGCGTCGAAGGCGGGCGAAGCCACCTGCAGTACTCGTGAAGTGGCGTCCACCCGATAGCGCTCACGCTGTTCGGCCGCGAAGTTCGCCAACCCCTCGTGCGTGACCACGACGCCCTTCGGCGTTCCCGTCGATCCGGACGTATAGATCACATACGCCGCGTCTTGAACTCGCAGCGCGCGACCACGCTCCGCGTCGGTGATCGAGTGGCCGGACCGAGCGACGATCTCGGTGGCCGACTGGGGATCGTCGAGCACCAACCATGCGACACCGTCCGGCAGCGACGCGCGTGCGGCCGCGAGCGTGATCCCGGCCTCGACACCGGAATCGTGCACCATGTGCGCGATTCGCTCCAGCGGATACCGCAGATCCACCGGGACGAACGTCGCGCCGGTCTTCGCTATCGCCCACATCGCGACGTGGTAGTCGACCGACCGCGGCACGGCCAGCGCGATGCACACTCCCGGCCGCGCGCCCTGAGCGAACAGCTGACGGGCAAGCCGGTTGGACCGATGGTCGAGCTCCCCGTAGGTGACCGTCTCGGCCTCGCCGATCAAGGCGACCGCCGATGCATCGGCCGCCACGGCCGAGGCCAACAGATCGGGCAGCAAGCAAGACCGCGCGGCGTCGCCGCCCTTCGCCGGGACCAGTTGCTCGGTCTCCTCGGCGCTGAGCAGCCCGATCGCGCCGATCGGGCGGCCCGGATCGGAGGTGACCGTTTCGAGGACGCGGACGAACCTCTGCGCCGTCGACATCGCGGTGGATTCGACGAAAAGATCAGTGGCATAGATGATTTCGCCATCGATGCCAGCCGGTCGAGCGCCATCGACGCGCTCGGTCAGCAACACCATGAGGTCGGCCTTGGCCTGCGCGATACCCGGGTCGAGGAGCTCGACTCCGACGCCGGGCAGCTCGAACCGGGCCGGACTGGTGTTCTGCAACCCGAACATCACCTGGTACAGCGGCGAATACGCCGTCGAACGCGGCCGGCCGAGGACGTCGACCAGCCGTTCGTAGGGCAGGTCCGCGTGCGCGAGTGCTTCCAGGTCGACGTCGCGTACCTCGGCCAGCAATTCGCGGAACGAGCGGTCGTCGTGGACCCGCGTGCGCAACACCACCGTGTTGACGAACATGCCGACCAGGTCGTCCAGCTCCGGCCTGCCGCGACCGGCGACGGGTGTGCCCACCGAGATGTCGTCGCTGTGCGCGGTGCGCGCCAGGAGAATCGCCAATGCCGCGTGCAGCAGGACGAACACGGTGACGCCCTCGCGGTGTGCCAGCCGCACGATGTCGTCGTGCAGCCGCGGGGGCAGTTCGAAGCGGACGTTGCCGCCGGCTGTCGAGATGGTGGCGGGGCGCGGCCGGTCCGTCGGCAAGCCGAGCAGTTCCGGTGCGTCGCCGAGGGCCTCGCTCCAGTACCGGATCTGGCGCGCGATCAGCGATGCCGGGTCGTACTCGGAGCCCAGCACCTCTTGCTGCCACAGCGCGTAGTCGGCGTACTGGACGGCCAGCGGTTCCCACTGCGGTGCGCGGTCACTCACCCGCGCCCGGTAGGCGGCGAACACGTCGCGGGCCAGCGGAGCCATCGACGAGCCGTCGGCGGCGATGTGATGGACCACCAGCACCAGCACGTGGTCGTCGGCCGCGGTGCGATACAGCCGCGCCCGAACGGGCACCGCAGTCGCGATGTCGAATCCCGTCGCGACGGCAGTGTGGATCCGGTCGGCCAGTTCCGTGTCGCCGCCGACCGGGTCCGGGTCGAGCACCACGTCCGCGATCATCGCCGCAGCATCCTGCACGACCTGGCACGGTTCGCCGTCGACCGCCGGATACACGGTCCGCAACGGCTCGTGCCGGGTCACCACGTCGCGGAACGCCGCCCGCAGTGCGTCGATGTCCAGCGGGCCGGTCAGCCTCGCCGCGAAACAGATGTTGTATGCCGCCGAGTCGGTGTCGAGCTGGTTGAGGTACCACATCCGTCGCTGCGCTGCCGCCAGCGGGATGGCCGCGGGCCGTGGCCGGGAGGTGAGCGGCACGACCGCGGAATGGGGTCGCGTCGCGATCCGTTCGGCCAGACCGGCGATCGTCGGTGCGTCGAAAATGTCACGGATTCCGACGCTGACGCCGAGGGCTGCTTGCGCTCGCGCCGCGAGCTGGGCCGCGGAGAGCGAATTGACACCGATTGTGAAGACGTTCGCGGTAACGCTCACCCGATCGGCGCCGGTGAGCTCTGCGATCAGGCGCGCGAGCACCGCCTCCCGCTCGGTTCGCGGCGAGACGAACTCCTCGCCGCTGTCGAACACCGGCTGTGGCAGCGCCGCGCGGTCGAGCTTGCCGTTCGCGTTGAGCGGCATGGCATCGAGCACGTGGACGCCGTCCGGAACCAGATAGGGCGGCAGTGTGTGGGTGAGCTGCTCGCGTATCGCGCGGCCATCGATCACCGCGCCCGGCCGCAGCGTCACGTAGCCGACGATTCGTTCCGCCGTCGCGATCGCCACCGCGCGCGCGACCTGCGGAATCGCATACAGTGCGGCTTCGATGTCACCCGGTTCCACCCGCTGGCCACGCACCTTCACCTGGAAGTCGCTGCGGCCCAAATACTCCAGTTCTCCGGCCGCGCGCCAGCGAACCAAGTCGCCGGTGCGGTACAGGCGCTCACCCTCGGCGCCGAAGGGGTGTGCGACGAAGGCCCCGCAGGTGAGGTCGGCGCGCGTGTGATAACCGCGCGCCAACTGGATGCCCGAAACGTACAACTCACCGACGACACCGACCGGCACCGGCCGCAACCGCGAGTCGAGGACGTACACCTTCATCCCGGATGCCGGTGCACCGATCGGAACCGTCGTGGTTGCCGCGCCTGGCTCGCACCGCTGAGCCGTGACGACCTCCGCTTCCGCCGGTCCGTACCAGTTCACCAGGTCCGCGTCCCCGAACACTCGCGCGGCGGCGTCGACCGTCCGTTGCGCCAGCGCCTCACCCGCGACGAATACCCGCCGGATCGACGACAGTCGGGCGGCGGTGGACTCGAGGAGAACGTCGAGCATGGACGGGACGAAGTGCACGGTGGTGATCTGGTGACGCGCGATGACGTCGGCCAGATACGCCGGATCGCGATGCCCGCCGGGCTCGGCGACCACGACGTTCGCTCCGGTCTGCAACGGCCAGAACAACTCCCACACGGCGATGTCGAACGTGATCGGCGTCTTGTGCAGCACCGCGTCGGACGCGTCGTGCGGCCACTGCTGCTGCGCCCACTCCAACTGACTCATGGTCGCGGCATGGGTCAGCGCGACGCCCTTCGGAACGCCGGTGGAGCCGGAGGTGAACAGCACGTAGGCGACGTTGTCCGGCCGCAGCGGTGCCCGCCGCTCCGCATCCGTGATCGGCTCTTCGGGCAGATCGGCGATGTCCAGCCGATCGATCGGAACGGACACGCAGGTGCCGGGCAGAGCCTCGCCATCGGCGGATGTGGTCAGCACCATCAGCGGCTGTGCCGTGTTCAGTACGTTCGTGATCCGCGCGCTCGGGTGGTCCGGGTCGACGGGCAGGAACGCGGCTCCCGATTTCACCACCGCGTACAGCGCTGTGATGAGCTCGGTCGACCGCCGGATCGCCACCGCCACAATACTTTCCGGTCCCGCACCACGCGCGATGAGCCACCGGGCCAGACGATTGACCTGCGCGTCGAAGTCCCGGTAGGTCACCGCGCTTGCGCCGGGAAGGCAGAGCGCCGGACGGTCCGGAGTGCGCGCGACTTGTTCGTCGAACGCGTCGACGAGCGTCCGGCCGGCTGCGGCGGAGCCTCCGGTGTCGTTCCAGCGCTCCAGCACCTGCTGAAGTTCGGCCTCGTCGAGGAGGTCGATCGCACCGATGGCCGACTCGGCGTCGGTCGCGGCGGCATCCAGGACGCGGATGAATCGCTCGGCGAAGCGCCGCACGGAATCCTCGTCGAAGAGGTCCGTGGCGTAGGTCAGGCGCAATGTCATGCCGGTCGGTTCGTTGTGCGCGCCATGACCTTCGGTCAGCATGAGCAGCAAGTCGTAGATCGCGGCACGTTCGCCGGGGTCCACGCTCTCGACGGTGAGATCCGGGAGTTCGACGCGCGCCTGCGCCATGTTCTGGTAGGCGAGCAGCACCTGGAACAACGGCGTGTGCGCGGTCGACCGCGCCGGCTTCAGCGCGTCCACCAGCTGCTCGAACGGAACGGTGGCGTGGTCGAAGGCCTCGATGTCGGTGCGCCGCACCTGATCCAGCAGGCTCAGGAAGGTCTGGTCGAGAGTGATCCGGGTGCGCATCACCAAGGTGTTGACGAACATTCCGACCAGGTTGTCCAGCGACCGGTCGCCGCGGCCCGCGTGCGGCACGCCGATGGTGACGTCATCGCTGCCGGACAGGCGCGACAACAACACCGCCAGTGCCGTGTGCACCACCATGAACGGGGTGGCTGCGGCTCGGCGCGCCAGCGCCTCGACCCGGCCCTGCAGCTCGCCGGGGATCGCCACATGGATCACCGCGCCGCGCTGGGTCTGCTCGACCGGCCTCGGCCGGTCGGTCGGCAACTCGAGCAGATCCGGTATCCCGGCGAGTTGGGTTCGCCAATAGGCGATGTCGCGGGCGACGTAGGAACACGGGTCGTCCGCCGAGCCGAGCACCTCGCGCTGCCAGAGGGCGTAATCGGCGAATTGCACGGCAAGCGGCGCCCACTCCGGCGCCTTTCCGCCCGACCGCGCTCGATAGGCCGTCACCAGGTCCGCGGCCAGCGGCGCCACCGAAAAGCCGTCGCAGCTGATGTGATGCGCGGCCAACGCGACCGTCCACGCCTCGTCCGACAGCTGGTACAGCGCTATGCGTACCGGCGCGCCCTTGGCCACGTCGAAACCGAGGCTGGAGAACTCCGCCAGCAGCCGGGACAGCTCTCGCTCGCCGACCGGCTGCGGCGTCAGATCGAAGGTGGCGAGGACATCGGCCGCGTCCAGCACGACCTGAGCCGGCGTACCGTCGACGGCTGGATACACCGTCCGCAGGCTCTCGTGCCGCTCCAAGACATCGCCGATGGCCGCGGTCAGCGCCTCGAGGTCGAGCACGCCTTCGAGGCGAATCGCCAGCGGCACAATGTATCCCGGTGCATCCGGATCGAACTGGTTGAGGAACCACATCCGGGTTTGCGCGTGCGACAGCGGAATCCGATCCGGGCGCGGTTTCCGGACCGGCGCGGGAAGACTCGGCACCGCACGCAGCCGTGCGATGCGCTCGGCGAGGTCGGCGACGGTTGGCGCCTCGAAGATGACGCGGACCGGGATGGACACGTCGACGACGTCGCCGATGCGGCTCAGCGCGCGCGTCGCGATGAGCGAATTGCCGCCCAGGTCGAAGAAGTTGTCATCGGCGCCGATCTCCGGCCGGTCGAACAGTTCGCCGAAGACCGCGGCGATGGTCTGTTCGACGAGCCCTCGCGGAGCGCGGTACGCGGTCTGGTCATCGCTCGGGTCCGGTGCGGGCAGCGACCGGTAGTCGACCTTGCCGTTCGCGGTGAGCGGGATCGAATCGATCCGGATCACCGATGACGGCACCATGTAAGCAGGCAGCCGGTCGAGCAGGAAGGCCCGGATCTGCTTGGCGTCCAACGCCTCTCCGGCGACCACATAGGCCACCAACCGCTGATCGTGTCCGTCGGCGCGTACCTGCGTGACGGCCGCGCTCACCTGTTCGTGCGCGACCAGCGCTGCCTCGATGTCGCCCAGTTCGATCCGCAGGCCCCGGACCTTCACCTGGGTGTCGGCGCGGCCGACATAGCGCAGGCTGCCACTCTCGTCCCAGCGGACCAGGTCGCCGGTGCGGTACAGGCGGCCACGGCCCGTGTCGCCGAAGGGGTCCGCGACGAACGTCGCCGCCGTCAGACCGGGGCGGTCGTGGTAGCCGCGGGCCAACTGGACGCCGCCCAGGTACAGCTCGCCGGTCACGCCGATCGGAACCGGATGCAGCCGGGAGTCCAGCACGTGCACGATCACGTTGGCCTCGGGCACACCGATCGGTACCGCGGCGCCGTCGACCGCGTCGATGCGGTGGGCAGTCACGCTCACCGCGGCCTCGGTCGGTCCGTACAAGTTGTCGATGCGCGCGGCGCTGAGATCCTTGAAGCGCCGGACGGTCTCGGCTGGCAGCGCCTCACCGATGCACAGCACCCGCCGCAGCTGCGGGAACTCGTGCGCAGCGGCCACCTCGAGGAAAGCCGACAGCAGCGACGGCACGAAATCCACGGTCGTCACACCGTGTTCGGCCAGCAGGCCAGCCACGGCGCGTGGGTCGCGCTGCGCGTCATGACCCGCGTTGACCAGCGCCGCGCCGCAGGTCAACGCGGAGAACAGCTCCCAGACCGACAGGTCGAAGGTGACCGGCGTGCGCAGCAGCATGATGTCATCGCCGCCGAGCCCATAGTGTTCTCGCATCCACCGGAGCTGATTCACGACCGCGGCATGCGGCACCGCCACACCCTTCGGCACGCCCGTCGAGCCGGAGGTGTAGATGACGTACGCCAGATCAGCCGGATGCAGCGGCCGGGTCCGGTCGTCGTCCGTCACCGGCGACGCGTCGGCGCGCTCGGCTGCGAGTCCGTCGAGTGCCCATACCGGCACGTCGTCGGGCAGACTCGCCCGGTCGGCCGGACGGGTGAGGACCGCCCTCGGCCGTGCGGCGGCGAGGACCGCGCGCACACGCTCCACCGGATGATCCGGATCCAGCGGCAGGTAGGCCGCGCCCGCCGCATGGATCGCATACAGCGTGACCAGCAGATCGACCGAGCGGTGCAGCGCGACGGCCACCACGGTGTCCGGGCCGACACCGCGTCCGATCAAGGCTCGGGCCAGCGAGTTCACCCGTGCCGCGAACTCGTGGTAGCTGAGGCGAGCGCCGCTTTCCGCGTCGAGCAGCGCCGTGCTGTCCGGCGTGGCCGCCGCCTGCGCGGTGAACAAGTCCGCGATAGTCATCGACGGCGCTCGTGTCGTACTGCCGGTCGAGTACCGAGCCAGCTCACGGGCTTCGGCTGTGGTCAGCAGGTCGATGTCGCCGACGGCGCGGGCGGGCTCCTCGACCACCGCGCGCAGCAGCAGCAGGTAGCGGTCGAACATCGAGGTGATCGTTGCTTCGTCGAACAAGTCTGTCGCGTAACCGAATTCGACCGCCATGTCGCCCGGTTCACCGTCCGGCTCCAGGGCGTCGACGAGATTGAGGTGCACGTCGTATTTGGCCACACTCGGATCGACCATCCGGGTCGACACCGTCAAGCCCTCGAACTCCACGGTGGGAATCTCGATGTTCTGGAAGGAGAATCCGACCTGCGTCAACGGTGCGTGTGCCGTGGTGCGCGGCGGATTCAGCACCTGGACCAGGCGCTCGAACGGGATGTCGGCGTTCTCGAACGCGGCCAGGTCGGTGGCCCGGACCTGATCCAGGATCCGGAGGAAGGACGCGCCGGGTTCGATCTGGGTGCGCAGCACCAGCGTGTTGACGAACATGCCGACCAAGCCGTCGAGTCCGGGCTCGCCGCGACCGGCGATCGGCGTGCCGACCGCGATGTCACCAGTTCCCGAAAGCCGCGCCAGCAGTGCCGCGTACGCCGCGTGCATCACCATGAAAACGGTGGCGTCGTGGCGGCGGGCCAGCGCGACGACCGCACGATGGAGTTCGGCGGGCAGGGTCGTCGACACGGTCGCGCCGCGGAAGGACTGCTGCGCCGGCCGTGGCCGGTCGGTGGGCAGGTCGAGCACCTCGGGCAGATCGGCGAGTGCGCTCAGCCAATACCCGGTCTGGGCGACGGTCGGACTGTGCGGGTCGTCCTCGCTGCCGAGCAACTTCCGTTGCCACAAGGCGTAATCCGCGTACTGCACGGGCAGCGGCGACCACTGCGGCGCCTGTTCCCGCACGCGGGCCTTGTACGCGGTCATCAGGTCCGCGGCCAGCGGCGCGAGCGACGACCCATCGAAGCTGATGTGATGGACGACGAGTACCAGCGTGTGCTCGCCGGGTGCGCTGCGCAGCAACGCGATCCGGAACGGGATCTCGGAGGTGACGTCGAATCCGGCCATCACCTCGGCGGCGATGCGCGCCTCGACCTCGGCCGGTGCGACCGGCACCGGCGTCAGCGGGGGCAGCGCCGTCTCCAGTGAGACGATCACCTGGTGCGGTCCGCTGTCGCTGTCCGGGTAGACGGTGCGCAGTGCCTCGTGGCGTTCCAGCACATCCGCGATCGTGGCGTGCATGGCGGCCACGTCGAGATCACCCGACATCCGGACGACCAGCGGAATGTTGTACACCGCGGAGGTCGTGTCGAATTGGTTGAGGAACCACATCCGAGCCTGAGCGGGCGAGAGCGGGATCCGGTCCGGCCGCTCCTGTGGCACCAGCGGTTCCCGCCCCGCCGCCTCCGCGGTGCGCAAGCGCTCCGCCAATGCCCCGACGGCCGGCGTCTCGAAAATCGCGCGCAGCGGCACCTCGACGCCGAACGCGCCGCTCAGCCGCGCCGCCGCCCGGGTAGCCGACAGCGAGTTGCCGCCGAGATCGAAGAAGCTGTCCAGGACGCCGACACGATCGATACCGAGGACTTCCGCGCAGATATCGGCGACGATCTGCTCGGCAGCGTTGCGTGGCGCGACGAACTCGGTGGCCGCACCGAACTCGGGTTCGGGCAACGCCCGTCGATCCACCTTGCCCACCGACGACAGCGGGAGAGTGTCGAGCACCATCACCGTGTCCGGGACCATGTGGGACGGCAATCGTTGCGCGGCGTATTTCAGCAGCTCCGCCGGGTCGACGGCGCCGTCGGCGGGCACCACGTAGGCGGCCAGTCGCGATCCGCCGTCCGTGCCGACGCCCACCGCCACCGCCGTCGCCACCGTGGGATGTCCGGCGAGGACGGCTTCGATTTCGCCGAGCTCGATCCGTTGGCCGCGGATCTTCACCTGGAAGTCGGTGCGGCCCAAGTACTCCAGGGTGTGGTCGGCGGTCCAGCGTGCCAAGTCGCCGGTGCCGTACATGCGTGTACCGGCCGGGCCGTACGGGTTGGCGACAAAAGTGACGGCCGTGGCCGCGGGGCGATTGAGGTAGCCACGGGACAGCTGCACGCCCGAGACGTACAACTGGCCGGTCACACCGACCGGGACCGGACGCAGCCGGGCATCCAGCACCACCGCGTCGACGCCGCGGATCGGGCCCCCGATCGTAACCGGGTCGCCGACGCACAGCGGATCACTGATCGCGACCATGATCGTGGTTTCGGTGGGCCCGTACCCGTTGTGCAGCCGCCGTCCCGGCGCCCACACCGCCACGGTCTCGGCCGAAACAGCCTCGCCACCCGCCACCAGGACCTGCAAGGAATCCAACCCGGCAGGCGACATCGTCGCCAGCACACTCGGTGTCACGAACGCATGCGAAACCTGCTGCGCCCGAATCAAAGCCGCCAACTCGGTGCCGGCGAACACCTCCGGGGGCGACACCACCAGCACCGCGCCGTTCGTATGGGCCATCAGCAATTCGAGCATCACGGCGTCGAATCCCGGTGCTGCCACCTGCAATACCCGTGACCGGCGATCGACCCGATACCGTTCTTGCTGCTCGACCGCGAAATTCGCCAGTCCCTCGTGGGTGACCGCCACCCCCTTCGGCGTACCCGTCGACCCCGAGGTGTACAGCACGTACGCCGTATCGAGGATGCGGCAGGGCCGCAGGCGATCCGCGTCGGTCACCGCGGCCGAGGACTGCGCCGCGAGGAGAGCGCCCGCCGCCGGGTCGTCGAGGGTCAGCTGCCGCACATGCCCGGGAAGCAGGGAGCGTGCGGCATCGACCGTGATCGCGACCTCCACGTCGGAGTCGGCGACCATATGCGCCACCCGCTCGCTCGGGTACCGCGGGTCGACCGGCACGAACGCGGCGCCTGCTTTGGCCACCGACCACACGCCGACCACGAACTCCACCGACCGCCCCATCGCCAGCGCGACCTGATCCCCCGGACCCACTCCCCAGTCGATGAGCACCCGTGCGACACGGTTCGACCAGTCGTCCAACTCCCCGTACAACACCACACGCTCCCCCGACACGACCGCGGGGGCGTTGCGGTCCGCTACCGAGAACACCTCCGCCAGCACACGCGGATCCTCCGCACGGCCACCCGACGCCGGGACCAACCCCAGCCGCTCCATCCCCGACAACAGATCCACATCCCCCACCCGCGCCCGCGGATTCGCCACGAACGTCTCGAGCGCCCGATTCAATCGCGCGGCCAGCTCCTCGACCGTTTCCCGATCGAACAGGTCGGTGGCGTAGTTGATCCGCAGTGCGACATCGCCACCGCCGGAGGTGTTCTCCGCGACCGTGACGATGATGTCCACCTTCGCCGGTTCGGCTCCCGGATCGAGCAGCTCGACCGTGAGCTCGGACAGATCCAAGCTCGCGCGATCCATGTTCTCGAAGGCGAGATACACCTGGCACAGCGGCGCGTAGGCCATCGACCGCTTCGGGTGCAGTTCCTCCACGACGCGCTCGTAAGGCAGGTCGCTGTTGGCGAAAGCATCGACATCGGTGTCTTTGACTCGTGCCAAGAACGCGATGAACTGTTCCTCGGAACGCACCTCGGTGCGCAGCGGCACGGTGTTGACGAACATGCCGACCAGTGGCTCGAGCGCCCGCTCGCCACGACCCGCGACCGGGGTCCCGATGGTGATGTCCGCCGAACCCGACAGCCGGGCCAGCAGCACGGCCAACGCGGCATGGACGACCATGAAGGTCGTGACGCCGGCCGTGCGAGCCAACCGCTCGATTCCGGCGAAGGTCTCGGCCGCGATCACGGTGTCCGCGATGTCGCCGAGCATCGATTGGCGGGCCGGGCGCGGGCGATCCGCGGGCAGCTCCAGCACCGGCGGTATGCCCGCGAGTTGCTCTGTCCAGTACCGCAACTGGCGTGCCGCGAGCGAATCCGGGTCGCCCGCGTCGCCCAGCAGGCGGCGATGCCAGCTGCTGTAGTCGGCGTACTGCACGGTCAAGGGCTGCCAGTCCGGTGTCTTGCCTTCCGCCCTCGCCTCGTAGGCGGTCGCGACGTCGGCCGCGAGTGGACGCAGCGACGAGCCGTCACAGCAGATGTGGTGCAGGACCACGACGAGCACATGCTGTCGCCGGTCGGCGGTCGCCAGCAGCGCGACCCGGATCGGCGGGCGTCCACGCAAGTCGGTTCCGATCGAGGACAGCTCGCGAATCCGGTGCGCGATGTCGTCGGGGTCGGTCGGCTGCGGCGTCAGATCGAGTTCCGCGACGACCTGTTCCGCGGGCACGATGACCTGTGTCCCCGTACCATCCACGGCGGGGTAGCAGGTGCGCAGCGACTCGTGCCGATCGATCACATCGGTCAGCGCCATGCGCAGCGCCTCGGCGTCGAGACGTCCGGACAGCTGCACCACGAGGGGAATGTTGTAGGCCGCCGAGTCCGGGTCGGCCTGGTTGACCAGCCACATCCGGTTCTGCGCCGGTGCCAGCGGGATGGGTTCGGGTCGCGGCACCGCTTTGAGTACGGGCCGGTCGGAGCGGTGCCCATCTTCGATATGCGCGGCGAGTTCGGCCACCGTCGGCTTGGTGAACAGGTCGCGCACCGACACGTCGCACCGGGTGACCTCGGCGATGCGCACGGCGGTGCTGGTGGCGGTGATCGAATTGCCGCCGAGTTCGAAGAAGCTGTCCAGCACGCCGACCCGCTCCGTGCCGAGAACCTCGGCGAACACGTCGGCGATCGACTCCTCGACCACCGTGCGCGGTGCGACATACGCCGCGGCGGAATCGAACACCGGCTCGGGCAGCGCCCGGTAGTCCATTTTGCCGTTGACCGTCAGCGGCACCGCGTCGATCACGACGATGCCGGCCGGGACCATGTACTCCGGCAGCAGTGCACCGACGTGGGCGCGGAGGACGTCGGGCGTGCACGTGGCATCGCAGGCCGGCACGACGTAGCCGACGAGCCGGGCCGCTTCGGTGCCCGGGAGGTGGACGACCACCACCGCTGCCGAGACAGTGCTGTGCGTCAGCAGTGCGTTGCGGATCTCGTCCAGCTCGATCCGGAACCCGCGCAACTGCACCTGCTGGTCGGCCCGGCCGCGATATTCCAACTCGCCCTGGTGATTCCATCGCGCGACGTCGCCGCTGCGATAGAGGCGCTCACCCGACGTGCCGAACGGATTGGCGACGAACCGTCCCGCGGAGAGCGCCGGACGGTTGAGATAGCCGCGAGCGAGTTGATCTCCCGCGACATAGATCTCGCCCCAAGCACCCAGCGGGCACGGACGCAAGCGGTCATCCAGGACATATGTCCGCAAACCCGGCAGCGCCGGGCCGACCGTGCTCGGCGCACCCGGCACCGCGACGTCCGGGGTGAGGTCGGTGTAGGTGACGAAGACCGTCGTTTCGGTGATCCCGTAGCTGTTGGCCAGCACAGGCAGGTCCGGGTTGTGCTCGTACCAGTCGGCCAGCCCGGCCGGGTTCAGCGCTTCGCCGGACAGGATGACCAACCGGATGGCGAGTTCCCCCTCCGGCGCACCGTCCTGCGCATACCGCTGGTGGGCGGCCGCGAACTGGTAGAACGCCGACGGCGTCTGGCTGAAGACGGTCACCTTCTCGCGTGCCGCCAGACGCACGACGTCGTCGGGCGAACGTGTGGTGAGGCTGTCCACCACGACGACGCGGCCGCCGGTGACCAACGCCCCGAAGATCTCCCAGACCGAGTAGTCGAACGCGAAGGAGTGGAACAACGTCCACACGTCCTCGGACCGGATTCCGATCTCGGCACACGAGTTCACCAGGTAGGTGGCGACGGCACGATGGGTGATCGACACACCCTTCGGACGACCGGTCGATCCGGACGTGTAGATGACATAGGCGAGGTGGCCGGGACGCAGCGGGCTCCGCCGATCGGCGTCGGTGAGCGCATCCGCGGCATCGTCGCCGGTAGCGGGAACGTCATCGAACAGCACCATGCGGCTGGGGTCGCCGGGCACCTGCGCGCGCATGCTCCGGGTCGTGACCACGGCGACCGGACCGGCGTCGTTGATCACGTATTCCAGCCGGTCGGCCGGGTGGGCCACATCCAGCGGAAGATAGCCTGCTCCCGATTTCAGCACGCCCAGCACGGCGATGATCAGATCCGCGTCGCGTGGCATCGCGATGGCGACCAGCGATTCCGGCCCCGCGCCGAGAGCGATGAGCCTGCGGGCGAATCGGTTCGACCGCTCGTCCAGTTCGCGGTAGGTGAGGGAGGTCGCGCCGGAGGTGACGGCCACCGCGGACGGCGTTGCGGCAGCCTGTCGCGTGAGCAGATCGACCAATGTGGCGGAAGGGGATTCGCCGTCGCGGCCCGCGAGCTCCTCGACGATCCGCAGTTCCTCGGCCGGGCCGACGAGCTGGATGTCGGCGATGCGCGTGTCCAGCGGCGACTCCATCAGCCGGGACAGGAAGTCGATGAACCGGTGCGCGTGCGATTCGAGTTCGCCCTGTTCGTACAGGTTCGCGTTGCCGTGCAGCTCGATCAGCAGCGGCGCCTCGGCGCCGGAGCGGTACAGGTTCAGCTGCAAGTCGTCGAGCACGCCGGAGGTCAATGCGCGGTAACGGCCGGCAGCTGAGCCGAGGCGGATCTCCGAATCGAAGAACAGGATATTGACGATCGGACCGAACGAGTTCGCGGACGCGTCCAGCGCATTCGAGTCGCGGCGCAGATCCTCGAACCGGTACAGCTGGTGCCGCATGGCCGACACGAGTTCCGACACCGACGCGCGGACCACCTCTTCTACGGTGGTCGTCGCACTGATGGCGAACCGAATCGGCACCATGTTCGCCAGCATCGCGGCGGCATTGCGCAGGCGCTTCGTCACGCGCGCGCTCACCGGCATCGACAGCACGACATCATCGGTCCCGGTCATCCGGGAGAGAAACGCGGCGAACGCGGCGATCACCACTTGGGCGGCCGAGGCATCCATCTCGTCGGCGAATCGATCCAGCATGTCGGACAACTGCGACGGAAGCTGCAAGCCTGCGACGCGGTCGACCTTGCTCGACCGCGCGGTGCGGCCGGACAGGCTCACCGGCGACGGAATGTCCGCGACCTTGTCGAGCCAGTACGCTTTGTCGGATTCGAACCGGGCGCTGGCACGATACGTGCGCTCCGCCTCGATGATGTCGCGCAAGCTCGCCGCGACCAAGGGCGTCGGCGGCCTGCCCTCGATCAGGGCATTGTAGTGCTCGGCGATCCTGGTGACGACGTTGAAGGCGCCGTAGCCGTCGACCACGAGATGGTGCGCGCGCCCGTACCAGAAATAGTGGTCTTCGCCGACCTTGAGCAGCCGTGTCTCGGTGAGCCGGTCCCGGCTCAGGTCGACCGCCTTGGTGTTGTAGTCGCGGCGCATCCACTCCATCGCCGTCGCGACCGGATCGTCCGTATCGCTGACATCCAGCACAGGATCGTCGTAGCCGATGCTGCGGTCGACGAATTGGTATGGCCGGCCATCGGATTCGACCACCCGCACTACGAGCGACTCGGTTTCGTGCCCGGCGTCGTACACCGCCCGAGCGAACGCGTCGATATCTACCGGACCCTGGATCTCGACGTAATGTGCGATGTTGACAGCCGGTCCGCCGGGCACATGGTCGGCGAGCCACATGCCGTACTGCGCCCTCGAGAGTGGAATCAGTCCCAGATCGCCGTCGGCGGTTCCGTCTGACTTCAGATTCATCGCATGACCCCTATTCATACCCGGACGCGCGCGAGCACAGCGGAAGCACGTCGGCTCACCGCATCCGAAATCTGCCTTGTATATGCGCTTTGTCTACTTCGAAACGGCGCAACCCCTGCTCTTCGACGCGCCGGTCGGATACCGCGTACAGCTCGATCCATCCGTGCCCGGAATCGAAATCGGGCCCCGTGACGACTTCTACGGCGACTCCCACACCTCCCGTGTGTCGGCATTTTACCGACGTCTCGAAATCTGAAACAAGACTTTTGAACATGCGGTGACACAGGAACGATCAGGTGGTACAAGCTATCTGACAGCAGTCAGACTCAGTGTAGTCGTATCGGCCACCCGGCTTCGTGCGTGAGCCGGGCGTTTCGATCTCCATTCGAGCGCGATGACCGCGGTGGATCCGCCCGTCACGACCATGCCCCGTCCATATCGTTCGCGACACCGTTTCTGATACAGGCGGATCTGCAGTGGTCAACCCGGTGATCCGGGATGGTACATCCTACGTT
>NZ_BDBA01000054.1 GCF_001612745.1 Nocardia amamiensis NBRC 102102 | reverse complement strand
CGGCATGCCCGTTCATCGAATTGTCTTTTCAGCGCAAGCGATCCACGCTAGCAACGGTCTCGGTGGGCCGGTGCGCGGCAGGACGTGTGTTACTGCGGCAGCCGTGATCGGCCGGTCCAGTGGGGAGTCAGGCGCCCGGTCGAGGCCGAGAACCGGGACAACACCGGACGGTTGCTGCTGAGACTTGGTGTACCAAGCCACTCACCTGGAGAGCCGTCGCCGTGAAAATGATCGACATGCCGGCCAAGCCGAGCGAGCCGTGGTGCAATGAGTAATTTACGCAAGGAATCTCAGACTCGACCAGTACCGTGCAGGCCGTGTCCGACAGGTGCGGTAAAGATTCTCCGGAAAACTATTCGGCGAAATCGCAGAATGCGCTTCGACCGTGAGTGCCGACGGCTTCGAGCTTCGCGCCTCGTTCCGGCGACCGGCCGAGACACAGGTCATTCAGTGGACGGGCAATCCGGCCCCGCATCCCGTTCCGCGCGGTAGGCCGCGACCGCGGTCGGCAGCGTCGGGTACAGGTGCGCGTCGCCGATCTTCGCCGTCAACCCCGATGCGTCCAGGTTGTCGCGCAGATCCTGCTTGACGCGCGCCATCGCGAAGACGATCCCCCGTTCGGACAGTTCGGCCCGGAGTTGTTCGACCGCGTCCAGCGCGGTCAGGTCGACCTCCACGTTCGCCTCGGCGTTGAGCACGAACCACGACACCGGAGTTCCTCCGCGCTCGGTCCAGGAGTCCACCGCCGCAAGCGCCCGCCGACGGAAATCCTCCGCGTTGGCGAAGCACAGCGGGGCGTCATAGCGGTAGATCACCAGTCCTGGAACAGGTTTCGCGCTGGGATAGTCGTCGACGTCGTGCATTCCGGCCAGCCCGGGGACGAAGCCGAGTATCGCGTCGTGGGCGCGGGCGATCCTGCGCAGCAGATCGAAGATCGACAGTGCGATGGCGACGAGTACACCGTAGAGCACGCCGAGGCCCAGCACCGCGACGACCGTGCCGAGCGCCAGCGCCAGCTCGCTACGCCGGAATCGCGCGATACGCCGGAACTCCGGCAGGTTGATCAGCCGCAGCGCCGCGTAGATGACCAGCGCTCCCAGCGCCGCGGTCGGAAACGCCGCGAGGACGCCGCGGGCTCCGAGCAGCACCGTGAGCACACCGCCGAGCGTGACGAGCGAATACAGCTGGGTCCGAGCGCCCATGGCGTCGGCGATCGTGGTTCTGCTGGCCGAGCAGCTCACGGGGAATCCGTGCAGCAACCCGGCCGCCAGATTGCTCGCACCGAGGGCGGCGAATTCGGTGTTCGCTTCCACGCGATATCCGTGGCGGGCCGCGAACGCCCGGGCGGTCAAGACGTTGTCGGAGAAGCCCACCACCGCGATGCCGATTGCGGGGAGGATCAACGCCGCGACGTCGTTCAGGGCGACCGTGCTCAGGCCCGGCGCCGGAATCCCGGCGGGAATCGCGCCGACCGTCCGGATGCCCGAGCTGTCCAATGAGAAGACCGCCACCACCGCGGTCGCCAGCAATACCGCGATGAGTGGGCCCGGCGCCCGCGGAGCACGCCAAGCCAGCGCCAAGAGTCCCGTCAGCACCGCCGTCGCGAGCCAGACGGTGGGCCCATGCCATTGCTCCAGGTTTGCGAGGAAAGACCGCAGCTCCGCCAGGATCGATTCGCCTTCGACCGGTACCCCGGTGACCGATTCGAGCTGGCTCACGATCATGATCCCTGCGGTGCCCGCCAGGTACCCGACCAGGACCGGTTTCGACAGCAGATCCGCCAGCACGCCCAACCGGGCGGCCGCGCCGGCCAGGCACAGCGCGCCGACCAGCAGTGCGAGCACGGCCGCGAGTGCGGCGTATCGACTCGGGTCGCCCAGCGCGAGCGGAGCGAGCGCGACGGCGGTGAGCAGCGCGGTGGTCGACTCCGGTCCTACCGAGAGCTGTCGCGACGTCGCCAGCAGGGTGTAGACCGCCAGCGGGCCCAAAGCCGCCCACAACCCCGCCACCGGCGGCAGGCCAGCGACGGTCGCGTAGGCCATGACCTGCGGGACGAGGTACGCGGCCACGGTGACACCGGCGAGCAGGTCGGACCGCAGCCATGCCCGCTGGTAGCCCTCGAATTGCCGGAGGCCCGGGAGTGAACGTGCCAGCACTGTTCCAGCATCGCCTACGGGCGGCCGAGAAGGCGGCCGAACGCGGTCCGGGTCCGGCAATGGGCATCACGGGGACGGGGCGAAGGTCCCACGGCAAGCGTCGGTTGGGCTCTGTGCGCTCGCTTTCGCCCGCCGTAACGTCGAAATTCCTCCGGTTCCACAGCGCACTGCCTCCGCTCTCGCGGAAGCCGCCCCGTACGGACCGGTCATGGTCGCCCGCGAGGACTGACAGAAAGCGAATACACATGTCCGCCAGCAACAATCTTCCCGTCCTCGTCGGCGTCGACGGTTCGGCCACCGCGCTCGCCGCCGTGCGCTGGGCCGCTGCCTACGCCGCCAACCGTCGCGCGCCGCTGCACATCGTCTACGCGATCGGCGCCCCGATCGACTTCGGCCCCGGCATCGGGGTCCCCCAGTTCGACTACGACAGCTACCGGCAGGTGGGATGGGACGCGCTCGCCGCCGCTCGCGAATCCGCCGTGGCGACCGCCGCCCCGATCGGCGAGCTGGACATCACTACCGATCTGGTGGAGGCGCCACCGATTCCGGTACTGCGCGACCGATCCAAGACCGCGCGCCTGCTCGTCGTGGGCACCCACGGGCTCGGCGTCTTCAGCCGTAGCATCCTGGGCTCGGTCAGCACGGCACTGGCCCGGCACGCCGGATGCCCGGTCACGGTCGTCCCCGAGCAGGCCGATGGCTTCGACGGGCCGGTGGTCGTCGGCGTCGACGGCTCGCGATGCAGCGTCGACGCCATAGGGATCGCCTTCGACGAAGCAGCGCACCGCGACGCCGAACTGGTCGCGGTGCACGCCTGGTCGGAGTTCTTCCGCTTCACCTCCCGCGCCGAAATGGCGGAAGAGGCCGGGGAATTGCTCTCGCAGAGCCTGGCCGGGTACAGCGAGAGGTATCCGGAGGTGCGGGTGCGGCGCGTCGTGGTGGAAGATCGGCCTGCCAGGCGACTGCTCGAGGAGGGCGAGAACGCGCAACTGATCGTCGTCGGCAGCCACGGGCGTGGCGGTTTCGCCGGGATGACCCTCGGCTCGGTCGGCCAGGCCGTGCTGCACGCAGCGAAAGTACCGGTGATCATCGCCAGGCCGGCGACCTGATCACGCTTCTGGTCCGGCTGCCGAGCTCAGTGGCAGCCGGACCGTGTCCCCGGGCGCCAGTCGTGCGACCTGATCCCGGCAGGTGATCTCGATCGGCCCCGAAGCGCCGGGATCCGAACCGATCTCGACGCCGTGGCCACTGACGCGCACGGTGAGCCGGTGGCCGCGGTAGACCATCGGAAACGACAAGCGACCGAGCGATTCCGGCCAGTACGGGCAGAAGATCAGCCGATCACGGCGGACCTCCAACCCGGTGAAGCAGCGTTGCAGCAGGTCGATGCTGCCGGCCATCGCACCGAGGTGAATCCCCTCCGCGGTGGTGCCGCCCTGGATGTCGGCGACGTCGGACTCGAGCACGAGGTCGAAGAACTCCACGGCTCGATCGCGGTTGGCGCGGGCGAGCACCCATGCGTGCACCAGCGCGCTCAGCGTCGATCCGTGGGAGGTGCGGGCCAGGTAGTAGTCGATCGTGCGCGGGATCATCTCGCCTGGCAGCTCATACCCGAGATGCCCGAGCAGTTCTCGGAGTTCGTCGGCCGACAGCAGATAGAACAACATCAGCACGTCGGCCTGTTTGGCCGCGCGGTAGCGGTCGACGTTGTCGCCTTCGGCCTCGAGTATCCGGTCCAGCCGCTGGATGTTGCCGTACCGCCGCCGGTACCGCTCCCAATCCAATTCGGCCAGCTGCTCGTAGCCGTCGAACTGGCTGATGACGCCGTCGTGGAACGGAACGTACATGCGGCCGGCGACATCCCGCCAGTGCTCCGGCTCCGACGCGGGCACGGAGAGCGCCTCCAGCAATTCCGACCGTGCGCGCGGCGTCAGGAGAGCCAGGGCGTCCACCGCCCGCAGGATCACCCAGGCCGCCATGACATTGGTGTAGGCGTTGTTGTCGATGCCCGCGTAGGGCGCGTGCGGATAGCCGGAATGGAATTCGTCGGGGCCGATCACACCGTGGATGGCGTAACGGGCGCGCTCCGTGTCGTACCGTGCCAGGCTCGACCAGAAACGCGCGATCTCCACCAGCAGCTCGGCGCCGCATTCGATGAGGAACCCGAGGTCTCCGGTGACCTGGTAGTACTGCCAGACGTTGTAGGCGATCGCGATCCCGACATGATGCGCGCGCCTGCTCGGATCCGGGTTCCAGCGCCCCGACAGGGGATTCAGATGCAGGGCCGGACTTTCCTCGCGGCCGTCGCTGCCGGACTGCCACGGGAACATCGCTCCGGCGAGCCCGGCTTGCGCGGCCGCCCGGCGGGCCTCCGGAAGTCGACGGTAGCGGTATCGCAGCAGCGATCGGGTCAGCTCCGGAAAGCGCGGATTCAGCAGCGGGAGGACGAACAGTTCGTCCCAGAACACGTGGCCGCGGTATGCCTCGCCGTGGAGTCCGCGCGCGGGGACGCCCACATCGAGATCCGTGGTGTTCGGCGACAGCGTCTGCACCACGTGGAGCAGGTGCAGACGCACGATACGGGCCGCGTTTTCCCTGCCGTCGAGGTCGATCCGCAACCGCGCCCACAAACGCTCCCAAGCCACGGCGTGTCCATCGAACAGCTCCGCGTAGCCGCCCCCGGCATCCAGCCAGCGCGCGGCCTCCTCCTCCGGTCCCGCGCTCGCGTGATCGCGTCCGGTGAAGACGGTGACGACCTTCTCCAGGGTGATCGAGTCCCCGGCCGCGATGTCGGCGGTGAAGTCGTGCCCGATCAATCCGTCGCGATCGATCAATTCGCGTGTGGCGTCGAGAGATTCATCACCGCGGCGCAGCCTGCTGCGCGTCGCGACGGCCACCGGTATGCCCGAGTTGTCGGTTCGCACCGCGAGCAGTACCGAGTCATCGGGCAGCGGAACGGCACGCTCCGGCGCCAGGTGGGCATCCGCGAGGCCGCGATAGCGTTCCACCAGGCTATTACGCACGGAGCCGTCGATCACCGAGCGGATCGTCAGGCTTCCCGACCAGTTCTCGGCGGTGATCGTCGTCGACAGCGCGCCCAGGTGCGGCCGGTGCATGGCGGCGAACCGGCGCTGGTTCACCGCGGTGGTTCGTCCCGAGGAGTCACGAAAGCGGAACTCTCGCACGAGTTCGGCGCGGCGTAGATCGAATAACTGCCGGTAGGAAAGCAATTCGGCCGCATCGAGGTCGAACCAGTCACCGTGCTCGATCCGGAAGGTCACCGGCAGCCAGTTCGGTAGATTCACCAGGCTTTCATTGTCGACGACGTGACCGGCGATCCCGTCGTAGAGCCGGTTGTACACCCCGGACACATACGTGCCGGGATAGTGGACCGCCCCGGCCGCGCATTCGGGCGCCGCGCCGCGGGTCGCGAAGTAGCCGTTGCCGACCGTGCACAGCGCCTCGCGCAGCTTCTCCTGTGCCGGGTCGTAGTCGTCGAAGATCAGCGTCCACGACTCCGGCTCGGCGGCAACGGTTCCGGTGTGCGGGAGCCGCACCAGGCGATCGAGGACCTCGCGAACCTGGCGTGGTCCGGCGACCGCGAACCGGGCGGCGGTGTGCCGGTCGCCGGTCTCGTCGTGGCGCACCACGATGGCCAGACCATCGGCTTCGACGGCGTCGAAGGCGTCTTCGTCGGTCAGGTCGTCGCCGAGGTAGATCGGCAGCACCGTGGCGGTGAGATGCCCGATGATCCAGCGCAGCGCGGTGCCCTTGTCCCAGTCCACGTCCGGGCGCAATTCGGCGACCCGGCGACCGTGGGTCACACGCAAGCCAGCCGCACGCCTCGCCTCGTGCACCGCGGCGACGACTCGGCCGACGTCCTCGGCGGCTACGTTGCGGTAATGGACGGCGACCGCGAATCGCTTGTGCTCGACCAGGACTCCCGTGATGTCCCCCAGCCGCCGCCGCAGTTCGCCTGCGGCCCGGACGAGCGCCTCCTCGGCACCCGGCGCGGCGTCGTGCAGGTGGCGAGTGCCGTCCGGGGCCATCAGGTCGAAGCCGTGACTGCCCGCGTACCAGATTCCGCCGACACCGACCCGCTCACGCAGATCGGTCGGATCACGTCCACTGATGACCGCGACGGGGCATTGCGCGGCCAGTTCGGCCAGCGCGGCCGCCGCGCCGTCGACGGGTTTCGCGGCGGCCGGGTCGGCGACGATCTCGGCCAGGGTGCCATCGAAATCGAGCAGTACCGCGGCCTTCTGGGTCCCGAGCAGATCCGCGATGCGCGGCCAGCTTTCGACGACGTCCGGAAGCTCCGACATCCGCCGGAAGCCCCCGCGCAACGGTACCCCGACGAGGTCGTCGACCACGACGTCGGCGCCGTGCGCCAGCAACCGGTCGGCGTGCGCATGCCGGTCGACGCCGACGACCAGCGCGAAGCCGCCACGTCGACCGGCCGCCACGCCGGCCTCGGCGTCCTCGACCACAACCGTGCGGTCGGGTTCGGCGTCCAGCCTGCGCGCCGCCTCGAGCAGCATCGCCGGATCGGGCTTCCCCGGCAGGCTCAGCTCCTCGGCATCGATACCGTCTACCCGCACGGTGAACAGGTCGGTGACATCGGCGGCCGCGAGCACCTCCGCGCAGTGGCGGCTGGCGGAGAACACACCCGTGCGGATTCCCACGGCGTTCAACTGCCGAACCAGCGTGATGGTCGATTCGAACACCCGGACACCATCGCGCGAGATCCGGTCCAGGAACAGGCGATCCTTCCGATTGCCCAGCCCGCACACGGTCTCGGCGGTCTCCCGGTCGGAGACAGTGCCCCAAGGCAGGGCGATACCTCGCGCGGCAAGGAAATCCGCGACGCCCTGATATCGCGGCTTGCCGTCCACGTACCGCAGGTAGTCGGTTTCGGTGAACGGTGACCGGTCTTGTCCGGCGCCTGCGGGACGTCGGGTCAAGAAGTCGTCGAACAGTTCCGCCCAAGCGGCCGCGTGAATCGACGCGCTGTCGGTCACCACCCCGTCCATATCGAAGATCACCGCGTCGTGGTGGCGCGAATCGATTCGCGGCGCCGCCGGTGCACCGTTCTCCACGGTTCCAGCGTGAACGTGTCGATTCGCCGCGTCGAGGGGCAAAGGTCCGTAACAGCGGCCCGGCACGGGGTCCACTCGCATCCGGATTCGGGACCTACGACTCCTCCGGCAACGGGCGTCGCAACCTACCGTCGGCGGTATGAACCAGCTACCGACCGGGGAAACCATCGAGAAGACCGTCCTGCTCGCCGGCCGGGCGCCGTCGCTGCACAACAGTCAGCCTTGGCACTGGAGGTTCGACGGTGACGCGCTGCGGCTTTTCGCCGTGCCTGACCGCATGCTCCCGGCGACGGATACCGCTGGAAGGCAGATGCTGATCAGCTGCGGTGTCGCCCTGAACCATCTGCGCGTCGCGATGGCCGCGGCGGGCTGGCGGATCCTCGTCGCCCGCTTCCCCGACCCGAACCGTCGCGAGCACCTGGCCACCGTGGCCTTCCGGCCGGCCCAGATCGTGACCGACGGCGACCGCGCCCGCGCCGAGGCCATTCTGCGGCGGCACACCGACCGGCTGCCGTTCGCGGAGCCGACCGGCTGGCCGGATTTCGAATCGGTCCTGCGGACCACCTTCGACCCCGCCGATGCCACGCTGGACGTGTTGCGGGACGACAGCCGCCCCGCCTTGGCCCGCGCCTCGGAAATAACCGCGTCGCTGCGCCGCTACGACTCCGGGTACCACGCCGAATTGCAGTGGTGGACCGGGCACACAGTCGCCGACGCGGGTGTCCCGGGGGAAGCCCTGATCTCCCCGGAGGAACGGCAGCGCGTGAGCCTGAGACGTCAGTTCCCCGCGGCCGGTGGCACGCACCGCCGAAGCGAGATCACCGACGACCACTCGGTGATCCTCGTCCTGTCCACCGATGGTGACACCCCCGACGACCTGCTGCGCTGCGGTGAGGTGCTGTCCACCGTCTTGCTCGAGTGCACCCTCGCGGGTTTCGCGACGTGTCCGCTGACCCATCTGACCGAAGTGCCACGCAGCCGTGCCGTGGTCCGGGAGCTGACCGGGCACGCCCGCCTGCCGCAGGTGCTGATCCGGGTCGGCATCGCCCCGGAGCCGGAGCCGGACGGTCCAGCGACCCCGCGCCGACCGCTCACCGAGATCCTCGACATGCCCGATAGGGCGTTCTGACGACAGCGACGACGTTTCCCCTGGCAGCCTTACCGGCCTGGCCGCGGGCGTGACTGGACAGCCATCCGGCTGGTGAGCCGCAACCCATCGCACTGACTCGAGCGTCGGCGCTCACCCGCCTGTGCACGCTCCTCCTGATGGAACCGGGCGGCCCCGATGATGAATCCGGAAGATATTGCCCGACAGCACAAGCCGCGCCGAGCGACTCGGCCGGGAACGGCGGTCACCCGAGGTGACCAACGGCCCCGCGGCGCAGGCGGAAGGCCCGTATCCGCGCGCCCGCGCACCGAGAACACTCGAAGTATGACCACCCACGACGACGCGCCTGCTGTTCCGGCACCCGATCACCCGACGATACTGGCGGCGCTACGCCTGGCCGCTCGTGCGCCGTCGGTGCACAACACCCAGCCGTGGCGCTGGATCCTGGACGGCACCCGCCTGCACCTGCACACCGACGCGGACCGGCTGCTGACCTCGACCGACCCGCTCGGTCGTCAGTTGGTGATCAGCTGCGGCACCATGCTCCACCACGTTCGCACCGTCTTCGCCGACCGTGGCTGGCACACCGACACGGTACGCATACCGAACCCGCAACGGCCCGATCATCTCGCGACGATCGAGTTTCGGCCGTGGCCGGACCCACCCGAGGGTGTTCACCCTCGTGCGCTCGCCATCGACCAGCGGCGCACCGACCGGCTGCCCTTGGCGGAACCGGAGGGGTTCGCCGACATCCTGCCCCGGCTACGCATGCTCGGCTCACCGCACGAGGTCGAAGTCGACGTGCTCGACGAAAGCGCCCGGCCACGCCTGGCCGCCGCGTCCGCTCAGACCGGTGCCCTACGCGGCAACGACCTGCTGTATCAGACCGAACTGGAGTGGTGGGCCGGACATCCGGACACATCTGAAGGCGTGCCGCCGTCCGCACTGGTGTCGGACGCCGAGTTCGCGCGTGTCGGTGTCGGACGCGTCTTTCCCTCCGCTCCGCACTCGATGCGCCGTGCGCAGCTGGAAGACCGTGCGCGACTGGTGGTGCTCAGCACCGACTGCGACTCGGTCACCCACTGGCTGCATACCGGCGAGGCACTCTCAGCCGTGCTGCTGGAATGCACCGCGGCCGGGCTGGCGACCTGCGCGCTGACCCATATCACCGAACTCCCGACCGGCCGGACACTGCTCACCGGGCTGATCCCCCGCCCGGCCACGCCGCAGGTGGTGGTTCGCGTCGGTACCGCGCCCGAGGACAGCGAGATGATCCCGCCCACCCCGCGCCGACCGCTCACCGACATTTTCACTGTCGTCAACCACCACTGAGGCGACTGCGGGGTCAGTACCCCGCATCGCGGCGGCGGAACCCGGTGAGACCGACCGCCAGGCCCGCTGCCGCAATCGCGGTGATCACGAGAATCGGCGCCGCGGTGAGGGTTTCGAACGGCATCCGCGGAGTGTGCGTGAACGGGGACGCATCGTCGAACCAGTCGGGCAGATCGAAGGCGGTCGCGAACAGCACGGCGACGGCACAGTAGGCGAAAGCCGCCCAAGCCAGTGGGACAGCAGCCCTGGGCAACCAGCCCAGTGCGAGCGCCGAGACGGCGACCACGACCCAGACCGCTGGCGCATACGCGAGCGCAACGCCGGTCATCCGGAGTGGTTGGACGGCATCCGCGACCGTCAACCCGTACGTCAGCCCGATGCCGAAGCCCCCGACAGCCAGCACGAACGCGCCGCCGGCCACGGCGATCGCGAAATGGCTCGCGAGCCAGGAGTAGCGGCTGACCGGCGCGGCCAGGACGGGTTCGGCCCGGCCCGCGGTCTCCTCCCCGCGGGCGCGCAGCACGCTGGTGACACCGTACGCGGAGGCGAGCAGCGCGACGATCGAGACCGTGAGTGCCAGATACGAATCCACCGCGTCGGCCACGCCGCCGGGCAGGTACACGGCGATCTCCGGATTGTCAGCGAGAAAGTCCTCGATGCTGTCGGCGAACGAGCCGTACGCCGCGCCCAGTGCGAAAACACCGATAGCCCAACCGCACAGGGAACCGCGCTGCAGCCGCCAGGCTAGTCCGAGCGGTGAACGCAGCGCCCGCGACGCGGTCGCGCGTCCGGTCGCGTACGGGAGCAGTCCGGCGCCGAAGTCCCGCCGTTCGAGGAGCGCGAACGCCACGGCGGTGAGCGCGAGGGGCGCGGCGGCGAACAGCAGCAGCGTCCACCAGCGGTCGCCCGCGTAGGGGTAGCTGCGCTGACCCCATCCGATGGGCGATGCCCAGGACGCGACACTGCTGCGCACGTCGCCGATCGCCCTGGCCACGTACGCTGCCGCGAGCGCCAATCCCACTGCCGCATAGACGCTGCGCGGATTCTCGAAGACCTGCGCGGCGACCGCGGTGAGGGCAGCGAAGGTGACACCGACACCCCCGGTGACGAGTCCGAGCAGCAGCGAACCGCCGACCGGAAGCCCGGTGCCGACCGCTGCGGCGAAGACCGCCAGCACGACGGCGACGTCGGCGAGCCCGGCCAGCGCCAGCGCGGCGACCGCGGGAGCCCGGCGTCCCACCCGCGCCGAACGCAGCAGTTCGGCCCTTCCGGTTTCCTCGTCCGAGCGGGTATGCCGTCCGACCAGGAACATGTTCATCAACGCGACCACGACCGCCAGATAGGCGAAGATCTCGAACACGATCTCGCCGCCGATGGTGTCCAGCAGCCGGGTCGGCCCACCCATCGCGATGGCGGCCGCGTTGGCGCTCATCGTCTCGCGGAGCTGCGCGAGTTTCTGCGGTGTGTTGTAGAAGCGCTGACTCGCCAGGGACTGGAACGCCAGCAGCGCGGCGGTGCCGAGCAGCCACCACGGCAGCGTGAAGCGCTCGCGCCGCAACGCGAACCGCAGCAGCGTGCCTGCTCCCGGGATAACCTCGCGCGGCGTCGGCGTGGCGCTCATGATTCCTCGCCCACGATGACCGGATCGGGGCCGTAATGGCGCAGGAAGATGTCCTCCAGCGTGGGTGGTGTGCTGGTGAGGCTGCGCACGCCGAGATCGGCCAGCATGCGCAGGACGTTGCCGATTTCGGCGGTGTCGGCGGCGAACCTGGCCCGCGTGCCGTTCCGGACGAGATCGTGCACGCCGGGCATCGCGTCCAGAGCTGTCGGTGGCCGTGTGGTTTCGACGGTGATCACGGTTCGTGTCAGATGCCGGAGCTGCGACAGCGTGCCGCTTTCCACCGTCCGTCCGTGCCGGATGATGCTCACCCGATCGCACAGCGCCTCCACCTCGGCCAGGATGTGGCTGGACAACAGGACGGTCCGGCCGTCGTTGCTGGTCTCTGCGATGCAACGCTGAAATTCGGCCTCCTTCAGCGGATCCAGGCCGACAGTGGGCTCGTCGAGCAGCAGCAACTCCGCGTTCGAGGCCAGCGCGGCGACGAGCGCCACCTTCTGCCGATTGCCCTTCGAATAGGCGCGTGCCTTCTGGCGCGGGTCGAGATCGAATCTCTCCAGCAGTTCGTCACGGCGCCGCCGGTTGATGTCGCCCCGCAGCCGCCCCATCAAGTCGATGACCTCACCGCCGGTGATCCCGGGCCAGAGGATGACCTCACCGGGCACATACGCCAGTCGGGCGTGCAGTGCGACCGCGTCCGACCACGGATCGCCGCCGAGCATCCGCACCGTGCCGGAGTCCGCGCGCAGCAATCCCAGCAGGACCCGGATCGTCGTCGTCTTACCTGACCCGTTCGGACCCAGAAACCCGTGTACCTCACCGGTGTGCACAGTCAAATCCAGGCCGTCGAGCGCCCTCGTAGCGCCGAAGGATTTCGTCAAACCGGCGATGGAAATCGCGGACTCGCTCATCGGGGCATCCTTCCGGCCGTGGTGTCCACGAGCCTCCGTTGACCGGCTCACCCGCCCGGTGGCGCCATACCAGCCTGCGGCTCCCCGGTACCGGAGCGGAGGAGGACATTCGGCTCGACCCGGGGGCGGAACGTCTCCGGGACTCCGGTAGGGACAGCTTGGGTGAGCGTTGGAGTCGGCGGCGACCGCCCGGCCGTGGCGTGGGCGGCGTCGGGGCCATGACGCAGTAGGCCGCAATGATCCGGCGCTGCACCTCAGGGCAGCTGGAGGGTGTGCTCGTCGTGGGCAATAGCCTGCGTCAGCCGTGCACGGGACAGTGTGTGCGGGCCGCATTCGCAGGAGGCGGGTAGGCCGTCGTCGGCGATCGCGTCGGCCGCCAGGAGGTCGACGTATCGCGTGCCACGGTCATGGGCGCCGTGTCCGGTATCGACGAAGTCGCGATCACCGTGGGCATGCGGACCGACGACCGACCGGAACACCGCTCCGGCGGATGTATCGAAGACGGTCGCCACATGATGACCGCGCCCACACCGCACCTGGAGCAGCACCTGCTCGGTAGGTTGCGCCAGCGCATCCAGCGCCTGTTCGGCGATGCGCCGCTGTTCGGGCGCCGAAAGCTTCGAATTTTCGGTCATGAGATCAGGATCGTCGCCGCCGGCGCCCACCGACAGGGCCGAAATCACCCATTCGCGTGACGATCGGCCCCATTCCGATTCCTTCGGCCACCTGACGGGGCCGCAGATTCCGGATCGGGATGCCTGCCGAACGGGACACGCGACTCGCGTCACCGGGTGTTGTCGGGTTCCCGGCAGTGTTCGGCAATCGCGGCGCGTGCGGCGCGTTCCAGGCCGACGGCGGCATCCCACCCGTCTCCGGCAGGAAGGATCGCTTCGCCGACGACGAAGTGTATGGCGCCGCGGCGGATGATCGCGCCGTGGTCGGGCCACATCATCGCGCGGGTGCCCGAGATCGCCACCGGCACGACCGGAAGGCCAGCCTGCGCGGCGATCACGAACGCGCCCATGTGGAACGGCCGCAGGCCCGGCACCGGCGAGAGGCCGCCCTCCGGGAACACCACCAGGCATTCGCCATGCCGTGCCTCTTCCACCAGGCGTTGGGTGTCGGCAACGCTGTGTTCGCGTTCGGTGCGCTCGACGAATCGAGTCCCGGCCCGCCGCAGCAAGAAGCCGAACAGCGGTTTGTGTTCGAATACTTCACCGGCCACGAAGGTGAAGCGGCCGGGAAGGATCGTGGACAACGCGATGCCGTCGAGGAGGCTGGTGTGGTTGGCGACCACGACGCAGGTTCTCAGCCGTGCGAGCCGCTCGGCTCGGTCCACGGTGATGGGGGTGCCGGTGAGCCGGGCGAGGCTGCGGGAGGCCGCGCGCAGGACGGCTCGCCGCGCGCCGAGACCGGGCACCACCGCGACGACGAGAAGTGTCGGCAGACCCACCGCGACGAGAACCGACCAGCACCACAGGGCGAACGCCACGGTTGCCGTACGCTGCCCCGCGCGTCGCAGGCCGGGGATCGCGCCCCTCGCCGCGAATCGGGCCAGCTGCCACCATACGAGCCGAGGACGAGCGCGCACATCGCCCCGCTCGTAGCGTTCCCGGGTGGCCGCACGCCGGAGTTTGCCGCTGGAGGTTTTCGGCACCGTTCCCGGCGGCGCGAGCACGACGTCGTCCGGGGGTGTTCCGAGCAGGTCGACACTTACCCCGATGATCCGTTCCCGCAACCGGGCGAGCGTGGCAGTGGCGGTCTGGCGCGTCTCGGCGAACACCACCAGCCGCTCGGTGCCGCCAGTGGGCTCGGGTGCCGCGAAAACGGCGACGCACCCCTTGCGGATTTCCGGGATATCGCCTACCGCCCGTTCGAGTTCGTCCGGGTGGAGATTGCGGCCCGCCCGGATGATGAGGTCTTTGACGCGCCCGGTCACATAGAGCTCTCCGTCGTCGAGATAACCGAGATCACCGGTGTCGAGCCAGCCGTGCCGCACCAGCGCTTTGGTTGCCCGCGGATTGCGGAAGTATCCCGCGGTGGCCGAGGGGCCGCAGAATTCGATCCGGCCTTCGCGCCGGTCGCCGAGCATGCTTCCCGCCGAGTCGACCAGGCGGATCTGGTGATCGGGGATCGTCCGGCCACAGCCGACGAAACGGAGCGGATCAGGGTCGTTCGCGGCGGCGGGGGCCGCCCTGCCGGTGCGCAGGAAACCGTCACGGTCGACTCGGTCCACGATCAGCCCCCGGCCGACCGGAGGCAGCGTGAGGCCGACGCACGCCTCGGCCAATCCGTAGACCGGGGCGTGTACCTCGCGGCGCAGTCCGTAAGCGGCGAATCGCTCACCGAACCTGGTCACGGTGTCCGCGCTCACCGGTTCGGCGCCGTTGAAGAGCATCCGCAGCGACCCGAGATCGAGCCCGTCGAGTTCCGCGTCGGCGATCTTCCGCAGACATAATTCGTAGGCGAAGTTCGGGGCCGCGGACAGCGTGCCCTGCTGGGCGTGGATGGCCCAAAGCCATTGCGCCGGACGCGCAAGGAAGTCCAGCGGCGACATCACGGCCAGCGGCACCCCGAAGTACAGACAGGACAACCAAGCGCCGATCAGACCCATGTCGTGGTACAGGGGAAGCCAGCTGACGAACAAGTCCGACGTGGCGACCTCGGCTGCCTCGCCCATCGCCCGGATATTGGACAGCAGGTTCGCGTGGGTCAGCGTCACCCCCTTCGGGTCACCGGTGCTCCCGGAGGTGTACTGCACCAGAGCGATGTCGCCTGCCCCACGGACCGAGCCTTCCACTTCCCCGTAACCGGCCAATTCTCCCGGGGTCAGGACGTGTCGTACCGACCCCACTTGGCCGCGTACCAGCTTCGCCAGGCGTGCGGCCTGCGGATCGGTAACCAGCACGCAAGCCTGCGCGTTGCCAAGGATGCGCACCTGGCGACGCAGATGCTCGGCGAGCTGTGACGGACGTGATGGCGGGTAGACCGGCACCGGGACGCCCCCGGCCAAAAGCACACCGAGGAAAGTGGTGAAATAGGCCCGGCATGTGGGCAGCATGATGGCTACCCGGTCACCGGGGCACAGCTCGCGAGCGAGCAAGGCGGCGGAGACGGTCGCGGCGGCCGACCGCATCTCGCTGTAGCTGACCTCCTCCTGCCCCCAGTCTTTCGCTCCCCCAGAGAGTATCCGCAGATGCGTGCGATCGGCGTGGGTGCGGGCATGCCAGGACAAGGCCTCGCAGAGGGTGGCGGTCGCGTCCGGTGCCCGGTCGATCCCCGGTGGTACGGCGTGCCGTATGGGCATCGACTGCCTGCGGTTGCGCACCGGCGCGCCGCGCACGGCGGTCAGAAGATCACGCGGCGTGGTCACAGTGCCGAGAACGCCGCGTTCCAGGTTCACCCCGAACGCATTCTCGGTACGGTCGAGCAACTCGGTGATGCCCAAGCTGTCCAGCCCGAGATCGCGCTCCAACTCGCTGTCGAGCGTCGCGCGCGCGGCGCGTTCCGCGGTGCGCCGCTCGGCCACGAGATCCCGGACAACGGCCAGCAGTACGTCCTCGTCCTGCCCCGAGGTCGTCACAGGTCATCCTCTTCACCGGTAGCCATGCCTGTTACATCCTTCGTGCCGCGACCGGCGCGTGCGGTGGTCCCCCGATCCGATTATGCGCGGCGCCGCGCTACAGCTTGTACCCGATCCGGCGCAGTAGCTGCCTGCGGTCTTCCTGGTCATCCTGGTTCTCCACACCCACCGGCACGGTTCCGTCGACCACGCCGACTATGCCCCTCCCCAGCTCGGTCTCGGCGATCAATACCTCGACTTGATTGGCTGTGGCACAGAAGATTCCGCAGACCTCAGGGACCTGCCGTATCGCATTGAGCACATTGACCGGATATCCCTCGTGCAGGAACACGATGAACGAGTGCCCCGCGCCGACGGCGACCGCGTTCTTCGTGGCGAGTTCGATCAGGTCGTCGTCGTTTCCCGAGTGACGGACCAGCCGCGGCCCGGACGCCTCGCAGAACGCCACCCCGAACCGCAGGTGCGGGCTGATCCCGACCAGTGCCTCGTGCAGGTCTTCCACGGTCTTGATGAAGTGGGACTGCCCGAGGATCACGTTGAGATCGTCCGGTTTGTCTATACGTACCGCAGTCAGCTCCATCGCAACAGCGTGCGCTCGAGCGAGTCGCAGCCGCCAGGGCGATAGGTCCCGGCGTGCCGGGATCTTCTGCCCTTGCCGGCGCACAGCGCGGATTCGGCGGTAATGCCCATCATCGCGGGACCTTCGCCCCTGTGCAGTGGCAACCGGCCCGGCGCACGCTCATCACACGAGACCGAGGAGGCTTCGATGGAGTACCGGGTGGCCCTGGTGGAGTCGGCACCCGAGACGGTGTTGCGGGTGCCACGGGAGATTCGTCCGAACCCGAATCTGCTCGGCGAGGACATCGTCGAAGGAATGCGGGAACTGGCCCAGATCGCCCAACGCGCCGGATTGACCGCCAGCGGTGCGCCGACGATCACCTTTCACCACGAGCTGCTCGCCGACGAGGCGATCGCGGTGGATTTCGGCGTACCGGTGGAACCAGCGCCCAAGCTCGGCCCCAGTTCCGGCGCGGAGGTGGTCGTGGTGCCGGGAACGCTCGTCGCCCGCACCTGCCACCGCGGCAGCTACCGCGAACTCGGCGACGCCTACACCGCGTTGCGGGAATGGCTGCACGACTCCGGCTATCGGACCACCGGACCGCCGACCGAGGCGTACCTGATCGGTCCCGACGAGGTGACCGATCCGCGGCGGCTGCTCACGGAGATCCGTTTGCCGGTGGCGCCCGCACCGGCCATCGCCATACATCTCGACGCGCCGTTCGACGTCGCTGTGCGCCGAACCCGAGACGCCTTGCGGCATCAGGGGCTCCGCGTTATCGCGGAAGTCGACCTCCAGGCCACTCTGCGCGAGCAGATCGGCGAACAGATCGAAGACTTCCTGCTCCTCGGTGTGTGCGATCCCCGGCTCACCTATCGTGCGCTGACGGCCGACCGTCAAGCCGCGCTGCTGCTGTCCTGCACGGTGGTGGTGCGTTCCATCGACACCGGCACGCTGGTCGAAGCTACCGATCCCGATCTGCTCGTGCGTGCGACCACCCAGCCGGCGTTGCGCCCGGTCGCCGTGGACGCGCGTCGGTTACTCGCCGCCGCGCTGGAGAGCCTCCGCGATTCGGCACCGGCATCGGCGTAACGGACCTCGTCCCGCCGAACCCCGCTTCCTGGTCTTGGGCACTGCGGACGCTATCCCAGCACGGGAGTAACGGATGACGCGGCGAAGGTGGCATTGCCGGCCCGATCTACCGCGCAGCCTCCGTCACGAATAGTCGCGGCGGCCAGGTCCGCCGTAGCTCTTCGCGTCGCCGAGCCGGTGCTCAGGTGGAGACTCGCCGCGTGACCAGCGGTGACGATGGTCCCACAGGCACGGGCACGAGTCCTCTCACCCAACCGAACGCGCGCGAGCAAGCTCTTCGATATGGATGTCTTCCGTTTCGACACCCTGGGTCCGGGTAGTGCCGTTCACGCCATGGATCTGCTACCCGCCGCCGTCTACTCCGTGCGCGCCCACCGCGACGAATTCACCGGCCGCGACGTCTGGTTGTGCAGCGTCGGGCCCGGTCCGGCGCTCGGCGGCCGGACGGAAGCCATCGACCGGAGTCGGCCGGCCACGGCACCCTCCACCTCGACTCATCCGTGAAAGGCGAACCCATGAGCTATCACCGTGATCCCCTCGCCCCCGCGGTCCACACCGCACACGAGTGGCTGCGCGCTGTCGCCGACGGACTCGGCACCGAGGACCGCCCCTTCGCGCACCGCGCTCTGCGCGCCTGGCTGCACTCGGTGCGTGACCGCATCGGCGTCAGTGCGGCCGCGCACCTGAGCGCGCAGCTGCCCGAACTGTTGCGCGGGATCTTCTATGAGGGCTGGGTTCCCGCTCACGTCCCCGTCCGGCACGATGTGGAGTCCTTCCTCAGCCAGTTCGCCGCGGAGGCAGGCGTCTCGCGCGACGAGGCCGTCGCGCTCGCCGGCGCGGTCACCGACTCGCTCAGCGATCTGTTCTCCCCCGGACAACTCGACCACGTGTTCGCGCTCCTACCCGAGAATCTACGGTCCATCCTGCGTGGTTCCGATTTGGCCAGCACGTTGGCGACGGCCGCGGTCACGCAACCGGAACCATCTCGCTTCGACGACATCGACAACCGCCTGCGGGCGCTGTCCGACGCCGTGGCGGCGCTGGTTCGCGGTCTCGAGGAACCGGTCGGCGGCGAGGCACACAATGCCGCGCGGGTTTCCGCGGCTCAGCAGGCCCACCGCATCCTGCTCGCCGAAGGGCTGACCGGATCCGCCGCAGCCCCACGCTGAGATCAGGCCCGGTCGCGGCCGACGCTCACTCCCTGGCCGCCTCCGGCCGGGTGAGCCGCCGCACCTCGGCGTGTTCCCGCAGCCGCTGGATCTCGCGCCCGATTCCGTCGGCGATCACGGCGATATCGGGCGCGGTGTCGTAGTCTCCCGTGATGCCGAACGTCAGGCGGTCCGCATAGCTGAGAATCGCGATAGCGGTTCGCAACCGCATGGCGATCGGTACGGCCGGTAACAACTCCAGGACTCGCCGCCCGCCGATGGTGAGTTCGTGGCGCGGGCCGGGCACGTTGGTCGCTAGCGCGCCGACGCTTCGCTGCGGAAAGCGCGCCAGCAGCCGGATACCCCAAGCCATGGGCGCGAAGGGTAATCGTCCCGCCAACTCCAGCATCGAACTCTCCGCGCGGGCTTCACCTCTGGACTTGTGCTTCGTCATCCGGGCGTGAATGACGTCCAGGCGCTCGACCGGATCGGCCACATTGATCGGCAGGAACGGCAGCATTGCCGAAACGCGGTTGTCAAGCGTGTATTTCCCCTCCGTGGACCGCATCGACACCGGAACGAGAATGCGCAACTTGTCGGGGGACGGCCGCTCGTTCCGGCTGAGCAAGAGGTCGCGGTACGCGGCGGCGACGGCAGCCAGCACGACATCGTTCACAGTGGCGCCGAACGCCCTGCCGATCGCATGGACCTCCGGCAGTGCGGCCCGTGCGACGACGTACCGGCGCTGCCGTCCAATGGGGCCGTTGAGGGAGCACTGAGCGGTCGGCGAAACCGCGGCGACAGCCAAGGGTGCCAGGCTGCGCGCCACGCCGATGAGGTATCGCGGCAGGACAACCGGCAGTCGTAGTCCTTGCCGAGCCACATCCAGCCACTCCATCGCGGTACGGACCCGGGACGCGGGCGCGGCCTTGGTGGTCTCCGGTGCCACCGGATCGCAGAGATTCTCGAAGACGGAGATCCCCGACACGCCGTCGACCAGGCTGTGATGGGCTTTGACGATCAGCGCCCATCGGTCCCCGGCGAGGTGTTCGACGACGACGGCCTGCCACAGCGGATGATCGCGGTCGAGCCGCTCCTCCAGTTCGGTCGCGACGAGTTCACACAGCGCGGGCTCGTCGCCGGGTGCGGGCAGCGCGGTCCATCTGATGTGGCGTTCGAGATCGAAATTCGGGTCGTCCTCCCACACCGGCGTGGCCAGATCGAGCGGAGCCCGGCGTACCTTCTGACGGAGGCGGACGTTCTGTTCCACGCCTCTGGCCAGCACACCGATGAGTTCGTCTCTACTCGGCGGTGTTCCGGAAATGATCGCCACCGCGCCGATCCCGAGACTGATATGCCGGTCGGCGTCCTCCAGTTCGATGAAGCCCGAATCGAGGGGGCGTAGTTCTGTCATGGTGCATGCTCCGGATGCGTCACTACATATCCCTGCCGATCGGCCTGCTCATTCGCCGCCACTCGGATTCCCAGGCCGCGCCCCGGATCCGGCCCAGCAGCCAGTTGGTAGTGAGCACCAGAGCTATTGCGACACAACATATCCCGGCCAGTACCGCCAAGCCGGTCAGTATTCCGGACCACGCCGCGTCGGACGACGGCCGCGGCGGCGCGGTCACCTTTTCGTCCGGGCCGAGCCACACCGTGACACGGCTGCCGAGTTCGGTTGTACCGGGAACCTCCACTGTCGCGCTGTGTTCGCGGCCGCCGCGGGTCCAATGCACGGGTGCTTCCCGCTGTTCTTGGATGCCCTCGTATCGGGCCGCCGCCACCCGCCGCACCGGTTCTCCCGCGACGGTGGCGGTCACCGCGGCCTTCTCCGCGTTCTCGGTGCGGATCCGATCGACCGCGCCCGTGTAACCCGCGGTACCGGCCGCGCCCGCCAACGGAATCGCGAGTAGTACCACCGCCGCAGCCAGCAGTCGCACCAGTGCCTCCCACCGGTCCGAGGCGCGCATCAGCGGATTGACGCTCCACGGCTGCGATCGCCATAGCCGAAGCACGGCCGGCGGATACTGCGACACCTCGATCACCTCTTTCGGGCACCCGCGTCGGAGACGGCCACGTCCAGCGGATGCAGCACTTCGTCGAGTGGGCGGCGCGCAGTGGCGGGCACCGGGCCCGCTTCCTTGTCCGCCCATCCGATCCGGACGACGATGTGCGGGTAACCGCTCTCGCCGAGAACATTCGTGCGGATCCGGTTTCTGGTGCCGGTCAACTCCAGCGGCTCGGTCAACGGGCACGTCGCCAGACCGAGTGTCGTGGCGGTCAGCAGCACCGCGCTGGCGGCCTCGCCCGCCCGCAATCGCGACAAACGATCATCGCGGGGCGTACTGAGCAGGATCAGCCGGTCGGCGGCGTCGACATCGCCGATAACCGTCTGCGGCAGGCCTGGATTCGAGAACGGGCGCACGGCCGGATCGCCTGCCAGCAGCAACGCGTGTCGCTCCGGTGCGCTGTGCCTGCCACTCCACTGCGCGAGCTCCAGGCCGTAGGAGAAGTCGCGGGTATGTTCCCAGGCCGCTTGCTCGAATGCCCGCAGCAACTCGGTCCGGGCAGGGCCGGCATTGATGCAGCGCGCGTGGACTCCGTTCCCGGCACCGGCGGCGACGGCCTCGACGTAGGCGACGGGCACCGCCCGGGAAGCGTAACGCCTGCGATCGGTGTGCCGCCGGTAGATGGCTCCTGCCATCCGAAACGCTTCGGGAGTGGTGGTGGCGGCATGGAATTCGACCACAGCCAGATGTCGCGGCTCAGCGGGATCCGGCAGCCGATGGATCACCGTCGCCCATCCGAGTCCGAGCGCCGCGACCCGCAGATGATGCAGCGCCGCCCCGCAACTCAGCAGCAGATCGCGCCCCTCCGGGTCGGTGTGCGGCAGCCATCGGCTCTCGTCGGCATAGAGGTGCACGGTGCCGTCACCGATTCGCCACAGCCATGGCTGGGTGTTGTGCACCGATGGCGCCCGCACCGCCGAAGCCAGTGCGGAGCGAAGCGTCTCGCGGTCGGGGTGGGCACGCGGCATCGCGGACGCGTTGAACTCGGCCACGATATGCACCTCCCAGCTGACTACACCGGCTTGGTCCTGCATTCAGCATCGCGCTATGCGGCGGCGCAGATAGCAGTCGAAGGTCACCGAATGCGAGGCCCTCCGGCCACGGAACGGCCCTGCGGACGAGCGGGCAGTCCCGGCGCCGCTGCGATACACCGAGGCTGCCGGTCCTGAGGTGACGAGCGGTCGTCCGGAATGGGACCTTGGTCCTTATCCCGAGGGCCCCTGCGATGCGTAGTCTCGACCCCACCACTTCTTCCCGGATTGGACACCACCATGATCACGGTGTTTCTGGTCGACGACCACGAAATAGTCCGCCGCGGCCTGGTCGACCTGCTCTCGGCCGACCCCGAGCTGTCCGTCGTCGGCGAGGCGGGCGACGTCGCGCAGGCACTTGCCCGCATCCCGGCGCTGCGGCCCGACGTCGCCGTCCTCGACGTGCGCCTGCCCGACGGCAACGGCATCGAACTCTGCCGCGACCTGCTGTCGAAACTCGACGATCTGCGGTGCCTGATCCTCACCTCGTTCACCGACGAGCAAGCCATGCTCGACGCCATCCTCGCCGGCGCCAGCGGCTACGTGGTCAAGGACATCAAAGGCATGGAGCTGGCGAAGGCCATCAAGGAAGTCGGAGCAGGACGCTCTTTGCTCGACAACCGCGCCGCCGCCGCGCTGATGCAACGGCTGCGCGCGAATACCCAGCAAGACGGCCCTTTGGCCGGACTCACCGAGCAGGAGCGCAAGTTGCTCGACCTCCTCGGTGAGGGCCTGACCAACCGGCAGATCGCACAGCGCATGTTCCTGGCCGAGAAAACGGTGAAGAACTACGTCTCCCGGCTGCTGGCCAAGCTGGGTCTGGAACGGCGCACCCAGGCTGCGGTCTACGCGTCGAAGCTCCGGTCGAGGTCGTCCGGGTCCACGGCCGACTTCTGATCTTCGTCGCTTCGTCGAGCCGTCGCGCGGCCGGCGAGCCCGCATCCGAATTGCCGAACGTTCACTTCGAGCAGTGCGTGAAATAATCTTGCTCTATGGCCACCTGCCATAGGCAAAGCCGGGACTCGGAGCAGTCGACATGACCGATGACGCGCTCACCGATACCTACTCGGTGCGTGACACGCTATCGCAGCTGCGGCTCCGGGAACTGCTGGCCGAAGTCAAGGATCGCATCGAGCAGATCATCGACGCTCGCGATCGGATGGACGGTCTGATCGAGGCGATGCTGTCGGTCACCTCCGGCCTGGACCTCGATCGCACCCTGCGCACGATCGTGCACACGGCCACGTCACTGGTCGACGCCCGTTACGGCGCGCTGGGCATCCGCGGCCACGACCAGCAACTCACCCAGTTCGTCTATGAAGGCATCGATGAACCGACCCGGAAACGCATCGGTGATCTCCCCCAGGGCCACGGTGTCCTCGGGTTGCTGTTCAGCCAGCCCAAACCGATCCGCCTGGACAACCTCGCAGACCATCCGTCCTCGGTCGGGTTCCCCGCACACCATCCGCCGATGCGCACCTTCCTCGGCGTGCCCGTCCGCATTCGCGACGAGGTCTTCGGCAACCTGTACCTGACGGAAAAGGCCAACGGCCAGCCGTTCACCGAGGACGACGAGGTCATCGTGCGAGCGTTGGCGGCCGCGGCCGGGATCGCCATCGACAACGCGAACCTGTACGAATCCGCGCGCACCCGCCAAGCCTGGATCGAGGCCACCCGCGACATCACGACCGAATTCCTCGCCGGCACCGCATCCGACCAGGTCCTGGCGCACCTCGTCGAGGCGACGCGCCGGCTCACCGGCTCGGAGCGGACGTTTCTCGCGGTCGTCCCCGACCCCGAGCGCGGGTCCGACGACATCACCGAACTCCTGATCACGCACGCCGCGGGCACCGAGGACAACCGGCACCCGGTGAAGCTGCCGTTCGCGGACACAACGATCGGCACGGCGTTCCGGCTGCATGCGCCGCAGCGCCTCGACGACTCGCGCCGCGCCGATCTCGGCAAGATCTTCCCGGATGCAGGGCCCGCACTGGTCCTGCCCATGCAGACATCCGACACCACCGTCGGTGTGCTGGTGGCGCTGCGTTCGGTGGAGTCGGCGCCGTACGACGACGAGACGCTCGAATTGACCGCCGCCTTCACCAACCAGGCCGCCCTGGCGATGCAACTGGCCGACGCGCAACGACGCATGCGTGAACTGGACATTCTGTCCGACCGCGACCGCATCGCCCGGGACCTGCACGACCACGTCATCCAGCGGTTGTTCGCCGTCGGCCTCAACCTGCAGGGCACCGTGCCCCGCTCACGTGTGCCGGAAGTGCGGGAACGGCTCACCGAGGCGATCAACGACCTGCAGGACGTCGTCCAGGAGATCCGTACCTCGATCTTCGACCTGCACGGCGGCGACGGCCACAGCGCGCGAGTCCGGCAGCGCATCGAGGAAGCGATCCGGCAGCAAACCGACGCCAGTGCGATCCGCACCTCCGTCCACATCGCAGGCCCGCTGTCGGTGATCGATCCCGAACTGGCCGACCATGCGGAAGCCGTGGTGCGCGAGGCCGTCAGCAACGCCGTCCGGCACTCCGGCGCCGAGTCGGTCTCGGTCGAGATCGCAGTCGCCGATGATCTGACCATCCTCGTCGAGGACGACGGCTGTGGCATGCCGGAGAATGTCACGCCCAGCGGTCTGACGAACCTGGCCCGGCGCGCCGAGGAGGCGGACGGGACCTTCACGATCGGCTCCGGCACCGGGCCCGGGGGAGACACGGCCGGGACCCGGCTGTGCTGGAAGGTTCCCTTGCACTGAGCATCGGATCAGCAATCACCGGGCAACACACTCGTTTGCCCGCGCATGCGGTGTGCCGGGTGAAGAATGGGTCGCATGCGAACCGTGCTCATTCTCGGTGCCGGGTTCGGGGGTTTGGAGCTGGCCACCCGCTTGTCGGGTTCGCTGGCCGACGAAGTCAGAGTCGTCCTTGTCGACCGGAACGATTCGTTTACGTTCGGCTTCGCCAAGCTGGAGATCCTGTTCCGGGACGTGCCACCGGCGGCCGTTCGCGTTCCCTACACCGGCCTCGCGCATCCGGGTGTCGAGTTCCGCCAGGAGGAAGTCACCGCGATCGACCCGCGGACGCGACGCGTCGTGACCGACCGATCCGAATACGAACCGGACATTCTCGTCGTCGCGCTCGGCGCCGACTACGACCCCACCGCGACCCCAGGGTTCGCGGACGACGGACACGAGTACTACTCGATCGAGGGCACCTGCCGGCTGCGCGACCGGCTCGAGAGTTTCGACGGCGGGACGGTGATCCTCGCGGTTCTGAGCGTCCCCTTCAAGTGCCCGCCCGCGCCTTATGAGGGTGCGATGCTCTTGGACGAGATGCTGACCCGGCGCGGCGTGCGCGACCGCACTCGCATGCACATGATCACCCCGATGGACTCGCCGATCCCGGTGTCGCCGGACACCTCCGCGGCCATTGTCGAGGCGCTGGCCCGGCGCGGCATCGAGTACTCCCCCGGGCGTCGAGTCCATGCCCTCGATCCGAGCCGGCACATGGCGGTCACCCATACCGGCGATCTCGCCTACGACCTGTTCATCGGGATACCGAAACACCGCGTTCCGGATGTCGTCGAGGCATCAGGGCTGACCGTGGGCGGAACCGACGGCTGGATCGCCGTCGACCCGCACACCCTGGAAACGCCGTACCCGGACGTCTATGCCATAGGTGACTGCGCCGATGCGCCGGTCCCGCGCGCGGGTGTCTTCGCCGAGGATGCCGCCCGAACGGTCGCGGCGGGCATCGCAGCGAAGGTGCGTGGGTCGACGCCGTCCGAGAAGTACCTGGGGAGAGGGGTGTGCCATATCGAGTTCGGCGGCGGGCTGGTCGGCAAGGTCGACGCCGACTTCCTCTCCGGACCCGCGCCGGTGGCGCCGTTCTCCGCTCCTTCCGAGGAGCTCGCCCGAGAGAAGGCCGATTCGGCCGCCGCCCGGCTCGACCGCTGGTTCACTCGCTGATCGCGCGGTCCTCCGCCTCGCCCTCTCGCCATGCCTTTGTGAGCACATCGGCGATCTGAGCCAGCCCTGATGCCACGGTCATCCGCCAGTGCGTCGTCGATACGGCGTGGTTGTACACGGTGCCGTCGACGATCTCACTCCAGATCGACGCGCCGACGCAGCCGGTCGGGTCGTCCAGAGCGGCGGTAAAGTACACGACATCACCCTGATAGACCGGCGGCTGGTAGGCGGTGCGCAGGGCCACCGAATGCACTGCCGCGTCGAGGATCCGGGTGACCCGGTCGGCGCCGAAGGAGGCGAACGGTTCGGGCAGCTCGGTGAACATCTGCGGCAGTGCCGTCCAATCCACCTCGGCGACGTTGCCCAGATCGCCGGCCGCTTCACCGAGCAGGCCGCCGATCAGCTCCGCCACCGGCACCTGACCGGCATCGCTGACCGGCGTGCCGGGCGGGTCGGCCATGTAGCTGTCCATCACCGCCAACAGGGCGACGGTCTCGCCCTCGCGTTGCAGCTGCACCGCCATTTCGTGGGCGATCACCCCGCCGAAGGACCAACCCAGCAGGTGGTACGGACCCTCCGGTTGTACCGAGCGGATCTGTTCGAGATAGCGCGCCGCCCAGCCCTCGATCGAGTCCGGCATCGCGGCGTCGGCCGTGGCCAGCACCGGGGTTTGCAAACCGTAGAGCGGCCGGTCCGGGTCGAGGTAGGCGGCCAACCCGGCATACGACCAGGAAATCCCCGACACCGGATGCACACAGAACAGCGGTGCCGCCGAACCCCCGGGCCGCAGCGGCAACAGCATGTCGAACGCCGCCTCGGTTTCCACCTGTCCGCTGGCCCGGCGCGCCAGATCCGCCACCACCCCTGCCGGTGTGGGCGCGGTGAACACCCGCATCACCGGCACCTTCGTACCCAACCCGGCCGACAGCCGGGCGGTCAGCTTCGCCGCGATCAGCGAGTTCCCGCCGTGTTCGAAGAAGTTGTCGTCCATCCCGAACCGGTCCAGGCCCAGCACCTCCGCGAACGCCGCGGCCACGATCTCCTCCACCGGCGTGGCGGGCGCACGGAACTCCCGTTGCTGGAACTGCGGGGCGGGCAGTGCACGACGGTCGAGCTTGCCGTTGACCGTCAACGGCATGGTGTCGATCACGACGATCGCGGCGGGCACCATGTAGCCGGTGAGGAACTCGCCGACCTGGGTGCGAAGTTCGGTCGGATCCGGCTGCGCGCCCGGCTTGGGCACGACGTATCCGACCAACTGCTCCCCCAGCACCGGGTCGGTGCGGACCAGCGCAACGGCCTGACTCACACCCGGGCACCGCAGCAACGCCGCCTCGATTTCACCGAGTTCGATCCGGAAACCCCGCACCTGCACCTGCTGATCACCTCGCCCGCCATAGGCCAGCCCCGGCTCACCACCGCAGCGGGTCCACCGCGCGATATCCCCCGACCGATACATCCGCGACCCCGGCGCACCGAACGGATTCGCCACAAACCGCGTCGCGGTCAACCCCGGCCGCCCCACATACCCGCGAGACACTTGGCTGCCTGCGACATAGATCTCACCCGGAGTGCCGAACGGTGCCGGACGCAACCGGACATCCAGCACCGGGGTGTCCAGTCCAGGCAGGGCGCGGCCGATGAGGCTGGACTGGCTGTCGATCAGGTGGTCATCGAGGGACAGGAACGACACGTGCACCGTGGTCTCGGTGATGCCATACATGTTCACCAACCGCGGCGCATCCACCGGATACCGCTCATACCAACGCGACAACTGCCGCAGATCCAGCGCCTCACCCCCGAAAATCACATACCGCAACGCCAACTCACCGGCCGAGGCCTCCCGGTCGGCCTCGATCAACTGACTGAACGCCGACGGGGTTTGGTTCAACACCGTCACCCGCTCCCGAACCAGCAACTCCCGGAACAGTTCCGGGGAACGCGAAGTCGCGTAATCGACCATCACCACACTGCCACCACTCGCCAGCGCGCACCACAACTCCCACACCGAGAAATCGAACGCGAACGAATGAAACACCGTCCACACATCACGCTCGCCGAACCCGAACAACGGCTCAGTGTTGGCGAACAACTCCACCACATTCCGATGCGTCACCCCCACACCCTTCGGCACCCCAGTAGAACCAGACGTATAGATCACATACGCCAGATTCTCCGGCCGCAACGGCGCCACCCGCTCCGCATCAGTCACCGGATCATCCACGAACCCCACCGTCTGCTCCAACACCACCACCGGCACACCACTGACCGACAGGGCCGACCGTTCCGCAGCGGTGGTCAGCACACACACCGGCGCCGCATCCGCCAACACCCCCGCCACCCGCCCGCTCGGATAGGTCAAATCGAGCGGCAGGTACGCCGCACCCGCCATCAGCACACCCAGCAACGCGACCGGCAGCTCTTCGGTCCGCGACACCGCCACCGCGACAAGCGATTCCGGCCCCGCCCCCACCGCGATCAACCCACGCGCCACCTGGTTCGCACGCCGATACAACGCATCGAAACTCAGGGTCGTATCGCCGAACCGCACAGCCACCGCATCAGGCCGAAGCCGCGCCTGCTCACCGATCAACCCCGGCAGCGTCGCCGCAGGCGCGGACATGATCACGCCTTCTATCCCCGGCTGTGCCAGGCTGGCCTGACTCGATTGCGGAGCGGACGGGTCACCGGCGAGGAGCCCCTCGGTCTCGCCTTCGTCGAGAATGTCGATGTCCCACACCAGGGTCGAGGGTTTGCCTGCCACCCCGGCCACGACGCGTTCGAACCGGCGGCCGAACGCGTGGACGGTGGATTCCTCGAAAAGGTCTGTGGCGTAGGTGAATGTCACGGCCAACCCCGCATGGCCACCGTGTTCGCCGACCTGGGGTTCGACGATTACCTGTAGATCGAACTTGGCTGTGATCGCGCCGTTGTCTAGGGCGGTCACCGTCAGATCGGGTAGCTCGAGCGTGGGCTGTTCGATGTTCTGGAACGACAGCATCACATTGAACAGTGGGTTGTGCGCTCCGGTGCGTGCCGGGTCGATCTC
>NZ_BDBA01000053.1 GCF_001612745.1 Nocardia amamiensis NBRC 102102 | reverse complement strand
TCCCGCTGCGCGGACGCCGCCACCGGCTCCACCAACGGCTCCGGCGGCCACGATTCTCCGCGCTCGGCGGCCAGCTCGCCCGGCGTCTTCACCGGCGGCTTGTCCGACGGCACGCGATCGCCGAAATCGTTGAACGCGGTGATCCGCGGGCGCTTGTGCACCGAGGCGAGGATCTGCTCGAGATCCTTGCGGTGCAAGGTCTCCCGCTCCAGCAGCGCGGTGGCCAGATCGTCGAGCACGTCGCGGTACTCGTTGAGGATGGCCCACGCCTCGGTGTGCGCGGCCTCGATGAGGTTGCGCACCTCCTCGTCGATCGCGCCCGCCACTTCGTGCGAGTAGTCCGAGCCCATGCCCATCGAGCGGCCCAGGAACGGATCGCCCTGCTCCTGGCCGTACCGGACCGCACCCAGCCGAGCGCTCATACCGTATTCGGTGACCATCGCGCGAGCGATCTTGGTGGCCTGGTCGATGTCGGAGGACGCGCCGGTGGTCGGCTCGTGGAACACCAGTTCCTCGGCCGCGCGACCGCCCATCGCCATGACCAGGCGGGCGATCATCTCCGAGCGGGTCATCAGGCCCTTGTCGTCCTCGGGCACCGTCATGGCGTGACCACCGGTGCGGCCGCGCGCGAGGATGGTGACCTTGTACACCGGTTCGATGTCCGGCATCGCCCAGGCGGCGAGGGTGTGACCGCCCTCGTGGTAGGCGGTGATCTTCTTCTCGTGCTCGCTGATGATCCGGCTCTTGCGGCGCGGGCCGCCGATCACGCGGTCGACCGATTCCTCCAGCGATTCGCCGGTGATCATCGCGCCGTTCTCGCGGGCGGTGAGCAGCGCCGCCTCGTTGATCACGTTGGCCAGGTCCGCGCCGGACATGCCGACGGTGCGCTTGGCAAGGCCGTCCAGGTCGGCATCCGGCGAGATCGGCTTGCCCTGCGAGTGCACGCGCAGGATGGAGCGGCGACCGGCGAGATCGGGGTTGCTGACCGGGATCTGCCGGTCGAACCGGCCGGGACGCAGCAGAGCGGGGTCGAGGATGTCGGGGCGGTTGGTCGCCGCGATCAGGATGATGCCGGTGCGGTCGCCGAAGCCGTCCATCTCGACCAGCAGCTGGTTGAGGGTCTGCTCGCGCTCGTCGTGACCACCGCCGAGGCCTGCGCCGCGCTGGCGGCCGACCGCGTCGATCTCGTCGACGAAGATGATGCAGGGGCTGTTCTGCTTGGCCTGCTCGAACAGGTCGCGCACCCGGGAGGCGCCGACGCCGACGAACATCTCGACGAAGTCCGAACCGGAGATGGTGAAGAACGGCACGCCCGCCTCGCCCGCGACAGCGCGGGCCAGCAGGGTTTTACCGGTGCCGGGCGGGCCGTAGAGCAGCACGCCCTTGGGGATCTTGGCGCCGAGGGCCTGGTAGCGGACCGGGTTCTGCAGGAAGTCCTTGATCTCGTAGAGCTCTTCGACCGCCTCGTCGGCACCGGCCACGTCGGCGAACGTGGTCTTGGGCATGTCCTTGGACAGCTGCTTGGCCTTCGATTTGCCGAAGCCCATCATGCCGCCGCGCCCGCCGCCCTGCATGCGGGCCATCACGAAGATGAACAGGCCGAGCAGGATCACCATCGGGAGCACGAACAGCAGGATCTGGGTGAACCAGCTCTCCTGCTTGACCACGGTGTTGTAGTTGGCTCCGGAGTTCTTCACGGCCTCGAAGATCTGCGCGGAGGTCTCACTGCCGCCCGGATACTTGGCGATGATCTTGGCCTGACCACCGGTCGCGTCGTTGCCGTTCTTCAGCTCGATGCGCAACTGCTGCTCGCGGTCGTCGATCTGAACGTTCTGAACGTTGCTCTTGTCCTCGAGCTGGCTCAGGGCAACCGATGTATCGACGCTCTTCCAGCCCCGCGTGTCGTTGCCGAAGTAGCTGAACGCATAGATCACGAGCAGGATGCCCGAGACTATGGCCAGGGTGCGAAACACAGTCTTGCGGTTCATAGAGCGTCGGCCGGGGCGGCCAGTCCTTTCCGGTGTCTCCGGTTCTTGCCTAGCGATGCGTCTGGCGTGTCCGGTCCGCGGGGGTTCGGATGCGGACATGCCACGTTACCGCGTACGGTCTACTCGATACATCGCGCAGTGCGGCTGCAGGTGCAGCTAAAGAGGTAAACGGCCGGAGACCGACGGTGGTTCCCGATGTCTCCGGTTCGGCTTCCTCCAAGTGGCAACAATCATGGCATGTTCGGCCTATCGTGAGCGACGACACAACCACGCGGCGCGAGCGACGGGCACGGAGGCGGTAGCTTGCGTAACCACGAAAGGCCCCGGCAGCACCGCCATCGGACGCAGTGCGAGCAACGGGCACGGAGGCAGCAGCTTGCGTAACCACGAAGGGCCCCGGCAGCGCCGCGAAATCAGACAGAGCGGCGCGAACGACAGGTGCGGGGACGACGGCCCACCGCACCGCGAAGGGCCCCAGAAGCGCCGCGTAGCAGACAGAGCGCAGGGGGTATGGACATAGTCGAGTTACGGACACCCACAGCGATTTTGCGTCACGGGCGCGGCAGACTGATCGTTCTGCGGCCCGGATCCGACGGCGAGCGCGTACTGGACGTTCCCGTCTCGGACCTGCTCAAGGTCCGGCTGAACCGGCGCGCCGACGACGCGGTGGTCATCGAGATCTACCTGCGATATCCGACGCCCGTGCTCACCGGCGTGCCCGCGGACCGCACGCCGCTGCCGGTCCTGATCGCCGAGCACGACGTCCCCGCGGCCACCGAGATCGTCGAGCGGATCAACACCCACATCCTGGCCACCCAGCGCATCGACGTGGCCGCGCCCGATCTGCGTCCGCCGACACCCACCTGGGGCCGCAGCGGCCCCGCCCGCGCGGACGTGGACCGGGCGACCGGCCGGATGACGCAACGCCGCGAGGCCAAACCGGCGATAGCGGCTCTGCATCGTTACGTGACGCCTGACGAGTACGTCCTCGAGGCCGCTCTGACAGTCGCGCATCCCCCTGCGGGCACCGGTCTCGGGCTGCTCGCCGCGACGACGGGACGGCTGCTGTTCATCGCCATCGGCGAGCCCCGGTACGCGTATGAGCTGCCCATCCCCGCGGTCATCTGGGCGCGGACCACCGACACTCCCCCGGTCGGCCCCGGCGAGATCGGCCCGGTGCGCGGCACGACGGGCATGGACGTGCACGACGGCAACCGGACGCTGCGCTTCGCCGGCGCCGAGCGCGCCGACACCGAGCGGGTTACCTGCGCGGTGAACTTCGCGGTGCGCCGCGAATCCGCGGACGGCGCCGCCGGCGCCGCGGATCCCGGTGTGTCCCAGCTGTATTCGGAGTGGGAGCTGCTGGTCGAGCGGCACTCCCTCGGCATGGTCGACGACGCGCAGTTCCAGCGCTACGGCCGCGGCATCCTGCGCTCACTCCCCGACGGGAGCTGAGTTCAGCGCGACCCGCCGCCACGGGCTGGTCGGGCGCAGCCACAGCCGCAGCAGCTCCATGCGGCGGTCGACGCCGCCGCTCTTCAGCTCGGCCAGGTCCTCGCAGGCCTGCCAATAGGTCCACCCGGTGAGATAGGCGTCGCCGAACTGGCGCCAGTTGCGGTATTTGCTCTGCGCGATCGGCAGGGCGCGCCCGAGATAGCTCCAGGCCAGGTCGGCATCGAGGTAGCCGGCAGTGTAGGCCATCCTGGCCACCGCGATCACCCTGGCCAGATCCCAGGCGTGGATGTCGCTGGGCAGCGGCCTGGCCAGGTGATCGGTGAAGCCGATCTTGATCGCCTGCGACCAGATGTCGTAGTCGCGGACCAGCGCCTCGGGGTTGTCCATGCCGCGGAACGCGCCGACCTGGCGTAGGAAGGCTCGGTGCCGGTCGGCCCGCTCACCGAAGCGGTCGCGCTCGCTGGCGTTGATCGAGGCCGTCACGAGCGGATGCACCAGGGCGTAGAGCGGGGCGTGCATCCCGTTCAGCAGCTGCTCCATGGAGGCCCGCGCCTCGGTTCCGTCCGTGATGCCCCACGCGCCGGTGAGCGTGTCGATGGCCAGCTCGCGCCGGTCGCCGAGCGGATGCGCGCGTTCCGGCCCGAGCAGCAGCGCGTCGTGGAACGCGTCCCAGCGCGCGGAGTAGAAGGCGCCGAGCGCCAGCGCCCGCAGCTCGTCGTCGGAGATCGCGGCGCCGGACCAATGGTCTTCCTCCCGCTCGTCCAGCTCCGCATACGGAAACGTCGTCAAGGTCGGTACACCGCGCGCAGACATGTCCCGATTCTTCCCCATCCCGCACAGCGCGGGCCGGGTATTCGCGCTTCCGGTGCTCGTCGTCGCGTTCGGCCAGGGAGGCGTCCGTCGAGCGAATCGATCGCCGCACGGTGTCTACTTCCCTGACGCAGGTCGTGATCTGGAGCTAGTGTTCTCGCATGTGTAGAAACATCACCGTCCTGCGTGGTCTGGAACCTGCCGCAACCGAGCAGGAAATCTATGCCGCCGCACTGCAGTACGTGCGCAAGGTCGGTGGCGTGTCCGGCCTGAGCTCGACCACCAAACCGGCCGTCGACAAGGCCGTCGCGGCCATCGCAGCGGCGACCACCACCTTGCTCGCCGAGTTGCCCGACCGCAGGGTCGCGCCGACCACCGAGCCACCGCTACGCCGCATCGCGGCGCGCGAGGCGGCCGGCGAGTAGTCCGGCCGGTTCAGGGCAGGGCGTCGACGCCGTAGATCGCGACGCAGACCAGCGCGATCTCCAGCGGCAGACGCCGCTGTTCGATCGAGAATCCCAGGAGGTGTTCGATCCGCTGCATCCGGTAGCGGACCGTGTTCTTGTGTACGCCGAGCAGTTTCGCCGTGGCCTCCGGGCTGCGGTGGCTGCGCAGGTAGGCGTGCAGTGTTTCGCGTAGACGCGCGGCGTTCGCATCCCTGGCCGCCAGCGGGCCCAGCTCGCGCCGCACCAGCCCGCGCATGGCCGCGTCGTCTGCGCCTGCCAGATAGGCGATTTCCACCGCGCGATACCCGGTCACCCGCCCAGCCGTGGGCGCGCGTTCGGCGACATTCCGCGCGGCGACCGCCTCACGATGACTCTGCCGGAAGCCAGGGATCCCCCCGCCGGGTACCCCGAACGCCACCCGCACCGGAGCCTCGACCTGAGCCGCCATCAGCCGCTCCACTTCACCCGGCACCGCGAGTTCGGCGGCCCGTTCCGGGTCGTCCGATCCCACCCAAGCCCACATCGCGCTGGCGCCGGAGGGGACGGTGAGAACTCGCCCGCTGCCGAGGGCCGCGGCCAGCCGGGCCGCGAACCGGTCCAGCATTCCGGTCGCCTCGCCATCCCCGCCGCCGGACTCCCCGGTGGGCTCATCGGTCCACAGCAGGAACGCCAGATGCTGCTGGGACAGCCGATAACCCAGACGGACCGATGCCTGCTCGACGTCCACCTCGTCGCCGTCGAGCACGGCGCGGACGGTCTCGGCGCGCCGGTTGAGCGCGGCGCGCAGGACTTGCTCGCGCTCTTCCATGTAGGTCTCGGTGAGCAATTCGACCGAGGTGCCCATCCACTTGGTGGCGCGCTCGAACAGCCGCATCAGCACGACGCGCTCGATCTCCGGCGGCGCCTGCCGCTGCTCGATCACTTCGGTCATGTAGTCCAGCACCGCCTCCATGCCCACGTGGTAGACGCGTAGCAGCAACCGCAACTCGAACCCGCGCCTGGCCACGCTGCGCGCGAACGTGTGCGCCTCTTCCGGCAGCGAGAACTCGAAGGTGTCGCTGGTCAGGCGGCTGAGCACGATCCTGGCGTGTGCCCTGGTGCTCGCCGCCAGATCGCGGCGCATATCGCGATCGGCGAGTTCGGGGATGCGCGCGATGATGACGTCGTCGAGCCGGGTGACGATCCGGTCGAGCGTCTCGGCGCGCATCGTCTCGGAGACGTACTCGGCCAGCCAGTCCCGTACCTCGTCCAGGTCGGGGCTGCGCCTGGTCACGGCGCGCGGCGACGGCGGAATGGTCATCGCCAGCTCCTTCCGTTCGGGCGAGATCTCACCCCTATTTGTCTTCCAGGTCCAAAATCACCAGCCAGCGTTGACGAATGAGGCCAAGAAAGTCCCCGCGGATTGTGTCACGATCATAGTTCAGTGGCCTGATTCACAGGCAGACCGCGGTTCAACACAACGTCAGTGGGAGAACAGCTAGTGACCAACACCGAACCAGCGCCGGGCGCGACCGAGAAGGCCACGGCCAGAAAGACGCAGGCGCGCACGAAGACCGCGAAGACCGGCGACACCCCGGCCGTCATCGAGGTGCGCAACCCCGGTACCGGCGAGGTCGTTGGCACGGTGCCGGAGGAGAGCGCGGACGCGGTCGCGGCGAAAGTCCGCGAGCTGCGGCTCTATCAGCCGGAATGGGAGGCGATCGGCCCCGACGGCCGCAAGGCGTGGCTGCTGAAGTTCCAGGACTGGTTGATCGACAACACCGACCGCTTGGGCACGGTGGTGCAGTCGGAGACCGGGAAGCCGCGGGTGGACGCCCTGATCGACCCGGGCTTCGCGACCGATCTGATCGGCTACTACGCACGCCGAGCGGCCAAGTTCCTCGCTGACGACCATCCGTCTCCGCACAGTCCGCTGGCCAGGGTCAAGCGACTGACCACGGTCTACCGGCCCTATCCGGTGGTCGGGGTGATCACGCCGTGGAACTTCCCGCTCGCCATGCCTGTGATGGACGTGTTCCCCGCGCTGGCCGCGGGCGCGGCCGTCATCCTCAAGCCGTCGGAGGTGACTCCGCTTTCGGCGATCGAACTGGCCGAGGGCTGGGCGGAAATCGGCGCCCCGCCGGTCTTCGCGGTGGTCACGGGCACGGGCGCGACCGGGGCCGCCGTGGTCGGCAACGCCGACTACATCCAGTTCACCGGCTCCACCGCGACCGGCCGCAAGATCGCCGCCGCCTGCGCGGAGCGGATGATTCCCTACAGCCTCGAGCTCGGCGGAAAGGACCCGGCCATCGTCTTGGCCGACGCGGACCTCGATCGCGCCGCGCACGGCATCGCCTTCGGCGGCATGTTCAACTCCGGTCAGGTCTGTATCTCGGTGGAACGGGTGTATGTCGAGGCGCCGGTCTACGACGAGTTCGTCGCCAAGCTGACCGCCAACGTCGAGGCGCTGCGCCAGGGCTTGGACGGACGCGACGCGAAATACGACATGGGCGCGCTGGCCAACGAGAACCAGGTAGCCATCGTGCAGCGCCACGTCGACGAAGCTGTCGCGGCGGGCGCGAAGGTGCTGACCGGCGGCAAGCGGGCCGGGTTCGGCACCGCGTTCGAGCCGACCGTGCTCGTCGACGTCGACCACAGCATGTCGTGTGTGACCGAGGAGACCTTCGGCCCGACACTGCCCGTGATGAAGGTGGCGGACGAGGCGGAGGCGATCCGGCTGGCCAACGACTCGGTGTACGGGCTGTCGGCGTCGGTGTGGACGGGCGATAAAGAGCGCGGCGCTCGGATCGCGCGGCAACTCGACGCGGGCGCGGTCAACATCAACGACGTGTTCGCCAATCTGTTCAGCTATGCGCTGCCGATGGGCGGCTGGGGCCTGTCCGGCGTCGGGGCCCGCTGGGGCGGGGCGAACGGTGTGCGCAAGTACTGCCGTCAACAGGCGATCACCATGCCGATCCTGCCGACCCAGCAGAAAGAGCTGTTCTGGTTCCCGTATTCGATGCCGAAGCTCCTTTTCGCGCTCGGCGCCATGCGTGCGGCGGGTGCGCGCGGCCTGCGCCGCCTCGACCTGCCCGCCCTCCTGAGGTTGAAGGGTGACGACAAGTGATCGACGCCAAGCAGATCCGCGGCAAGGTCGTCGTCATCACTGGCGGCGCCCGCGGCATCGGACTGGCCACGGCCACCGCGCTGCAGACCCTCGGCGCGCAGATCGCCATCGGCGACATCGACGAGGCCGCGGTCAAAGAGGCCGGCACGGCGCGCGGGTTCGAGCTCTACGGCAAGCTCGACGTGACCGATCAGCACTCGTTCGAGAGTTTCCTCGACGGCGTCGAGCGCACCCTCGGCCCGATCGATGTGCTGATCAACAACGCGGGGATCATGCCGACCGGCAAGCTGGTGGATGAGCCGGACCAGGTGACCCGCCGCATCCTGGACATCAATGTCTACGGCGTGATCCTCGGTTCCAAGCTCGGCCTGCGCCGGATGCTGCCGCGCGGGCGCGGGCACATCATCAACATCGCCTCGCTGGCGGGCGAGGCGCACATCCCGGGCCTGGCCACCTACAACGCCAGTAAGCACGCCGTATTGGGGTTCACCGACACGTTGCGCGAGGAGTACCGGGGTACCGGCCTGCACTTCTCCTCGGTCCTGCCCACGCTGACCAATACCGAGCTGGGCGCGGGCGTGACGGCGCCGAGCCTGCTGCGTCCGGCCGAGCCGGAGGAGATCGCCGACGCCATCGCCGAGCTGATCGGCGCACCGAAGTCCAAGGTCAGGGTGACCGCGCTGGCCGGGTTCATCGCACAGGTGGTCGGGCTGCTGCCCGAAAAGCTCGGCGACGGCATCGGCCGCGCGCTCGGCTCCGGACGCGCCTTCCTCGACGACGTCGATGCCGACAAGCGCAAAGCGTATGAGGAGCGCGCCCGTCAGGTGTGATCGGCCGCAGCACGCGGCGCCGCCCCCCGGAATCATCCGAGGGCGGCGCCGCGGTGCGTTATTGGCACACCACAAACAGGGGCACCTGGATGGGTGTCACAAACAATGTGTGATGAAAATCACGCGAGCGATCGATTACACCCGCTAGGCGTTCGATAGCGAATGCGTAGCCGATGATTGGCAACCATTCGAGTGTCCGCAATCCGCTATCGGCAGCACCGGAATCTTCCCATCGATGCTGGTCAAACGCCCAACTGCACCCCTTCGATCGGAGACCTCGGTGCATGCCGAGGATTCGCCAACTGCTTAGTGCGGAGCACCATGACAGGCAATATGCTGTCTCTAACAAACCTGCCGACTGTTTCGGCGCCAGTATCCGGACTTTCCGGCCTGATAAGGCTGGAAATTCAGGACCGATTCTGATAGCAAGGGGCTATGGACCCGCATTTGCGCGACCTGCGGTATTTCGTCGCCGTCGCTGAGGAACTGCACTTCACCAATGCCGCTCAGCGGCTGCACATCGCTCAACCCACCCTGTCGCGTCAGATCCGTCAGCTGGAACGCCAGCTCGACGTGGTCTTGTTCGACCGCAACCAGCGCAGTGTCGCCCTGACCGTCGCGGGCAAGGAACTGCTCGAAGGCGCCCGCAAAATCCTCGAGCTGTGGGAAGTCACGAACGTCTCGCTGCAGGAGGCGGGCGAGGTGCTGCGCGTGGGCATTCAGTCCGCGCTCGGCCGCGGCCTGCTCAGCGATCTGGAGAGCGCGAGCGGCCACCGACTAGCACTGCACGCCGCGTCCTGGACCGATCCGTCCAGCGGACTCGCGGGGCGTCAGGCCGACCTCGCCCTGGTCTGGCTTCCGCTCCCCGACCCGAGCCGTTACCGCTGGCAGGTGCTCCGCACCGAGCCGCGCTGGGTGCTGCTTCCGGAGAACCACCCGCTGGCGGTCTCGGAGACCATCGAATTCTCCGACCTGCTGGATGAGCCGTTCGTCGCGCTGCCGACCGAAGCCGGTGCCGTGCGCGACTTCTGGCTCGGCAACGAGGGACGTGGCGGCCGCGCGCCGAAGATCGGCGCCGAGGCCGCGACCCCGGAGGACCGGCTGGAGGCGGTGAGCCTCGGGCTCGGTGTCTGCCTGCTCGCGGAGAACAACGTGCCGATGTACCGCTGGCCCGGCCTCACCGCGCGCCCCGTCGCCGGGCTCGCGCCGTGTGAGCTCGCCGTGGCGTGGCGGGCCGACGACAACCGGCCCACCATTCTGGAGTTCGCCGGCCGCGCCGTCGACGGCGGGTTCGCCGCGCAGCAGTCCCCGGTCAGCGTCTGACCGAGAGCGCGGTGCGCTGCCAAGGGTGACGGTTCTCCAGTTGCGCGGCCAGTCGCAACAGAGTGGATTCACTGCCGGGCGGACCGGCGAGCTGCGCCGCCACAGGCGTCCCCGACAACGGATGCATGCCCATCGGCACAGAGGCGGCAGGCCAGCCGACCAGATTCCACAGCGGGGTGAAGGGGGCGAACCGCGCGCCGGCGAGCAGAGCGGCCGGCCGACTGCGGGAGTGCCAGGCCCCCTCCATAGGTGGCGGGGCGGCGAGCGTGGGAGTGATCACCACGTCGTATCGGTCGAAGAATTCCAGTAGTCGCGCCTCGACCCGGTCGATCTGGGCTGGGCGCGCGAGCCGCAACTGATGCACCGTCCGGCTGAGGGCCAGCTGGCGCCGGATGCGACGCGATAGTCGAGCGGGCTGGGGTAGGGATAGGGCCGGGGCGTCGCGCACACCCGCGGCTAGCCAGCGTAGGAAGACCGCGAATAGAGCGCTGCCGTAGGGCACGGCGGTCGTTTCGACGAGATGGCCTGCCGCCGCGGCGACGGAGGCGGCCTTGCGGGCGGCTGCGGTCCAATGCCGGTCGACGCGTATCAGGTGCGACGGTGGATCCACGGCCAGCCCGATGCGTAGTCGACCAGGTGGGTCCACCTCGGCTAGGTTCGGCCGCGCGGCCAGCACGGCTAGCGCCAATGCCGCGTCCTGCACCGTTGTCGCCAGCACGCCGTTCTCCACCATGCCCGGCCAACCGCCCGCCCCGGCAGCGGTGTAGCACCCGGGCTTGATCCCGAAGACCCCGCAGCAGGCCGCCGCGACGCGCACCGAATCGAGATCGGCACTGCTGTGCGCCAGCGGTACAAGCCCTGCCGCGACCGCCGCACCGGCCGATCCGCCCCCGTGTCGCGCGGTGTTCCAGGGGTTGTGCACGACGCGATCCGAAGCAGCCGGCGGATCCCGACGGTCCGGCTCGTTTCCTGCGACGAGCCCGAAGACCACGGCGCCCGCGCCGCGCAGCCGGGCGGCCACGGGATGCCCGGCATCCGGCTCCCACCGCACGGGCGCGCCCGTGATCGACGCGACCTGTTCGACCGCCACCGGCACACCGGCCAGCGGCAGCACGTCGAGGTCGTCTCGCTCCTCCAGCGCGGCGGCGTCGGCCATGGCCCACTCGGCGCGCAGAACGGGGAGCGCGTTCGATTCCCGCTCCGCCGCACGGATCCAGGTCGCTGCCTCCGCGACCACCCGGCTGGGCAGCAGCGCGCCGTCCCGCACAGCCGCCGCGATCGCCGCGGCGGTGTCGTGCCCAGGATCCGGCTCGGCTTCCCGACCGCGCCCGGACCGCGTGTCCCCGGCGGCGGAGAACAGCTGAGCGACCACCTCGGCGGTCCTGCTCGTGCGAATCGTCGTTCGGGGCGCGGTTGTTCTCGTCGAGATCGAGCCGTCCGCCATCACCGCGGCATCATCAGACATGTGCTGTCATCCCCCGTCGCATCGTTGTCGAAATCGGGTGATCCACTGTCGAGCCGCAAGTTATCATTTCGAATACGGCGCGGGGGATGATGGTGTCGGGTGTGGCGGAGAATTTTTGCGGCACATCCACCGATCGACCGCTGCGGATTCCGCGGCGTCCGCCGAGCCCCTTAGGTCCGAGTATGAGCGCGAACTCTGAGAGCAGTTCCGATACCTACACAGGTGCGGCCACCGGTGCGGGCTATGACGACCTGTCACATGCCGAATTCAGCGCGGTAGCGGCCTTCTCCGCGGCATGGGAATCCACTCGCCGCCCGCCCGAGATCGCCGAGTATCTGCCGGACGCGACCACGTTGCGCCGTGAGGCATTGCTCGAGTTGATCCGCGTCGACTTACGCCATCGCTGGCTGCGCCGTCCCCCGGCGGGCAAGGGCGCCGCGCCGGAACCAGCCGCACGCAAACGCCTGGCTGATTACTGCGCCGAATTCCCCGAACTCACTCCCGAGGAAATCCCGGCCGGTCTGGTGTACGAGGAGTTCGTCATCCGCCGCCACAGCGGGGAACGGGTCGATCCGCGCGATTGTCTGCGCGAATATCCCGCTCAGGCGGAGGATCTGCGCGCCTTGCTGAACGCCGACGAGATAGACCAGAGCACCCGGCGCGCGGTGCTGGAGGACTCCACCAGAACCGCCTTCGCGCCCGCCCGCTCCGATCTCGCCGACACCGTATTGAACCAAACCGTCGCAGCCGATCGTGGTTCTGAGGTGACCAGAACGACCACCGCCGATCTGACGGGCACGGCCACCGCCGTTCCCACCACGATCGCGACCGGGCCGAGCCAGGTCAACGCGCTCGACCAGATCGAAATCGGTCAGCAGATCGATGACTTCGATCTGCTCACCGGTTTGGGCAGCGGTGCGTTCGCCCGGGTCTTCCTGGCCCGGCAGCGGTCGCTGCAACGGCTGGTCGCGGTCAAGATCTCCGCCGATCACGGCACCGAGCCGCAGACACTGGCCCAGCTGGACCACGACTACATCGTGCGGGTCTTCGACCAGCGGCTGCTCGGCGACGCCGAGGGCGCCGCGCGCCGGCTCCGGCTGCTCTACATGCAATTCCTGCCCGGTGGCACGCTGCTCGGGGTGCTGCGCTGGGTGCGCTCCACCCCACCCACCGAACGCAGTGGGCAACTGCTGCTGAACGCCGTCGACGCGGCGATGGAGGAGAAAGGCGAGATCCGGCCGACCGACTCCAGCGTGCGAGCCGAGATCGCGGCGCTGAGCTGGCCGGAGACGGTGGCCTGGCTCGGGCGCAGGCTGGCCGAAGCGCTGGACTACGCCTCCTCGCACGGCGTGCTGCACCGAGATGTGAAACCGGCCAACGTGCTGCTCACCGCCGAAGCCGTGCCGAAACTGGCCGACTTCAACATCAGCTTCAGTCGCAATGTGGAGGGCACCAGCCCGGTCGCCTACTTCGGCGGGTCGCTGGCCTACATGTCGCCGGAACAGCTGGAGGCCTGCCATCCCAGCTTCGACCGCAGCGCCGCCGACCTGGACACCCGCGCCGACATCTACTCGCTCGGCGTGGTGCTCTGGGAACTGCTCACCGGAGCCAAGCCATTCGACGACAGCACGGCGGGCGCGGGCGATCAGAGCGACGACACCACCCTGGAGGCCATGCTGGAGCGCCGCAGCGCCGGTGTGGACGCCGCGGCGCTGGATCGAGTTCCGCCCGACTGCCCGGCCGCCCTGCGCCGCATCCTGCTGAGCTGCCTGGCGCCTGAGCGCGACGGCCGGTGGTCCAGCGGCGCGGTCCTGGCCAGACAGCTGGAGATGTGCCTGGACCAACGCGCGCGGGAACTGGTCGACCCCGCGCCGAACAGCTGGCGGCGGCGGCTGCGCCCGCACATCGTGCTCGTGGCGCTGATATCGGTTGCGCTGCCGAATGTGCTCGCCTCGCTGTACAACATCCAGCACAACCAGCAGCTGATCATCAGCCGGATGACCGAGGAAGCCGAGCGGACCTTCCTCATCATCACCAGCGTCGTGAACGCGATCTTCTTCCCTGCCGGCATCGCGCTCGTGTTGTACATGGCCAGATATGTGCTGACGGTGCCGCGCGGTTTGCGCAAAGGACGACGATACGACCCGGACATCCTGCGGCGTGCCAGACGTGACGCGCTGCTGATGGGCGATCGTGCGGTCGCCGTGGCGTTTTCGCTGTGGGTATTGGCGGGCGCCATCTTCCCGCTCGCGCTACAGCTGTCCACCGGAGACATACCGAGAGGGGACGTGGTGCACTTCTTCTCCTCGCTGGTGGTGTGCGGGGCGATCGCAGTGGCCTATCCGTTCTTCCTGCTGACCTTCTACATGGTGCGGTGCATCTACCCGTTGTTCCTGCGGCACGGGGACATAAGTCCCGAGGACGCGGTGTGGCTGCGCGGGCTGGACCAGCGCTGCAACTGGTACCTGGCGGTGGCCGCGTCGGTGCCGCTGCTCGCGGTCGCCGGGGTGACCTTCCTCCCCGCCGAGGACATCCCGTCGGTGATCTTCGCGGTACGGCTGCTGTGCGTCGGCGGCATAATCGCGTTCGTGGGCACCTATCTGCTGTTCCGTTCGCTCGAGGCGGACCTGCGGGCACTCGAGCGCGTGGTCGACCCGGAATCCGCCGTAGCGGGCTCGCGCCCGGACCGCCAGGCGCGCGTCGAAGCGGACGTGGCGGAGACCGGCAGGTGACCTCCTCGCGCGCCGACGCTGTCGCCCGGTTCGCCACCGCATGGCAACGCAGCCTCCAAGATGATCGGGTGCCGCCGCGGATCTCGGACTACGTGCCCGACGCCACGCAGGTGCGTCTGGCCGTGCTCACCGATCTGGTGCGAGTCGATCTGCGGCGGCGCTGGGAACGCGAAGGACTCGGCAAACGCGTCGCCGAGTACCGGGAGGAATTCCCCGAAGTAGACGACAGCCCCGAACTCGTCGAGCTCGTGTGCGAGGAGTTCCTGGCGCGCCGCAGACACGCACCACTGCCGCTGCCCGACTTTCTCGCCGAGTACCCGGATCTGGCCGACGAGGTTCGCGAACGCCTCGCCGACTTCGCCGCCGACGACGCCGCGGACGTCGATATCGCCGAGTCGAGCGCGGCCGCCGCCGCGTTGGCCGATCTCTCCCCTGGCCTGCGCATCGAGGACTTCGACCTGCTCACCGACCTGGGTGGCAGCCTGCTCGGCCGGGTCTTCCTCGCCAGGCAGCGATCCATGCAGCGACTGGTCGCCGTGCGGTTCTCGGCCGGACGGGCGGGCGCACCGCAGACGATGGCCCAGCTCGACCACGCCCACATCGTGCGTGTCTTCGACCAGCGGGTGCTCAGCCCCGAAATCGCACGCACCCTGACCGTTTCCGCCGCACCCGCCCGCAACCATGCGGGCGCCGCCATCGCCGAGCCGCCGCCCGACCTCGACACCACCGTCGCCGCACCCTTCGATCCCGACGCCACAATCGCCGGACGACCTACGGGCCGCGAGGCAATCGCCCCCGACAACCACGCCCGAGACACAACGGTCGCCGCACCACACGCGCCTGGCGGAGATACCACCATCGCCGAGCCGCCGCCCGACCTCGACACCACCGTCGCCGGACCCTTCGATCCCGACGCCACAATCGCCGCGCGACCTACGGGCCGCGAGGCAATCGGCCCCGACGACGCCGGCGACACGACCGTCGCCGCACCACACGCGCCCGGCGGAGATACCACTGTCGCCATGCCGCCTGGTCTCGACGTCACGACCGCCCAGACCCCTGATCCAGACGCTGCCGCCGGTACATCCCGCCGCACTTCGCCCCGACGACACAACGGAGCGGAACGGTCTGACGAAACATCCTCCGAGGCCGAAGGCACCGTCGTCCTCACCCACCGCGACGCAACGCTCGTCGACCGGTCAACCGAATCCTCGACGTTCGTCGGTCCACCGGACCACACCGCAGCCACATCTCCGGCGCCGCGCGGTGCGACCCTTCCCTCGGCCGCTGCGACCGCCCTCCCCCGCCTCGTCTACATGCAGTACCTCCCGGGCGGCAGCGCGGTCGGCGTGCTCGAGCAACGTTGTCGCGGACCGGTGGCCGACGGCGGCGCGCTGCTGCTGCGCGCGGTGGACAGTGCCATGGAGGCCAAGAGCGAGATCCGGCCATCGGATTCCAGCGTGCGCGCCGAGATCGCGCGGCTGAGCTGGCCGGAGACCGTGGCGTGGGTGGGCAGGCGGCTGGCCGACGCGCTGGAGTACGCCGCGAACCACGGCGTGCTGCACCACGACATCAAACCGGCGAACGTCCTGTTCACCGCCGAGGGCATCCCGAAGCTCGCGGATTTCGCCCTCGGCGAGTCGGGACCGCGCAGGAACGGGGTGCCGCAGGCCGCCGTCGCGACAGATTCGCTGGCCTACCGCTCGCCCGAGCAGTTGGCGCGCTACCTCGATCCCGACGCGCCCGCGCCGGGCGACAGCAGCGATGTGTATTCCCTCGGGGTCCTGCTGTGGGAGATGCTCACGGGGGCGAGCCCGTTCGATGACCCACCGCTCGCCGAGTCCGGACCGACCGCCGAAACCTACGCGGGAATGCTCGCGGCGCGCCGACGCGGCGTCTCGGCGGTGGCGCTGTCGCGCGTGCCGGAGGGAACACCGGCCGCACTGCGCCGCGTGCTGTTGGAATGCCTGCACGTGGACCCGAAGCACAGGTGGCGCAGCGGCGCCGAACTCGCCGTTCAACTCGACCTGTGCCTGGACGCCCACGCGCGCGACCTGGTCGATCCCCCGCCGGACAGCTTCGCCTACCGGGCCCGCGGCTGGCTGCTTCCGATCGCGGCGCTGTGCATCGGCGTGCCGAACTTGCTGGCGAGCTTCTACAACATCCAGCTGAACCAGACCCTGATCATCGACCGGATGTCGCCGGCCGCCCAGGAGAAATTCGCGGCGGTCGGATTGATCAACAACCTGATCGCGTTCCCGGTGGCCGCGCTGCTGCTGCTGTTCCTCACCCGGCGTCCGCTCGCGCTCGCTTACCGTCTCAAACACGGTGGCGAGTACTCCGCGAGCACGCTCGCGAAAGCACGGCGTGACACGTTGCTGATGGGTGATTGGGCGGTGTGGGTGCCGTTCGGCTTCTGGCTGGTCGCGGGCATCATCTGGCCGCTGGGACTGGCGTTCTCGGGTGTCGACCTACCGCCGAAGACGTTCTTGCATTTCTTCGCCGCGCAGGTGGTGTGTGCGGCGATCGCGCTGGCCTATCCGTTCTTCCCGATCATGGTGTACTCGCTGCGCTCGGTCTACCCGCAATTGCTGGTGCGCGGAGGGATCGGTCCCGGTGACGAGAGCCAGCTGCGGGCCTTGGCCAAGCGCGGCAATTTCTACCTCGGCGTCGCGGCGTCGGTTCCGCTGCTCGGTGTGGCGAGCGCGACCTTCGTCGACCCGGCCGACCTGGGGTTGGTGATCGTTCCGGTACGCGTGCTGAGCGTGGGTGGCATTCTGGCGTTCGTGCTGACCTACCGGCTGTTCCGGCTTCTGGAATCCGATCTGCTTGCTGTGGCCAGGGCGATTCCGCAGCGAACGCGATGACCGCACCGCGGCCGCTGGGGCGGTTGGTGAATCTGTCGCACGTGCACGATCCGGCCACCACGCCGCTGTACCCGGACGATCCGGAATTCCGCACCGACATCGTGGCCACCATCGCGAACGACGGCTACTACCTGCGCTACATCCAGCAGGGCGAGCACACCGGGACGCACTGGGGCGCGCCGATCCACTTCGACGCCGACGGACTCGCCGCGGACCAGCTGGACCCCGACGACCTGCTGCTGCCCGCGGTGAAGATCGACCTCAGGCAGCGGTGCGCGAACGATCGCGACTACGCGATCACGATCGGTGACTTGCGCGGCTGGGAGGAGAAGCACGGCCGGATTCCGGACGGCGCCGCAGTGATCGCCTGGACCGGCTGGGACGCGAAATGGGGCACACCGGAGTTCATCGGCACCGGCGAATCGGCCGGTCGCCAACCGGGTTTCGCGGTGGAAACGGTGGAATGGCTGTTGCGCACCGGCAGGCTCGGCCACCGCGGCGCGCTCGGCATCGACACGTTCGGCCCGGATGTGGGCACCGATGACACCTACGCGGTGTCGAAGCTGCTCTACGGCGAGCATCGGATCAGCTTGGAATGTCTGGCGAACCTCGCCGGGTTACCCGCCTCCGGGGCATGGGTCCTGGTGGGCGGACCGCTCTATCGGGGCGGATCCGGTTCCCCCGCAACCATTTTCGGCATCCTGCCGAGGTAGGGATCAGCCCCCGTAAACCTTGGGGTCCAGGGTGCCGATGTAGGGCAGGTCCCGGTAGCGCTCCGCGTAGTCGAGGCCGTAGCCGACGACGAATTCATTCGGGATGTCGAAGCCGACGTGCGCGACGTCCACGTGCGTGCGTAGCGCGTCGGGCTTGCGTAGCAACGTGACCACCTCGAGCGACGCGGGGTTGCGGGTGGACAGGTTGCGCTTGAGCCAGGACAGGGTGAGCCCGGAGTCGATGATGTCCTCGACGATCAGAACGTTGCGGCCTGCGATGTCCTTGTCCAGGTCTTTCATGATGCGCACCACGCCGGAGGACGAGGTGGACGACCCGTAGGACGAGACGGCCATGAACTCCATCTGGGTCGGGATGGGCAGCGCCTTGGCCAGGTCGGTCATGAAGAAGATCGCACCCTTGAGCACGCCGACCAGCAGCAGATCACCCTCGGGAGCATCGGCGGGATAGCGCTTGGCGATGAGTTCGGCCAGCTCCCGGGTCTTGGCGGCGATCTGTTCCTCGGTGATCAGCACCGACGCGATGTCGTCCCCGTACACGTCAGCTGGATTCCCTTCCGTGGTGGTGAGCCCGATGGGCCGGTGGAGTCTGCGTCATCGCCTCCGATGGCCATTCTCGCCCAGCCGCAGTGTCAGCCTGCCATGTTCGCGCCCTGCGACCAACCTGCTCCCTGGCGTTCCTCCGCCGACCGCGACACCACCCTGTCCGCGCCAAGCCGTCACCAACTCGTCGACGGCCTGTAAATGCTTGGTGGTCAGGGCTTTCGCTCCGCCTGCCAGCAGCCATGCCCGAATTGCCCGTTTACGCAGGGCTGCGGGCGCAGTGGCGAGCGTCTCGATCACGAGCGCTTGCCCATCACTCGCGGTGTGCAGCAGTTCCGCGGCGAGCGCGTCCAGCACCGCGCCGTCTTCGCGCAGTTGCTCGGCCGTGCGGGCCAGCGCCGGGGCCACCCCGCCGCCGAGAATCTGCTCCAGCAGCGGTAATACCTCGGTGCGAAGGCGAACCCTGGTGAACTCCGGCGCCGCGTTGTGCGGGTCGTCGTGCGGCGTCACTCCCAGGTCGGCGCACAGTTGCCGGGTCGTCTCCCTGCGCACATCGAGCAACGGCCGCCCCCACGGCTCGGCACACGCGGCCATGCCCTGAATCGAGCGGCCACCCGATCCGCGCGCGAGCCCGAGCAGCACGGTTTCGGCCTGGTCGTCGAGCGTGTGACCGAGCAGCACCGGCAGACCGTTGCGCGCCGCGTCCAGTGCGGCGTATCGAGCCCGGCGCGCCGCCGCCTCCATCCCTCCCTCGGTGCCGACCTCGACCGCGAGCACCCGCGCGGACCGACAGCCGAGTGCCAACGCCTGGGCCGCCGCCTCGGCGGCAACCGCACCCGACCCCGGCTGCAATCGGTGATCGACCACCAGCGCGTCGACCGCGTTCGTCTCCACCACCGCCGCCGCCGTGAGGGCCAGCGAATCCGCGCCGCCGGACAGCGCCACCGCGACCGCCTGCTCCTGGTTTTCGCCCGGACCGAACCGGCTCAGCCACTCCCGCACCGCCCTGCGGACGGCGAGCACGGCGGCGGTCTCGGGCAGGCGCCGCACATCGTCGGCATCGGGCGCAGACCGCCCAGCACCCGGTGGCCCAGTCTCCGATCCGAAGCGCCCGGGTGTCGTTCCTGGCGCACGCCCCATGCGCGCAGCCTACCGACTGGCTGCGCCCGACGGTCCCGGCGCGGCAAACCCGTCGGAATCGCTGTCGCCGACGCAGTCGGCCCGGCCGGTTCGGCAGCGATCGACGCCATCCGTGATCGCCCTGGGTCAGCGCGCCCGGGGGCTGCGGCGGGCGGGAACCACCGTGTCGCTCGGTTCGGAAGCGGTCAGCGGGGCCGATCGCCGTCCTGACTGGGGGTCGGCAGTGCGCAGAAGCCCGCCGGCCTATCCGAGCACCCGCTCGATCCAGCGTTGTGGGTGCTCGATCTCGTCGGTGCGGGGCAGGGCGTCCGCCTCGGTCCACACGGTGTTGAACCGCGCCATGCCGACGCTGCCGACCACCTCGTCGACGAACTTCTTGCCGCGCACATACTGCGCGACCTTCGCGTCCACGCCGAGCAGGGCGCGCAGCAGGCGTTGCAGCGGATTGGTCGGACGCCTGCGGCGCTGATCGAAAGCGGTGCGAATCTGCTGCACCGTCGGCACGACCGCGGGACCGACCGCGTCCATGACGTGATCGGCGTGCCCTTCCAGCAGGGTGCCCAGCATCAGCAGGCGGTCGAGCGCCTCGCGCTGTGGCGGCGCCTGGGTGGCGCGCAGCAGGCCGACCACGCCGCGCGCGGCCGGGTCGTCGGCGACACCGCCGCGACGACGTTCGCGCAGCTCCTCGACCAGCCGGGAGAGCATCTCGGCCAGCGGCTCGTCGCCGACTTCGCCGAGCACCTCGACGTTGGCGCGCATGTACTCGGCCAGCCAGGGCGCGGAGGAGAACTGCACCCGATGCGTCACCTCGTGCAGGCAGACCCAGAGCCGGAAATCGCTCGGCGACACCCCGAGCGCACGCTCCACCGCCACGATGTTCGGCGCGACCAGCAGCAGGGTGCCGTCAGGCCCCGTGAACGGGTCGTACTGGCCGAGGATCGCGGTGGACAGGAACGCGAGCATCGCGCCAGCCTGCACACCGGCGGGCTTGCCCGCGAACAGCTTGGTTCCCGTGGGTGCACCACCGGTGCCGGTGAGCTGGGCCATGGAGTCGGCGGCGGCCGTGATCCAGCCCGGCCGGTCGACGATCCTGGCGACCGGCACCGGACGGTCGTCCAGCAATCCGCTCACCTCGCGAACCGGTGCTTCGGCGCGTACCGACGCGTCGGCCAGTTCCGCGACGACCTGTTCGGCCGAGTAGCGCGATGTGCGCGGACCCGCAGGCACCAGCGCGGAACCGGTTTTCGCGGCCAAGCGCCAATCGACCACGCCGGACAGACCTGTACGACCCTTCCGCCGCTCGACTGCGCCCACTGGGCCGGAATCTTGCTGGGTCATGGTCAACCACCCGTCACGAGCATCCACAGTTTCGCAGCGTGCCTGCGATCGCGTCCAAAGCGGGCCTGCTCACCTCCGGCGGTCGATCGTTCGACATCAGAGCGAAAGTCAGCACCCGCCCATCGGCGTCCAGCACATACCCGACCAACGCGCTGGACACCGACAGAGTTCCGGTCTTGGCCCGGACCCAGCCCGCGCCCTGCCGGTCCCTGGTGACGTATCGGCTGGTCAACGAGCCGGTCGCACCCGCGACCGGCAGATCGTCGAGCATCGGCGCCAAGGTCGCCGCGATCCGGTCGTTCTCCGGCTTGGCCTTGGTGCCCGCCGGTTGCACCATGGCGGCGCCGGTGGGCTTGGCCGCGGTCGCCACGACTCGGTCGAGCAATCGGGCGGGAAGCCGGTCGTCGACCGAAAGCCCGCTGCTGTCGTGCATATCCAAGCCGGTGACATCGAAACCGGCCGTGCGCAGCGCCGCGCGCACCGCGGCGACCCCGCCGCTGAAGGAAGCCTCGCCGCCGGTCGCCGTCGCGATCTCCCGTCCGATCGTCTCGGCGAGCACATTGTCGGAGTAGACCATCATGTCGCGCAGCCGATCGCGCAGTGGCGCCGACCGCACGCTGGCAACCTCCGCCGCGCCCTGCGGCGCGACGCCTATCCGGACCAGGGCGGGGTCGAGCCCGAGGTCGGTGGCCAGGCGCCGCCCCGCGTCGAGAGCGGGCGTGGCGGTGCGCGGCGAGTATTCGACGAGCGGTTGCAGGCGGCCGCCATCGATCATCACCGGCTCGATCGGAGCGATGGACCCCTCGGGGATGTCGATCGGGTCCCAGCCCTGAGCCATGGTCGGGCCGGTGTAGGCGGAGGTGTCGACGACGATCGTGTCCACGGGTCGGCCCGCGGCTTTGATCTGGGCCACCAGATCGGACAGGCGCGGCCCGTTCGGGTAGTAGCCCTTGCCGTCCGGCTGCGCGGTGAGCGTCGGATCGCCCCCGCCGACCAGCACCAATTCGTTCGGCGTCGAACCGGCGACCACCCTGGTGGTGACCCGGTGCTCGGCGGGCAGCGTGAGCAGAGCAGCCGCCGTTGTCAGGATCTTGGCGGTGGACGAGGGGATCATCGGTTTGTTCGCGTCGCCGCTCCACAGCACCATCGCGCTGTCGGCATCGGTCACCTGACCGGCGAACGCTCCGAGGTCCGGGTTGCCGATCACCGGGGCCAGCGCCGCGGCGATTCCCGCCGGACTCGGCGCGGGCGCGTTCGAGCGTGCGGGGCTGACCTGCGGCGACGGCTCGACCGGCGCGGGCGGCGCTGCGATGGTCAGCCTGCCGTGCCGGAATTCGGCGGTCCACGGTCGTACTGTGAAAAGCGCAACCACCACGACCCCGAGCAATACGCCCAGCGTGACCGCCACGCCGATCGATCTGTTGCGCCTGCGCCGGGCAGCCAGCCCACCGATGTTCTCGTTGCCACCAAACACGTCGCCGCCGCTCTCCTGACCGATTCCCGCAGCAGCCGCCTGCCGCACCCATCTCCCCGCCGACCACACTATCCTCGTTGCGCAACCGTTCCCCCGAACAACCTGGCGAGTCGGCACTCTCGCAGCGGCCGAGTCGGCAGTCGCCGAAAAGAAGCCGAGTCGCAGGCTCGGCACCGATGCAGTGAAGGAGATGGCGTGGAGTTCGACGTCACCATCGAGATCCCGAAGGGGTCCCGGAACAAGTACGAGGTCGATCACGAGACCGGCCGGGTCCGGCTCGACCGGTTCCTGTACACGTCCATGGTCTATCCCGCCGACTACGGCTACATCGAGAACACCCTCGGCGAGGACGGTGACCCGCTGGACGCGCTGGTCCTGCTGCCCGACTCGGTGTTCCCCGGCGTGATCGTCGAGGCCCGTCCGGTCGCGATGTACAAGATGGTCGACGAGGCGGGCGGCGACGACAAGATCCTGTGCGTGCCCGCGGGCGACCCGCGCTGGGACCACATCCAGGACCTGAAGGACGTCCCGGAGTTCGAGCTCGCCGCGATCAAGCACTTCTTCGAGCGCTACAAGGACCTCGAGCCCGGCAAGTACGTCAAGGGTTCGGAGTGGGTCGGCCGCGCCGAGGCCGAGGCCGAGGTCGAGGCTTCCATCCAGCGCCTGAAAGACCAGGGCGGGCACTGAAAGCCCGTAAGGCACAAACGAAGCGGGGAGTCCGGTGTTCCGGGCTCCCCGCTTCGTCTTCCCGGCCCATCGTGGACCGAAGGGCGAAAAGGGACATCCGGATACCGGATGCCCCTTCTCAGTGACAGGTGGCTCAGTAGTAGATGTAGAGATCCCAGCCGCTGTAGGTCTCGACGCACTCCCAGTAGTAGCCGCCGGTGCTCGGCGAGGTGCCGTCGGCGCGGCAGGCGTCGAAAGTGGCGTAGGTGCCGACGTAGGTGCCGCCATAGGCGACGTCCTGGTATCCCGGCGCGGCTGAGGCCGAAGCTGCCGTCGACACCCCGGCGACGGCGGCGATGGCCAGCAGACCAGCGGCGAGAATGGACTTGATACGCATTGTTCGTGCTCCTGAATGCGGGGCGGAATTTCTGACGTCACAGACGTTATGGGCGATCGCCGCCCCGCACAGCCACCCCTAGGGTGACGGAGGGCAACCCTGGGGCGAATCACCTTGCCCACCCTCGGCACGGCGCGTCCGTTCCGGCACGGACGCGCCGTCGGACTCACTTGCCGCGGAACTCGGGCGCGCGCTTCTCGAAGACCGCCTTGATCGCCTCGGTCAAGTCCTCCGAGGGCAGGAACGCGGCATTCCACGCCGAGACGTAGCGCAGGCCAGCGGCGACCTCGTCCTTGCGCCGCTGATCCAGCACATCCTTGACACCCTGCACGACCAGCGGCGGGTTCGCGGCGATCTCGCGCGCGGTGGCGTGCGCCGCGTCCAGCACCGCCTCCTGATCCGGGAAGACCTCGTTGACCAGGCCGATCTTCTCCGCGCGCGCGGCGTCGATGTCCTTGGCTGTATAGGCGAGCTCACGTAGGTGCCCCTCGCCGATGATGCCGGGCAGCCGGTGCAGCGACCCGATGTCGGCGACGATCGCGACCTTGGCCTCGCGCAGGCTGAACTTCGCGTCGGCGCTGGCGTAGCGGATGTCGGCGGCGGCGATGAGGTCCAGCCCACCGCCGATGCACCACCCGGCGATCGCGGCGATCACCGGCTTGCGGCAGTCCGCCACCGCCGTGACCGAAGCCTGCATACCCCGTATCTCGGTCAGGAAGTCGGTGCGCGGCGCAGCCAAGGCGCGATCGGCCAGCAGCGGGCCGAACGTGCCGCTCATCGCGGGCAAGTCGAGACCGTAGGAGAAGTGCTTTCCGGAACCCGTCAGCACGATCGCGCGGACCTCGGGATCGGTGTCCAGCGCCTGGAAGATCTCCGGCAGCTCGCGCCAGAAATCCGGGCCCATCGCATTGCCCTTGCCAGGGCCGGTCAGCGTCACCTGCGCGACGGTGTCCTTGGTTTCGACGGTAAAAGCCTGCCAATCTGTCATTTGTACAGCGTATCGAGAGAAAATGAGATCGGAACTCCGGGCCGGGACACTCCGGCATGCAGGACGCACCGCGCAAACCTCGCAGCGTGTAAATCCTGTGCAAATTAGCAGCACCGCACTGGTTCCCGGTTCGGAGGAGGCCGGATCATGGTCGAGTCAGCAAACCTCATTGATCGGGTTCGGAGGAGATCATGCTGATGCATCGCGGAATCGGCCTCGACCGATTCAATGAAATGCCGCGTGGCCGCGCGATTCACGCGCTGTACGAATGCTGCTGCAATGTCACCTGGGCGGCGAAGCTGACCGACGGCCGCCCCTACCCCGACCGGGACGCGCTGCTCACCAAGGCGGATGTCGAACTACTCGCCCTCTCCCAGCGTGATGTCGACCGCGCCTTCGAAGCGCTTGTGCACGAGCAGGTCTCGTCGCACGACGTGGCCCAGCTCGCGCGGATCACCCGTGCGCGGATCTCCGGGATGCTCGGGCCCATCGAGGGGTATCCGGAATACTGAACCGGTGCGCGACTCGCGCGGCGTACCGCCCGCAATCGCTCTACCCTGGTGAGATGCGCAGGTCGTCATTGCCACCGGTCGCCTGCCGGGTCGCCGATACCCTCATCGCCCGAGGCCACCACGGCCTGATCATGGCCCAGCCGGAGCCGACGCACACCGCCGCGGACGCCGCCGCAGCGCTCGGCGTCGACGTGGGCGCGATCACGAAATCGCTGGTCTTCCTGCTCGACGACGACCCGGTGCTGCTGCTGGTCTCCGGCGCGCACCAGGTCGACCTGGCGAACACCGGCGCGCGCCTGGAGGGCACGCTCACCCGGGCGCCCGCCAAGCTGGTGCGCGAGGTCACCGGCCAGCCGATCGGCGGTGTCGCACCGGTCGGCCATCCGACCAACCTGCCGACCTGGGTGGATAACGTGCTGTCGCGGCATCGCGAACTCTGGGCCGCCGGCGGGCACCCGAACACTATTTTCCGCACGTCGTTCCCGGAGCTGCTGCGAATCACCGCGGGTCTTCCGATCGATGTGGACTGACCGGTGGACAGCATCCAGCACCACGCGCTGGCGTGCCGGCTCGGCGACCCGGCGTAGTTTCGTCCTGTGACAGAAGCATCACGGCCCGAGACGGAACTCCAGATTCCCGATGATCTGAGCGGCATCACCGCCGAGCAGTATCGCGCCTCCATGCGCCACTACCCCGCGGGCGTCACCGTCGTCACGCTCAGTTCGCCGCGGGGGCCGGTCGGCTTCACCGCCACCTCCTTCGCGTCGCTCTCGCTGGACCCGCCGCTGGTCTCGTTCAACATCGCGCACACGTCCTCCAGCCTGACCGCCATGCTGGACGCCGAATCCGTGGTCATCCACTTCCTCGGCGAACACCAGCAGCACCTGGCCCACCGGTTCTCCCGCGCCGCCGAGGAGCGATTCACCGACCGCTCCCTGTGGACCTCCCTGGACACCGGCGAGCCGGTCCTGCACGGCACCCCCATCTGGCTGCGCACCACCGTGCAGCAGCTCATCCCCATCGGCGACCACACCTTCGTCGTCGGCCTGGTCACCCGAGTCCACGACAACACCGACGAAGAGCCCGCCGCGGCCCCCCTCCTGTACTACAACGGCCGCTACTACCGCCCGACGTTGCTGGGCGACTGAACAAATCTGGCCCAATCACCACGCTCAGCCATTGATCTCATCCTCCTCGGCGGTGTGCGGCGCTGTGCTGCAGCCGCTTACCTGGACCTCGGCGCGACATCTCAGGCTCCGTCCAAGGCGCCGAATTCGATGTAGACCGGAAAGGGATCGGTCAGCCGGAGCACCTCCTGGTGTGTCTCGGCCAGCCGGTAGCTGCGGCTCGCCCAGTCGAGGCGGTACTCCTGGATGATCTTCACTGTGCGATCGGCGGCCAAGTGCACGATCAGATAGATCGGGATCCCCTCGTTCGCATACTCGGCACACTTGTCGACGGTGTCGGTGTACTCCGATCCCGGCGAGACGACCTCCACCACCAGAAGTACGTCCGCGGTCGTCAGTTTCCGATCGCCGTCGATGCACCGGTACAACGCGACATCCGGGCGGCGGAACGAGAAGCCCGGGCCCGCCGGACGGCTCCGGACGTAGTGCATCTCGAAATCTGTCACCACGCCGGTGCACGGCTCATCGGGGCTCGCCTGCTCCAAAGAGTTCGCCAGCCGCCGGGCCACGTTGTTGTGCTGGAAGGTTCCGCTGCGGCACACGATCACGTGGCCGTCGACCACCTCGATCTGCCGCTGGACGTCTTCCGGCAGCGCGTCGTAGTCCTCCTCCGTGATGAGGAGAGCGCCCGGGTCGGTGGCCCAGACGGGCAGCATGCTCATAGGTCCACCTCGAGGTCGGGTTGCCGGATACGCCGATAGTATCCGGCAGCGCCGCTCGGACCGCGTCGTCAGCCGATCAGGCAGGGGGCCGCGCCGGTGGGGGCGGTGGAGGTGAAGGGGCGGGTTTCGGGAGTGGGGTTCCACAGGCCGTTCGTGGGGGCGTAGTCCCAAGTGGGGCCGGTGGTCACGAGGGTGGACACGGCGTCGATCAGGCGGTCCACGTCGGCGGAGGTGGTGCCGAGGCCGATGCTCGCGCGCAGGGCACCGTCCAGGCCGAGGCGGGCGAGCAGCGGGTGGGCGCAGAAGCGTCCGTCGCGCACGCCGATGCCGTGTTCGGCGGAGAGGTAGGCGGCGACATGACCGGGAGCGAATCCGTCGAGCGCGAAGGCGACGATGCCGACCGAGTCGGGGCTGTCGGACCAGATCCGCAGCAGGCGCACACCCGGGATCGCGACGAGGCCGTCGCGGAGCCGGTCGGCGAGCCGTTTCTCGTGGGCGGCAAGGGTTTCGACATCGATGGCACCGAGCGCGTCACAAGCGGCGGCCAGCGCGGCGGCGCCGAGCACGTTCGGCGACCCGGCCTCGTGCCGCTGCGGAGCGGGCGCCCACTCGGTCTCGGTAGTGCTCACCTCGCGAACCGCCCCGCCGCCGGATAGATAGGGTTGCGCCGCGTCGAGCCAATCGCGCTTGCCCACCAGCACACCAGCGCCGAAGGGCGCGTACAGCTTGTGGCCGGAGCAGGCCAGGTAGTCGATTCCGATGTCGCGCAGGCTGATCCGCCGGTGCGGAGCCAGCTGGGCCGCGTCGACCAGGATCCGGGCGCCGCACTGGTGCGCGATGGTGGCCAGCCGCTCCAACGGAAGCACCTCGCCGGTGACGTTCGACGCGCCGGTCACCGCGAGCAACGCGGCCGGCTTGCTGCACAACTCGGCGACCAGCCTGCCGACGGTCTCCTCGACGGTATCGGCCGCCTGCACGACGCGGCGGCCGTGCCTGGTCCACGGCAAGAAGTTCGCGTGGTGCTCGATATCGAGCACCACCGTGTCGCCGGGCACGCAGGACGCGAGCAGATTCAGCGAATCGGTGGTATTGCGAGTGAACACCACCACCTGGTCGTCGGCGGCGTCGAGGAACTCGGCCACCGATCCGCGGGCGGCCTCGTAGCACTCGGTAGAGATCCGCGACGCGTAACCCGCGCCGCGGTGCACGCTCGCGTAGAACGGCAGCAGCC